>CAXUOD010000167.1:8757-11690 GCA_964252585.1 uncultured Lichenihabitans sp. | reverse complement strand
TGCCGGCCGCTTGCCCGGCACGGGAGCGCAGGATGGGAAAGAGGTCGAGCAGCCAGGCGAGCTGGCTGCCGCGCTCCGCCTTCTTGAGATGGGCGCCGCCGAGGTCGAGGTTCTCGCGCACGCTCATCGTGTTGAACAGCTCTCGTGTCTCGGGACACTGGACGATGCCGCCTCGCGCGACCCGCGCGGCGCTGCGACCGGCCAGCGCTTCCCCGCCGAACGACACCGTGCCGGTGTAGGGCACGAGGCCCGAGATGGCGTTGAACAGCGTCGTCTTGCCGGCGCCGTTGAGCCCCACCACCGATACGAACTCGCCATCGTCGACCCGCAGCGACACGCGCTCGAGCGCCTGGGCCTTGCCGTAGAACACCGAGAGGCCCTCGACCTCGAGCAGCCGCTTTCGCGCCATCCCCGAGCCTGCGTCGCGCCGCGCCGAGGCCTGGATAGCGCCTCCGAGGTAGACCGAACGCACCGTCGGATCGGCCATCACCTGTGCGGCCGTTCCCTCCGCCACGAAGGCGCCGAGGTACATGGCGAGCGCGCGGTCGACCAGTGCCGCCACGCCCTTGACGTTGTGGTCGACGAGCAGGACCGCCTTGCCGTCGGCTCGGAAAGAGGCGATGAGCGCGGAAAAATCCGCCACTTCGCCTGCCGTCAGCCCGGCGAAGGGCTCGTCGACCAGCACCACCTTGGGATCGCGCGCGATGGCCTTGGCGAGCTCCAGCCGGCGAAGGTCCGCGAACGGCAGGGTGGCGGGCCTCCGGTCGAATACGGCCCCGAGACCCACGCGCTCCGCGATGGCGCGCGCCCGTCGCTCGACGTCGGGATCGGCAGCGAGCCGCAGCAGGGAATCGGGCAGCAGCGCGAGGGTGATGTTCTCGCCCACCGTCTGACGGTGGAGCGGCCGGGAATGCTGGAACACCAGGCCGACGCCGTGGCGCGCCACGCGGTGGCTCGGCCAGCCTGCGACGTCGACGCCGTCCACCACGACGCGGCCGGCGTCGGGTCGCAGGATGCCCATGACGAGCTTCATCACGGTCGACTTGCCGGAGCCGTTGGGCCCGATCAGCCCGACGATCTCGCCCGAGCGGATCGACAGGCGCATGTCGCGCACCGCCACGAGCCCGCCGAAGCGCTTGGTGAGGCCCGTCACCTCCAGCATCGGCGCGGCCGCGGCGATCGCGGTCCCGGTGTCTCCCACGGCGCGGACCTGCGTCATGCGGCTCCCCGGCGGTGGAGCAGGGTGCCGAGGAAGCCGGCCGGCGCGAGCAGGATCACGACCAGCGCGACGCCCGACACGACCAACGTCGACAATTGCCCCAAGGGACGCAGGACCTCGCCCGCTACGACGAGGAACACGGCACCCAGCACCGCGCCGACGATGGTGCGCCGGCCGCCCAGCACGGCCGCGATGATGATCTGCACGCCGACCGCGATGTCGATGAACGTGCCGGGCGAGGCCGTGCCGTAGTAGAAGACGAGCAGCGCGCCCGCGAGGCCCGAGAAGAAGGCCGACACCACGAAGGCCGCGAGCTTGTGCTTGGACACGTTGAAGCCGAGCGCCTGGGCCTCCACCGGGTCCTGGCCGCAGGCCTGGAGGATCAGCCCGGCCGGGGACCGCGACAAACCGAACAGCACGGCACCGCTCAGAGTCAGGAAGCCCAGGGCGAAGTAGTAGTTGGTGCGGTCGTCGATCGAGAGCACATCGGGCAGCGACAGGCCGATCTCGCCGCCGCTGAGATCGGCGAAGACCGTCACCATCTGCTGGAGCAGCAGCACCGCGACCAGGGTGATGAGCCCGAAATACGGACCCGACAGCCGCAGCGCCGGCAGGGCCAGGAGCACGCCGCCCACCACGGCGACCAGCGTTCCGAAGGCGACCGACAGCGGGATGCCGATGTTGTAGCGCGCATCGACGATGCCGGCCCCGTAGGCGCCGAGCCCGATGAGAAAGGTCGGTCCGAAGTTGACTTCGCCCGCAAAGCCGAACAACAGGTCCCAGCTCATGGCGAAGACCGCGAAGTAGAATGCGGGGATCAGCACGCCGATCGCGTAGGAGCCGCCGACGAGCGGGAACGCGGCCGCGATGGCCAGGGCGGCGAGGCTGCCCCAGAACAGTCGCGAGCGGGTGAGGGATCTCATCTCGTCGCCTGTCCGAACGCAGGCGGCCGCCGGGCGTCGCGTCCCATCATCGCCGCCCCAGAAAGCCCTGAGGTCTCACCCACACCACGGCGACGAGCAGCATCAGCGCCGGGATGTTGCGGAGCGACGGGGACACGAGATAAGCCGTGACGGTCTCGAGATAGCCGATGCAATAGGCGGCCAACAGCGACCCCGGCACACTGCCGAGCCCACCCAGCACCACGATCGAGAAGGCGCTGGCGGTCAGGCTGCCGACGTTGTCGGAGGAGGCGCCCA
Source organism: uncultured Lichenihabitans sp. (assembly GCA_964252585.1). Classification (GTDB taxonomy): domain Bacteria; phylum Pseudomonadota; class Alphaproteobacteria; order Rhizobiales; family Beijerinckiaceae; genus Lichenihabitans. The sequence continues at coordinate 9,272 of CAXUOD010000167.1, read as the reverse complement.
GGAAGGCACCGAGCAGCACGCCCGCGACCCCGACCAGAACGCCGTAGATGGCCCAGACCAGGAGATAGACCCGGCCGAGCTCGAAGCCGAGCAGGGTGAGTCCGCGCGGGTTGTCGGAGGCCGCGAGCAGCGCCTTGCCGGCGCGCGTGCGGTCGATCAGCACGGTGAGCGCGCCGAGCGCGCCCCAGCACAACACGGCCGTGAGGATTTCGTTGGTCGGGGTGCGGACCCCGCCGATGTCCGTCACCCCGGTGATGAGGGGCCGCACCGTATGGGGACTCGTGGTGGTCAGGTAGGCGATCACCACCTGGATCATGATGCCCCACAGCAGCGTGCCGGTGAGCACGAAGAGTTCGGTCTCCTCGGCCGGGATGGCCCGCGAGCGCTGGATCGGCCGCACCACGACGGCGTAGGTCGCGAAGGCCAGAGCCACGGCCCGCGCGCGCCCCCCGCGCGCCCCCCCATAGGCCCCCGCCCCCACCGCCCCCCCCCCCGCCCCCGGGGCGGCCGGCCCC
>CAXUOD010000167.1:0-8747 GCA_964252585.1 uncultured Lichenihabitans sp. | reverse complement strand
TGATCTTCGGCACCGAGTGCTTCGTCACGGGCGAGACCGCGACGACCTCGCTCGCGAGCCCCGCGAGCGCCCCGCCATAGGCACCGGCCCGCTCCGCCACCGCCCAGGCGACGGTGGCGGCCGTCACCATGAGGGCGCCGTGGCTGAGGTTGAGGACGCCCGATACACCGAAGATCAGCGTAAAGCCGACCGCGCCGAGCCCGTAGAGCGCGCTGATGGCGAAGCCGTCGATGAGGATCTGCAGCGTCAGCACGGGCCGCGCTCGGGCGGGCTCGACCCGATCAGTTCGCGACCTTGAGGAAGGCCGGGAACTTCAGGGCGTTGTCGCCCGCCACCGCCTTCGGCCAGACCGGGACCATCTTGCCGTTCTGCCACTGGACGAAGAGCCCGCTCACGGCGTCGGGTCCGTAGACCATGCCGTGCGTGTGCGAGTCGTCCTTGCCGTAGAACCTGATGTGGCCGACGGTGCCGATCCAGTCGGTCTTCTCCAACGCGTCCACGATCTTGTCGGGATCGTTGCTGCCGGCGCGGCGGATCGCGTCGGCGATGTAGTAGACCTGGTCGTAGGCGCCATAGCCCGGATAGGCGGGCGAGATGCCGTAGCGCTTGATGTAGGCGGTCGCGAACGGTACCGTCTTGGCGGTGGTCGGCACCGACTCGACCGCCATGTTCTGGAGCACGACGCCTTCCGTGGCGCCGTTGGTGTCCTTCCAGAAGGTCGTGGATGTCGCCTGCGAGACGACGCCGTACATCGGGATCGGCACCTGCTGGCTGGCCCACTGCGTCACGGGCTGTACGCCCACGTGACTGATCCCGGCGATCAGCACGTCCGGTTTCTTGGCCTCGAGGCCGTTGTAGATCGGCGTGAAATCGGTCGTGTCGGGCGACATGCGGATCGTGTCGAGGACCTTGAGGCCGGCCTTGGGCAGGCAGGCCTCGTAGGTGGCGTCGAGCGGCACCGTCCAGGCCGCGTCTTCCGAGAAGATCGCCGCCGTCTTCATGTGAAACTGATCGACGAGCAGGTCCTTGGCGGAATCGCACACCGACTGCGACAGGAACGACGACGCGAAATAGCCTTGGAAGACGTATTTCAGCGCGGCGTAGTTGTCGTGGACGCGTTTGGTGATCTCGTCCGACGCGGCGCCCGGCGTGATGATGGGCAGCTTCAGCCGCCCGGCCCAGGGCTCGAGCGCCAGCGCGACCTCGCTCGTGTAGGTGGCGATCACGGCTTCGACCTTGTCCTGCGAGGCCAAGCGCTGGAGCGCCCGCACCGCGTCGGCAGCCGAGTTGTGGTCGTCATAGGCGATGATTTCGATCTTGCGGCCGTCTATGCCGCCTGCGGCATTGATCTCGTCGGCCGCGATCATCGCCGCATTGGGGATGGCGATGCCGCTGATGGCGGAGTTCTCGGCAATGACCCCGATCCTGATCGGCTCGGCCGCGAAGGCGGCTCCGGCCGCGAGCGGCAGCACGAGGGCTGCGAAAGGCAGCAGGCGCAGCATGGACAAGGGAACCTCCCCGGTGCGGACCCGTCTGAAGCGGGCGCTTGCATGCGACGATAGGATGCCGCGACATGAGAGTAAACGGGCCTAGGTCGACTTGTTGCCCCGAGTTGTAATCTTCCTTCAAGCGACGCCGAAACGGCTCCTCCGCTCGCGGGCGTGGGCTGGATTTCGCTTCTCGAGCCCAGGTGCCTTCAGTCGAGGCATGGTCTTCCCGTGAACTCGAGCCGCCATCGCAGCCCGGGTCTAGTACAACCCGCCCGTCCCGGTGCCCTTCCCGCTCGGCGGGGGTATCACCGGCGTCTTGCCGACCGGGGGCGCCTGCTTGTGCATCGCGGGGTCGATGTCGCCCTCGGGGCGGATCTCGCCTCCCGTTGCCTTCAGCTTGTCGCTCAGGCTGCCGCCCATGGCATCCAGATCGGTCTTGGGAGGCTGAGCGGCGTCCGTCGACTGCGCCGCGGCTGAGGCTGCAAGGAGGCAGAGCATTGCCGCGGCCAGGTTCACGCGGAGGGACAACATCGATCGACCTCACAATCCGTAATTGAAGCCGTCCAAGCCGAAGATGTTGCGGCGGCGCTCCGGATCGCTCCAGGGATCCTCGCCCGCGGCGTAGCTCGGCGCCCGCTCGAGTTGCTCGCGATCGATGTCGATCACGTAGCCGCCCCGTTGCGGGTCAAAGGTCAGGATCTTCCAGGGCAAGGGATAGAATCGTTCGCCCAAGCCCAGGAAGCCGCCGAACGACATGACCACGTAGGACACCTGCCCGGTCACCTTGTCGACCATGAAATTATAGATGCTGCCGATCCGGTCGCCGGATCGGCTGAAAACCTCCGTACCTTCGACCTTGTCGGACGCGATCAGCCGATCGGTCTCGTCGATGGCAACCGGCGCGGTGCCGGCCAAACCGTCCGCGGCGGTCTGCGGTGCGGGCGTCGGTGCGAGTGCGTCTCCCATAGGCATCGTGTTGTTCTCCTGTTGGCTGAAGAACGGCCGATTGGCGACCGGAGTTCCGGTGTGCTGCCGTCGGTTGCGGAGCTGGCCGAAAGACGCTTGGCGCCACCACCAAACGTCATCGCGAGCGACCGCGAGCGGAGCGTGGCGGGACCCGGCTTCACCTTGGGCCGCGCGCTGGTTTGCTTCGTCGCTTCGCTCCTCGCACGAACGAAACTGTCGCTAAAGCCAGGACCGCCCGGTCGGAGGTGCGGCGAGGCCGAGATGATGCGCCAGAGTCGCGCCGACGTCGGCGAAACTCGCGCGACGGCCGAGCGGACCGCCCCTCCCTGCCCCAAGCGCCAGGATCGGCACATGCTCCCGCGTATGGTCGGTGCCGCGGAACGTCGGATCGTTGCCGTGGTCGGCCGTGATGACCAGGAGATCGCGCGATCGCACCGCCGCCAGCACCTCGGGAAGGCGCGCGTCGAACCGCTCGAGGCACGCCGCATAGCCTGCGACATCGCGGCGATGCCCGTATTCGCTGTCGAAATCGACGAGATTGCCGACGATCAATCCCCCGTCCGGCAGGGTCCGAAGCGCGTCGAGCAGGTGGTCGAGGTTCGCGTCGTTGCCGGCGCCGTGGCGTTCGTCGCCGGTGTTGCGATGGGCGAAGATATCGCCCGTCTTGCCGATGGTGACGATCGGGCGCCGGTCCTCCGCGGCCCGGTCGAGGAGCGTTCCTTGCGGCGGTTCAACCGCATAGTCGCGGCGATGGTGCGTGCGCCGGAACGTGGCCCGGTCGGTGCCCACGAAGGGACGCGCGATGACGCGCCCGATGCGAAGGGGATCGCAGAGCGCTCGTGCGATGACGCAAAGGGCGTAAAGTCGATCGAGCCCGAACACCTCCTCGTGAGCCGCGATCTGGAACACGGAATCGGCCGAGGTGTAGCAGATGGGGCGGCCCGTCCGGAGGTGGCCCTCGCCGAACGCGTCGATCATGGCGGTGCCCGAGCCGTGCCGGTCGCCGAGGATGCCGTCGAGCCCGGCTTCGTTCATGAGGCTCGCCACGAGGTCGGGCGGGAAACAGGGCTCGACGTTCGGAAAATAGCCCCAGGGCAACGGGACCGGCGTGCCGGCGAGTTCCCAGTGGCCGGAGGGCGTGTCCTTGCCGGCCGAGACCTCCTGGGCGAACCCCCAGGCGCTCCGCGTCGTGCCCTGGCGTGCCCCCGTCAGACCGGGCGGCACGCGGCCCGATGCTGCCTCGGCCGCGGCCCCGAGCCCCAGGGCATCGAGATGCGGCAAGGCCAGCACGCCTGACCTCAATCCGGCCCGGTCGGCGCGGCCGGCGGCGCAGGCGAGCGCGATGTGGCCCAGCGTGTCGGCCCCGATGTCGCCGTAGGCGAGAGCATCGGCCGAGGCTCCGATGCCGAGCGAATCGAGGACCAGGAGGATGCCCCGCCCCATCTCTATTGCGCCACCACGGCCGGATCCTGGCTGGCTTCGATCCTGAACGCCGCGGCGAAGAGCGCCCTCGTGTAGTCGGACTGCGGCGACGCGAAGACGTCGGCTGCCGGACCGACCTCGACCACGCGTCCGTTGCGCATGACGATGATTTCGGCCGCCAGCGCCCGGACCACCTTGAGGTCATGGCTGATGAACAGGTAGGCGAGGCCGCGCCGGAGCTGCAGGTCGCGCAGGAGATCGACGATCTGGGCCTGGACCGACATGTCGAGCGCCGACGTCGGCTCGTCCAGCACGACGAGCTTCGGTTGCAGCACCATGGCGCGCGCGATGGCGATCCGCTGGCGCTGCCCGCCGGAGAACTCGTGCGGATAGCGGTCCATGGCGGCAGGGTCGAGGCCGGTATCGGCCAGCGCCCGGGCCACGATCTCGCGCCGCTCGGCATAGGGCAGCCGGCGCTGGACCGTGAGCCCCTCCTCGACGATCTCGGCCACGGAGAGACGCGGCGACAGGGACCCGTAGGGGTCCTGGAAAACGACCTGGAGGTCGCGGCGCAGGGGCCGCAGCGCCGCGGTGTCGAGCCCGTCGATCCGCCGGCCGAGGTAGCTCACGGGTCCTTCGGAGCGGATCAGCCGAAGGATGGCTAGGCCCAGCGTGGTCTTGCCCGAACCCGATTCGCCCACGACCCCGACGGTCTGGCCCTCGCGGACGTCGAGCGAGATCCCGTCGACGGCCTTCACGTAGCCGACCGTGCGGCGCAGGAAGCCTTTCTTGATCGGAAACCAGACCTTCAGGTCCTCGGCCTTCAGGATCGACTTCGCCGAGGGATCGGCGGCGGGGGGTGCCCCTTTGGGCTCGGCCGCGAGCAGCATCTGCGTGTAAGGATGCTGCGGGTTGCGGAAGATGTCTTCGACGGGTCCGGCCTCGACGATACGACCCTTCTGCATCACAGCGACATCGTCGGCGATACGGCGCACGATGCCGAGATCGTGCGTGATGAACAGCATCGCCATCCCGAGCTTCGCCTGGAGGTCCTTGAGCAGGCGGAGGATCTGCGCCTGGACCGTGACGTCGAGCGCGGTCGTGGGCTCGTCGGCGATGAGAAGGTCCGGCCGGTTGGCGAGCGCCATGGCGATCATGACGCGCTGCCGCTGGCCGCCCGACAGCTGATGCGGGAAGGCACCGAGGCGCGACGCGGGATCGGGGATGCCGACGTCGGTGAGCAGCGCGACGACGCGATCCCGCAGCTTGTCGCCGCCGATCCGGCCGTGCAGCGCCAGGATCTCCCCGACCTGTCGCTCGATCGTGTGGAGCGGGTTCAGCGACGTCATGGGTTCCTGGAACACCATGGTGATGGCGCGGCCGCGGATATTCCGCATGTCGGCTTCGGACGTCCGCAGGAGGTCGCGGCCGCCGAACAGGATGCGGCCGCCCAGCACCTCGGCGCCCGAGACCTCGAGCAGGCGGGCGATCGACATGGCGGTGACGGATTTGCCCGAACCCGACTCGCCGACCAGCGCCAACGTGCCGCCGCGTTTCAGCGCGAACGACACACCGTCGACCGCCCGCGTGGTCGTCCCACCCTGGGTGAACCCCACCGCGAGATCCGTCACCGAGAGAAGCGGCTCGGTCGCCAGCACATCAATCAAACCTGTCGCTCTCCGAAAGCTTGCGCCATCATCCTTCTCCTATTTGCACGAACGCCGCCACCCTCCCTCTCGGCCGGAACGGAGTCCCGGTTTCCGAACGAGTCCGCCCTGCGGGATCGCTGGTCGTCGGTGCGAGCCGTCACTACTTGTACCCGACGTTCATTCCGCGGAGCGACACCATGACCGATACCTCAGCCGGCCGTCCCGAGCTCGACGAGGATACGATCGCCTTCGCGGGCAAGATCTTCCAGCTCGCGCGCCTCGGCCATGCCCCCGAACTCGAGGAACTCCTGACGGCGGGGCTGCCCGCCAACCTCATCAACGACAAGGGCGACAGCCTGCTCATGTTGGCCGCCTATCACGGCCATCTCGACGCCGTCCGGGCCCTCATGACCCATGGCGGGGATCCCACCCTGGCGAACGACCGCGGGCAGGTGCCGCTCGCGGCAGCGGCTTTCAAGGGCTACGGCTCGGTCATCGAGACCATGCTGGACCATGGGGCCGAGACCGACGGATGCGGCCCCGACGGCAAGACCGCCCTGATGATGGCGGCGATGTTCAACCGCACCGACATCGTGGACCTTCTGCTGGCCCGAGGTGGCGACCCCGAGGCGCGGGACGCTGCCGGGCTCACGGCACGGGACCTGGCGGAGAAGATGGGAGCGGCCGATACGGCCGCGCGGCTTTCGCAGGGCTGATTACCCCCCGCGCCCGCGGCGGAAACCTATGGCGCCCTGCGCGTTGGCCGCGAGGACGACGACGTTCGATGCAGATGAGGAGCCGACAATGGAACCGATGAAGCCGATGGAACCCATGAAGCCCATGGAACCCATGAAGCCGATGAAAGGCGAGGACGCCTGGTGGCCCAAAGATCTCGGCCAGCCTTCGACCAGCGGCTCGCAGAACGACATGCGCTATGCCTTCTTCGGCGACAAGAAGCGGCTGTTGATCGAAAAGGACGGAAAGCTCTCGACCTACGACAGCGGCGACCACAAGATCCAGGGTGTGTCGCAGGCCAACGGCGACGGCGGGTCCCCGAGTTTCACGGACCAGAGCGGTACCGTCGACGTGAGCAAGCTCAAGAAGATCGGCTGAACTAGCCTCGCGTCCGCGCCAGGTTCTGCGACACGGCGGCGCGAACGATCGCCTTGAACGCCTCCTCGTCGAGCGCGTCATGCTCGCGGATATCGATGGCGCGTCGCGCGTTGCCCTCGAGGCTGGCGTTGAAGAGGCCCGACGGGTCCGGAAGCGAGGCACCCCTGGCGAAGGTCAGCTTGACATAGGACTTGTAGGTTTCGCCGGTGCAGATGATGCCGGCGTGCTCCCACACGGGTACGCCGGACATGTTGGACGGCTTTCTCCACTTCACCGCCTCGACGACATCGGGGTCGGCCTGCCGGATCCATGCCCGCAGGCGCGCCAAGGTCGTGCCTCTCCAATCGCCTAGCGAAGCGATCTTCGCATCGATGAGTCGAGTGGGATGCTCCGCTCCGGCTTGGTCCTGATCTTGGGTCATGTCGTCCTCCGCGGCGCAGGTCCTAAGCGAAGTCGGCACGGGATCGCGGACGACATCAAGCCCCATCGATCGATCCCGATCGACGGATCGCACCATGGACGCCCCGAGCGACGCTCGGGTGCCCGATCCCGTCGATCCCCGATGCCTTGGGAGCCCAAAACGGGTTCCCTTGCCGCCGCTACCCGGGTATGGCCTGAATCAGATGGCGCGGCAAGTCGCCCAGGGGGATCCATGTCGAACCATCTCGTCTCGGGGCTCCTTGGCGCGATCGACCCGGGCCGAACCTTCCTCGAAGCAAGCGACGGCGGCGTCCTCACCTACGGCGACTTCGCCGCGCTCGCGGGGCGGTTCGCCGGGGCGCTCGACAACATCGGCGTCGTGCCCGGCGATCGGGTCGCCGTCCAGGTCGAGAAGAGCGTCGCGGCGCTCGCGCTCTATCTCGGCTGCGTGCGGGCCGGTGCGATCTTCCTGCCGCTCAACACCGCCTATACGCGGACCGAGCTCGACTATTTCATCGCCGATGCCGAGCCGCGGCTCCTCGTCGTCGATCCGGCCCGGCAGGCTGGGCTCGCCGATCTCGCGACGGTCCCCGGCGGACTGCGCGTCGAAACGCTCGGCGCCGCGGGCGAAGGGTCGCTCGCCGAAGCCGCGGCCGGCTGCGACGCGTCCTTCGAGGATCGTCCGCGGGCGCCCGACGACCTCGCCGCCATCCTCTACACCTCCGGCACCACGGGTCGCTCCAAGGGCGCGATGCTGACGCACGACAACCTGCTCTCGAACGCGCTGACGCTCCGCGACGCCTGGCGCTTCACGCGGGACGACGTGCTGCTGCACGTGCTGCCGATCTTCCACACGCACGGCCTGTTCGTCGCGACCAACACGGTCATGGCGGCGGGCGCCGCGATGCTGTTCCTGCCGCGCTTCGACGCCAAGGCGGTCGTGGGACTGCTGCCGCGGGTCTCGACCATGATGGGTGTGCCGACCCTCTACGTCCGCCTGCTTGCCGAACCGGGGCTGGCGGAGGCGGCGCGCGGGATCCGGCTCTTCACCTCGGGCTCGGCGCCGCTCCTGCCCGAGACGCACGAGACCTTCACGCGGCTCACCGGCCACGCGATCCTCGAACGCTACGGCATGACCGAGACCAACATGAACACCTCGAACCCCTACGAGGGGTCGCGCGTGCCCGGCCGCGTCGGGCCGCCGCTGCCCGGCGTCGCGGTGCGGGTGACGGACCGCGAGACCGGCGCGCCGCTGCCGTCGGGCGAGACCGGCATGATCGAGATCCGCGGCCCCAACGTGTTCAAGGGCTATTGGCGGAACCCGGAGAAGACCGCGGCGGAGTTCACGGCGGACGGCTTCTTCGTTTCGGGCGACCTCGGCAGCTTCGACGCCACCGGCTCGCTCGCGATCGTCGGCCGCGCCAAGGACCTCGTGATTTCGGGCGGTTATAACGTCTACCCGCGCGAGGTCGAGGAGGCGATCGACAGCCTGCCGGGCGTGCTGGAAAGTGCCGTGATCGGCCTGCCGGACCCCGACCTCGGCGAGGTCGTGGCGGGTGTCGTGGTTCAGACACCCGGCGCGACGATCGGCGAAGCCGAAATCCTTGCCGCGCTGGCGGAGCGGCTCGCGCGGTTCAAGCGGCCGAGGCGGGTGTTCTTCGTGGAAGACCTGCCGCGCAACGCCATG
>CAXUOD010000166.1:0-11862 GCA_964252585.1 uncultured Lichenihabitans sp. | reverse complement strand
ACCATGGCGCCTCACCCCTTAAGGCGTGCTGAACGCGGCGGCCGCGGCGCCGTCCGTTCCCGGCGCCGCCTTCCCGGCCGCCTCAGGATCGCGCCTCGGCCGGCGTGGTCCCGCCCCGGCCGGTCGGGCCGCCATCCTGGCGGGCTCGTGCTCGGCCGCCACACGCCAACAGGTGGCGGTCGCGATCGAAGCGGGCTTGCCGTCCTTCCAGCTTGACGCGGCACAATTGGCGGCGGGCCGCCAATCGGCCGAGGAGGTCCTCGGCTGGGTCGACGCCCAGGCTCATGACCGGCCGCTCCTCGTGTATTCCAGTGCCGAGCCAGGCACGGTCAGCGACGCTCAGGCCAGGCTCGGGCGAGAGGCCGCGGGCGCGATGATCGAAGGGGTCCTGGCCGAAACGGCGCGCGGGTTGCTCGAGCGCGGGTTCTTCCGATTGCTGGTGGCCGGCGGCGAAACCTCCGGCGCCGTCGTCCATGCGCTCGGCGCGCAGGCGCTGGCGATCGGCCCCGAGATCGATCCCGGCGTGCCGTGGACCCGCACGCTCGACGGGCCCGAAATGGTGCTCGCCTTGAAGTCCGGCAACTTCGGCGCGCCCGACTTCTTCCTCAAAGCCTGGGCGCAGCTCGCATGAACGAGGCCGCCTTGCGCGAACGCATCTGCACGGTCGGCGCCTCCCTGTTCCGACGTGGCCTCACCTTCGGCTCGACCGGCAACATATCGGTGCGGCTTCCCGAGGGTGGCTGGCTGATGACGCCCACCAACGCCTCGCTGGGCGAACTCGACCCGGCCCGCCTGTCGCGTCTCGACCAGGATGGCACCCTCGTCGACGGAGACAAGCCGACCAAGGAGGCGTTCCTCCACCGCGTGATGTATGCGCGCCGACACGAGGCGCAGGCGGTGCTTCACCTCCACTCGACCCACTCGGTCGCGGTGTCGTGCCTGCAGGGGCTCGACCGCTGCAACTGCCTACCGCCTCTGACCGCCTATTACGTGATGCGGGTCGGGCGGCTTCCGATGGTCCCCTACTGCCCGCCGGGTGATGAAGGCCTCGCGCTCGAGGTCGACAAGCTCGCCGGCGCCCATCATGCCGTTCTGCTGGCCAATCACGGTCCCGTAGTGGCGGGCACGAGTCTCGACAACGCCATGTACGCGACCGAGGAACTCGAAGAGACGGCGCGGCTGTTCCTGCTGTTGCGCAACCAGCCGACCAACCCGCTCACGCCCGACCAGGTCGAGGACCTCCGGTCGCGCCTGCAGCTCTGGTGAGGGGTCCGTCCGCGTGACGCCGCGCCGAACCGGGGTCAGGCCGCGACGGGGGGCTTGGCGCAGCGCTCGACCAGCGCCTGCATCAGCAGCGGAGGGCTCGCAAGGACCGGGATGGGGAGGATGGCGGCGAGGTCGTCACGCAGATGGGCCAGCGAAGCCTGCGCGAGCACGAGCACGTCGAACGAACTCGCGGCATCGACGGCCGCCTCCCGGATCAGCCGGTCGTGCTCCGCGCGATCGTCCCTCATCAGGGCCGCATAGGCTGCGGCCTGCAGCATGGGGGTGATCGACGCTTCGCGCCCCTGGCCGGCGGCGTGGGACCGGATCAGCGCCGAGCTCGGCTCGACCGTGCTGCTCGCCGTGCACAGGAGGCCGATCCGCGGGCCGGCGACCACGGCCGCGGCGGCCATCGGATCGTCGATCTTGAGGACCGGTCGATCCAGGACCTGGCGGGCGATGTCGACCGCCGGCGAGGTCGACGAGCAGGTCATGACGATCAGATCGGCGCCAGCGTCCGCCGCGGCGAGAACCTGTCCGGTGACCCTTCGGTAGACGGCCGCCTCGGGCCGGCCGCGCAGCAGATCCTGCAGCAGGCTTTCGTCGAGGATGTGGAAGCAGTCCACGTCGGGCAGCTGCTGGCGCATGCGGGTACGAAACGCCTCCACCAGGAAGCCGACCGTGTGGATGAAACCTATGCGGTCGACCATGGCGAGCGCCTCGTTGAGGGGGTGCCCGCGCGCGGGCTCGGAGCGGCCCGGCGCGGAGAGGGAGATCAGCGGGCGTAGGGGTTGCCCGTGTGGAGCGCCCAGTCGGCCTCGCTGAAGCGGTCCCGCGCGAACTGTCCCTGGTGCCAGTAGGGGTAGATCATCGGGATTGCGCTGACCTCGTCGAGCGTCTTGCGCTCGTCGTCGGTGAGGACGAGGTCAGTCGCCGCGATATTGTCCCTGAACTGCGCCTCGTTCTCGCCGCCGACCACCGCCGAGGTGATGCCCGGCCGCTCCAGCACCCAAGCCAAGGCGATCTGGGCGGCCGAGACGCCGCGCGCGTCGCCGATCCGGACCAGCGCGTCGACGATGGCCCAGAGGCGCTCCAGGTCGCGGATCGGCGGCTCGGTCCATCCCTTCGCCTGGCGCGAACCGGCTGGCGCAGGCTGGCCGCGCCGATGCGCGCCAGACAGCAGGCCTGCCGCAAGCGGACTCCAGATCAGGACGCCGAGCCCCTGGTCGACCGCGATCGGCAGGAGTTCGTATTCGGCCTCGCGGGCCTCGAGCGTGTAGTGGATCTGCTGGGTCACGAAGCGCGGGTAGTTCTTGAGGTCGCTGACCCCGAGCGCCTTCATGATGTGCCAGCCCGAATAGTTCGAACACCCGATGTACCGGATCTTGCCCTGCGTCACGAGCGTGTCGAGCGCCCCGAGCATCTCCTCGAGCGGCGTCGTGCCGTCCCATTCGTGCATGTAGTAGATGTCGATATGGTCGCGTTTCAGCCGCTTCAGACTCCGCTCGCATTCGCGGACGAGGTGGAAACGCGAGACACCCTCGTCGTTGGGGCCATCGCCGATGCGCATGCGGGCTTTGGAGGAGATCAGGACGTCGTTCCGCTTGTCGCCGAGGGCTGCGCCAAGGATCTCCTCGGACAGGCCGAGCGAATACATGTTGGACGTATCGAACAGGTTGATGCCACCCTCCATGCAGGTCGCGATGAGCCGCTCGGCCTCGGGGACGCCCTGCCGGCCCGTCATGGCGAAAGCGCCCTGACCACCGAACGTGAAGGTTCCCATCGTGAGCACCGAGACCTTGAGGCCCGACCGACCCAGGGTTCTATATTTCATGGCTGTTCCTGTTCGTCAGGGCTGGAGGGTCACGACGCCGGCCAGCGGCCGAGCGCAATGAACTGTTCGGAGCGTCGCAGTCAGGACGCGGCCTTGCGCTTGTTGTTGAGGGAGTCGAACAGAACCGCGAGGAAGATCACCGCGCCCTGGATGAACTGCACCCAGAAGGGCTCGACATTGTGCAGCGTCAGCCCGTTGTTGATGACGCCGATCAGCAGGACGCCCAGGATGGTGCCCAGCATCGAGCCGCGCCCGCCGAACAGCGAGGCGCCACCGATCACCACCGCAGCGATGGCGTTCAGTTCCAGGCCGTTGGCCGCGATGGGCTGCGCCGAGTCGAGCCGGCCTACCAGGATGATGCCGCCCAGCCCCGCCAGGGCGCCCGAGATCGCGTAGACCGCGAGCAGCGTCCGCCGGACGGGGATGCCGGTCATCACCGCCGCCTCGCGGTTCCCGCCGACCGAATACACCTCGCTGCCGAAAACCGTCTTCCCGAGCACGAACGCCCCGATCCCCAAAGCCACCAGCGAGATGATGCCGGCGATGGGGAAGAAGCCCACGAGCCCTCCCCCGATGGCATCGAAGCTGTCGTCGAAGCCGAAGAGGGTCGCTCCGTTGGGGAGGATGAACGCGAGCCCGCGCGCCATCGCCATCGACGCCAAGGTCACGATGAACGGGTTCATGCCGAGCAGTGTCACGGCCATGCCGTTGAAGAGGCCGCAACCCATGCCGACCAGAATGCCGGTCGCGACCGCGAGCGGCACCGGCGCATGGAGCTGCATCACCATGGCGGCCGCGATCCCCGAAAGCGCCACGACCGAGCCGGACGAGAGGTCGATGCCGCCCGTGATGATCACGAAGGTCTGGCCGCAGGCCACGATGGCGATCAGCGAGGTGGCGACCAGGATCGCCATCAGGTTGGCGGTCGACAGGAACGAGGCGGTCGACAGTGAGAGGTAGACCACGATGGCCAGGAAGACGATCAGCACGGTTAGATCGCTGAGGTCGGCCTTCAGCCATCGCCGGCCGGACGGCTCCTGATCGGCTCGGGCTGCCGCGTCGTTGGTGCTCATTCGATCATCCGATGGCCGCGAGTGACATGATGCGGTCCTGGCTGAAATCCTCCCGCCCCACCTCGCCCGCGAACCGACCCGTCCGAAGCACGCCGATGCGGTCGCACAGGCCAAGCAGCTCGAGGAGGTCGGAGGACACGATGAGGATGGCGGCACCCTTGGCCGCGAGATCGCCGATCAGGTTGTAGACCTCGACCTTGGCGCCGACGTCGACGCCCCGGGTCGGCTCGTCGAGCAGGAACACACGCGGACCGACGCTGATGGCGCGGGCAAGCACGACCTTCTGCTGGTTGCCGCCCGACAAACGGCGCACCTCCTGGCTGGCCGAGGTCGTGCGGATGCGCAACGAGCGGATGGAAGCTTGGGCGAGCTTGGCGACCGCACGCGTCGAAACGACACCCCAGCGCGACAGGCCGTGCAGGGTGGACATGGCGAGGTTGCTGCGGACCGAGAACGGGAGCACGAGCCCTTCGAGCTTGCGATCCTCCGGCGTCAGCACCACGCCCTGACGCAGCGCGTGCCGGGGCGACCGGGGCAGGTAGTCTCCGCCGGCCACCTTGATGGTGCCGGCCGTGACCGGAAGGACGCCGAAGATCGTCTTCAGCACCTCGGTTCGTCCGGCGCCCACGAGACCGGCGAGACCATAGATCTCACCGGCCCGGACGTGGAACGACACGTCGCCGAAACGGCCGGCGCTGGCCAGGCCCTGCACGTCGAGCAGCACCGGGCCGGGTACGATGTCCCGCTTGGGAAAGAACGTGTCGATGGGACGGTTCACCATCGACTGGACCATCGTCTCCTCGGTCCAGGCCGCGGTCGGGCGCTCTTCGACGCTCCGTCCGTCGCGCATCACGGTCACGCGATCGCAGATCGCGAAGACCTCCTCGAGATGGTGGCTGATGAAGATGACGCCGACGCCATCCGCCTTGAGCGCCCGGATCGTGCTCATCAGGAATTCGACCTCGTGACCGGTCAAGGTCGCGGTCGGCTCGTCCATGACGATGATGCGCGCCTTCTGCGACAGCGCCCGCCCGATCTCCACGAGCTGGCGCTGCGCGAGCGGCATGCGGCGGAGTTTGGCGGTGGGCGCGACGTCGAGCCCGACCCGCTCCAGCACGGCGCGGGTGTCACGTAGCAGTTGGCGGCGGCGGATCGTTCCGAACGCAGTCTTGGGCAGCACGCCCGAGAAGATGTTCTCCGCCACGGTGCGGTCCGGAAACAGGCTGAGCTCCTGGTGCACCACCTTGATTCCCGCAGCCAGCGCGTCGCGCGGATCATGCGGCTCGAAGGGGCGCCCTTCGAGCTTGATCGATCCGCCGTCCGGCCGGTGGATGCCGGCCAGGATCTTCATCAACGTGGATTTCCCCGCCCCGTTCTCGCCCACGATCCCCAGGACCTCGCCGGCCTCCAGCGTCACCGACACGTCGGTGAGCACCGGGATCCCGAGAAACGCCTTCGAGACGCCCTGCATGTCGAGCAGATAAGCCATCGCGGGGTGCCCGCGCGGCTCAGACGGCTTCACCCCAGAGGCCGTAGGATTTCACCTCCGGGCTGTCGATGTTCTCCTTGGTGATGAGGATGTGGGGCCAGAACTCGTGTGCGGGGATCTTCGACTTGTCCCCGTTGTAGAACATGTCGACGTATTTCACCGACTGCGACGCCATGGTGAGCGGGTTTTGCGAGAGCGTCGCATCCATGTCGCCCTTGCGGATCGCGGTCAGCGCCTGCCGGGTACCGTCGATGCCGATGATGATGACATGCTTGGGATCGTCGATCGGCACGTTGCGGCTCGCCTGGCGAATGGCCCGGAGGGCGCCCACGGCATTGTCGTCGTTGCCGTTGAAGACGGCGTCGATCTGCGGATTGGCGGCCATGATCTGGCTCATCAGGTTGAACGACTTCTCCTGATCGAACTGCCCTTCCTGCCGTGCCACGAGCTTGAGGCCGGGATTGTCGGCGGCCAGCTTGTTGAATGCGTCCATGAATCCTTTGTCGCGATCGTCACCGGCCGTGGTGCCGATCAGGCCGACGAGGTCGACGACGTTCCCCTGGATCTTGCCGTAGCGCTTCTTCAGCCGATCGGCGAGATACTGCGCGCCCTCGCGGCCCATCGCGACGTTGTCGGTCTCGAGAAAGTTGGTCTGGCAGTCGCCGCACGCGGCACCGCGGTCAAGCGTGAAGACCGGGATCTTCTTCTTGTCGGCCTGTTCCACGACAGGGACGATGGCGTTGGCGTTGATCGGGTTTAGGATGAGCGCGTCGACACCCTGATTGATCAGATCGACCACCATGCTGGCCTGGGTATTGGCGTCGCCATTGGCGTTGGTGTTGAGCAGCGTCATGCCGGGAAACTGCTTGACGGCGTCGACCACGCCCTTGGTCATGCCCTGGAAGAAGGGATTGGCCAGGGTGGCGACGTTGTAGCCGACCTTGAGTGGCTTTCCAGACGCAGCGCGCGCAAAGGTGGGCAGCAAGCTTGTCAGGCCGACGCCACCCATGGCGTGCAAGACTTCTCGTCTATTCATCGTTTCTCCCCTAGCATCGCCGCCTGTTTTTGCGGTCGTGGCACATGGCGGAGACTGTGCGTCAACCGAGTGCTCTGTCAATGATTTTTCTGACAGCGCTAACATCGGCGCTCGGGGACGAGAGCGCACTGCTGTTCCCGGTTACGGCCTCGGTGCTCGCAGGTCGGCGACGGCGCGCGGGCCTAGAGCCGTCGCGATCGTGACCATGGTACCCTCGAAGGCCATGCCCGCTACCGGCGCCGAGCGGCGGCGCGCCGCAAGCGTGCGACCGCATCCTGGGTGAGAGCTTTGCCGTGCCCGAAGGCCGCGGCCTCGAAGTCCAGGTCGGCCAGCTTACGCTGGCTTCGTCGCCCCTCCGCCTCGTTCTCGAACCCGATCGGATCATCGGGACCGAAGATGTTCATGAAGGCGTCGCCCGCGATGAGCAAGCGCCGGCCCTGCCAGAGAAAGGCGACCTGGCCGGCACAGTGGCCGGGCACGTGGATCGCGCGGAGCCCGCCCGCGAGCGGCAGTGTCTCCTCATCCGCGATGACCTCGTCGATGCCGAACGGCTCCATGCGATCGTTCGGCTTCCACACGAAGCGGAAGGCGATCTTCTGCACCAGACCCGGCGCGGGCGTCATCGGCCGAAACGGGCCGCCCGTTTCTGCGAGGGGCACGTCGGCCGCGTGCATGTAGGTGCGGGCGCCGGTCGCGCGCACGAGTGCCGCGGCGCTGCCGATGTGGTCGGGGTGGCCGTGGGTGAAGACGAGATGCCTCAAATCGTGGGGTTTTCGCCCGAGCTGGCCGATGGCGTCGAGGACGCGGTCGGCCTTGCCGGGAAAGCCGGCATCGACAAGGATGAGCTCCGGCCCGGCGTCAAGCAGCACCGCGTTGGCGTTGCCCATGGCGACGAGGTAGGCACCGTCGACGATCTTGTTCAATCCCTGCATAGGCCGAGCATACCACATCCGCCACGATGAAAGGCCGAGCTTCAGGTCAGTGTTCAGCAGTTTGGCCGTTGCACGAGTTCGGTGCGAATGGCCGATGGGGGCTCGCGAAGCGGACCAAAAGCAGAAATCGGCGAGGGCTCCCTTCCCGCGGATACTTCGTCGATATCGATCACGATCCGCGACTTAACGACGAGAGCCACCGGCCGCAAACCTTTCCCTGCTCGCTGCCCACCTCACCTGTGAGGGACGGCCGACAGCTGTGGACGATCAGGTGTGCGGTTGACAGTTGAGGTTAGGCCCGTCCCAGCTGCACCACGCCTCGTTGCTCTTCCGATAGTCCGACGAGGAGCCGACGTAATCGTAGTTGCTGTTGAGGCCATTGTTCTGTGGTGCGGGCCGCAGCGGATTGAAGGGCTCGAGGCGCAGCTGGGACAGGTGATCGCCGTAGGTTTGTGCCGTAATGGGCACGACGATGTCGCCCGGCGCATCGCCATGTTCGACCCAACCAACAAGTTGCGGCATGAACTGCACGGATGTCGCCGGGTCACCGTCCACGGTCTGCCCGCAAGGACAATGGTAGAGCCCAGGAACCATGTAGAGACGGCTGAAATTTTGGATACTGTCATACCCTCCCATTTGGCGTGCGACCGACCTGTAGTAGTTCAGGGTGGCGAATGGAGGAATGGCTTGATCCGCCCAACCATGATAGATGATCAGCTTGCCGCCGCGCGCACGGAAAGCTTGCAGATCTGGACTGTTGGCGTTGTAGATGCCGCCAAGCTGTTGAATACGGAGATGCATGTCGGTCGTGAAGGGCACAGAGCCGAGCGTGTATTCGGTGCCGGGATTCGACCAGAACGCTAGATTATTGAGATAATTCAGACCGAGAACCGCCGAGTAGGTATCTCCGGGAGCCGCGTTGTCGGCGCGCGGCATGACCAACCAGAATGCCCAGGCCAGCTCTGAGCCATACGGCTCGCCGCCGTCGAACAGGCTGTGCCCCTGATCATCATGGGGGCCTCGATACTCCTCTCGCACTACCCTGACCTCGTCGTCAGTCAGGCAGTCTGGTTTGTCGGCTCCGTTCGCGCAGCCGATGCTAGCGGGATCAAACGTGCACGCCCGAGGATCGCCGATGATACCGTGGGCATCCGCGCAGGACGCCATGACCGCAGCGTGCAATGCGGGGAGCTTCTCGGCGGTCAGGATCTGCTTGCCGGCCGTGCTTCGGTTTGCGGAGGCAGCCCAGGGTTGGAACAGTCCCGCGAGCGGTGCCCAGTTGTTACCAGGGGCGCCGGCGATGATGCCGTCGAAATCTTCCGGGAACCGCTGGGCCAGGGCGAGAGCCTCATGCCCACCGTCGGAAACCCCGCTGAAGTATGAGAACGCGGGGTGCCGACCATAGAAGGCGAAGATCACGGCTTTGGCGGTCTGCGCCAACCGGTGCTCGGAGAGATACCCGAATTCCAGGCGCAATTGAGGATCGTTCTTTCCCCACAACGTCTCGCCGTTGCTGATCGTCTCATGACCCTGGTCATCTGCAGCAACGACCATTTCGCCGTTCGCCAGGGGAGGATAGGGTGCCTGATACCCGCTGGTCCGTGACGGGTCCTGCAGATCGATCTCGACGTGACCGCAAAATCCACCGCATCCCTGCTGAAGATAGTCACCGCGCCAAGACGTCATCGGCAGCAAGATCTCGAATTGTGTAACGGGAGTGGCATACCCTTTGACGTCACAGAAGGAGTGATCGTCCATCATCATCATGGCTACCGAATTGATCTTGGCGTCCACCCGGGTGAGGTCGATTTTAGAGAGTGCGTTGCAAGCCATGGTCGGAGGAATGGCTGTTCCTCCCGGCGCCGCTCTGGCGGGCGATCCCAAGACCGACATTCCGGCCAGGGCCACGATACTCAAAGCCGCGAGAGTCGGTACGGCTCGGACGTGCATCAAACCCATGTGCGTGGCCTCCCTCGTGATCGATCATTTTGGCCCAGTCTCGGCGTCGCGTCGGTTCTGTCAAGGCACGAGCAGAAGAGGTAAGCGGGCAGGACTTGAGGGTTGGAGCAGGATCCGACCAAAGAGGATCGGCTGGGTCGTGACCTGCTCGCTGAGATCGAACTTCATCCTGGGCGGGGATCTGACCTTTCGAAACGTGGCAAATCGCGACCCATGTCGGGCGTAGCGAGACTTGCGCGCGAGCCCGAGAGCAGCCGTTCCAGGCCGCACGTTGCCGCCCGCTTCGCGCCCCGACCCGCATCGCCTCTCCCTACGCAAGCCCTCGCCCAGCGTCGGCTTTGTGGGCTCGAGCACTGCCCGCGCGACGGCGCCCTCCCGGGCAGCCGGCATCAGCGAGACGAGCGGACTGCGTCGTCCTGCGGGTCGCGCCGCGTTTTCTGATCCAGTGATTTGCGACACCGGCGCCCTGCTACGTGACGCGGTCGAGCAGAAGGACGAGCTTGCCGTGCGCCTTCCTGTTCAGGCTGAGATCGAGCGCTTGGCGCCAGTCCTCCAAGGCGAAGGTTCCGGCGATCGGGATCGTGAACCGGCCTTCGGCGGCCAGCCGCGCGTAATGGGCGAGCACGTCATAGCGATGCACGATGCCCTTCTCCCGCCCCGTGGTTCGTACGCCGAGGCCGGCCTCGTCGAAGTCGCTGAAGCTCATGACACGGCGAGGATCACCGTCGACGATCTTGATGAGTTCGGGCAGCACGCCGGTCGCTTGCGCGGTGTGAAGGGCGAAGTCGGGCGCTTTGCCAGACATCGCGCGGACCCGCTCGACCATCCCGTCGCCGTAGGGCGTCACCTTAGCGCCGAGGTCGCGCAGACGGGCGGCGAAGGTCTCCCCGGCGGTCGCGATCACGTGAGCGCCGCGCAGCAGCGCGATCTGCACGGCGGCGAAGCCGGTCATCGTTCCCCCACCGTTCACCAGTATGGTCTGGCCTGCAGTCAGCCCGAGGAGATCGAGGCTGCGCGTGGCTGTTTCGACGGCCATCGGCAACGCTGCGGCCTCGACGAGGCCGAGGCGTTGTGGAACGCGCTCCCAGACCCCGAGGATCGCGTAGTCCGAGGCACCGCCGGTCTCGTAACCCAGGTAGTCGGGAACCCCGAAGACGAGATCGCCCACCTCGACGTTCGTCACGCCCTCTCCGATGGCGTCGATGGTGCCGGACACGTCGAAACCGATCCCGCGCGGCGGTGGCACGGGCAGAAATCCCTGGCAGACCACCCAATCCGCCGGGTTCAGCGCACAGGCATGGACCTTGATGCGGACACGGCCAGTTTTCGGCTGAGGGACGGCGACGTCTTCCAGAAGCAGATGGTCTGCCGGTTCGCCGTAGCTGCGAACGTGAAGGGTCCTCATGGTGGCGGGAAGCCGATCGATCATGACTGTTCTCCCGGCGGCTGCCTTCCAGGGGCGGCTCGCCTTCAGGTGTTGTGAGATCCAGGCCGCTCGACTAGGATCTGTCAGTCACTGACGTGTAGCATATCGTCAGTCCATGACAATACGTTACGATGGTGTGCTCGAATGCCTCGCGATGGGGAGAAAGTGCGCCGCCTCCTTCAGCGGGCGGCTTTGGAACTGTACGGCGAACGCGGTTATGAGGAGACCACGGCCGCCGAGATCGCCGCAAAGGCGGGGGTCACGGAACGCACCTTCTTCCGGCACTTCGCCGACAAGCGGGAGGTGTTGTTCGACGGCGAGACGGCGCTTGCGGACGTCCTCAGCCGCGCCGTGCTTGAGGCGCCGCCTGAGATCGGTCCCTGGGAGGCGCTCTTCCACGCCTTCCGGTCTGCCGAGCATCTTTTCGTCGAAAACCGTCCCTTCGCCGAGCCTCGGCATCGCGTCATCGAGAGCAGCCCCGCGCTTCAGGAACGCGCGCTCGCCAAGACGAGGTCGCTGACAACGGCCCTGACGTCCGCGTTGCGGGAGCGAGGCGTTGCCGTGCACGTGGCAACGCTGGCGGCGCAGATGGGCATGGCCGCGCTCAGCCACGCCGTGGCGTGCTGGTTCGACGACGGTTCAGTCGACCTGGACGATCACCTGGCACAAGCCTTTCAAAGAGTCCGCGATCTGTCCGCGCCTAGGGCCTAAGCCCGCTGATCGTGGCCTTGTCGGTATCGCAGACACTCGTCGATTCGCGAAAACGTGCGAGACCGAGCGACCAAGGGGATCCGTTAGCTCGGCAGCGCTGACCACGGTCTCGGTGGAGCTGCGCTGACGCTGGCTGTCG
>CAXUOD010000165.1:10570-11945 GCA_964252585.1 uncultured Lichenihabitans sp. | reverse complement strand
CCTCTTCCAGAGTGGCTTGCACGAGTTCATCACGACCTTCATCGACGACAACAACACGCTCGGTGTCGCGATCAACGAGCAATATCTGGCTTGAGCGCACCCCATGCACCTGACGATCCGCAGCGACATCAAATTCCGCTTCGCTTCCCCGGCCAGGAACCTGACCTACCTGCTTCGGCTGTCCCCGCGCAGCCACGAGGGTCAACACGTCACGGATGCGCGCATCGATGCGGACATCGATTGCAGCCTGAAGGCCGGCCAGGATGCCTTCGGCAACGTGACCCACAGCTTCAGCGCCAGCGGCCCCCTGGAAGGGTTCGCGGTCAGCTCGGTCTGTCAGGTCGAGACCTACGATGCGGCCGGCGTGGTCCGCGGCGGTGCCGAGCGGCTTCCCGTCGACATCTACCTGCGCGAGACGGAACTCACCGCGACGGACGACGCGCTGCGCAGCTTCGCCACCCGGACGACCGTGGCCGAAACCGAGCCGTTGGGACGGCTCCATGCCCTGCTCGACACGCTCCATGGCGCGGTGGCCTTCGACGAGAACGCCCCCGACACCACGGCGGCGGAAGCCTTTGCGGCCAAGCGGGGCAATGCGCGCAGCCATGCGCAGATCTTCATCGCCTGCGCCCGTCACCTCGGCCTGCCGAGCCGCCACGTGAGCGGGTATCATCTGCGTGACCGCCGCGCCGGCCGGTCGGAGACCGCAGCTCACGCGTGGTCGGAGTCCTTCGTGGCCAATCTCGGCTGGGTCGGCTTCGACACGGTCGAGAAGCTTTGTCCCAAAGGCCAGCATGTCAGGGTCGCCACGGGACTCGATGCGCTCGGTTCGGCGTTCTTCCGCGGCACGGCCTGCGAAGGTGCCGTCGTGAAGGCCACGATTTCGGCCGGTTGAGCGGTGGACGAGCCGGGGATACGCCGCCAGGGTCGCGGCTGCGCGAAGCTCCTCCCATGACGCTTCGGCTTCGCCGCAGTGCCCTCTATGTCCCCGGTTCCAACGCGCGCGCCATCGCGAAATGCCGGACCGTGGATGCGGATGTGATCATCTTCGATCTCGAAGACGCGGTCGTCGATGTCGACAAGGCCGCAGCGCTCGACGCCGTCGTGGCGACGCTGGCCCGGAGAGGCTTCGGGCATCGTGAGGTCGTGGTCCGCATCAATGCCCTCGCGACCGACAGAGGGCACCAGGACCTGCTCGCCGCTGCCGCAGCGCGCCCCGACGCGATCCTGCTACCCAAGGTAGCCGGACCGGGTGATGTCACGAGTGCCGCGACGCTCCTCGGCGAAGCCGGCGTCGCGGGGGCCCGGCGGGGTTTGGGCCAGGGGGGAAAACCCGCGGCGGGTGTGGACAAACCCGCACAGGCCCCCCCCCCCC
>CAXUOD010000165.1:5855-10560 GCA_964252585.1 uncultured Lichenihabitans sp. | reverse complement strand
GCGCGGGGGGGGGGGCGGCGGCCGTGCGGCTTTGGGCCATGGTCGAAACACCGGCTGCGGTTCTCGACATCCGCTCTCTGGCCCGCACGGCCGCCGATCCGGCATCGCGTCTCGATGCCCTGGTGATGGGCACCAACGACCTCGCCAAGGAACTTCGGATCCGCGTCACGCCCAATCGGGATGCCCTCCTGGTGTGGCTCTCGACCTGCGTGGCGGCGGCGCGCAGCCACCGCCTGGACATCCTGGACGGCGTGTTCAACGACCTCGACGACGGCGCAGGGCTGTCGAGCGAGGCCCGGCAGGGTCGCGATTTCGGCATGGACGGCAAGACCTGTATCCATCCGGGCCAGATCGCAGCGTGCAACGCCGTCTTCGCTCCCGCGCCGGACGAGCTCGCCTGGGCCCGCAAGGTGGTGGCGGCTTTCGCGCAACCCGCGAAGCCCGCCGGGGTTCTCAAGATCGACGGCCGCATGGTCGAGCGATTGCATGCCGAGGCGGCGCAACGCACCCTCGCCCTAGCGGCGGCTCTGGCGATGCGCGATCCTGGCGGGCCCTGGTCGGCCTAAGCGGCCCTGCGTGGCGAAAGCCAAACAAAATCAACGCTGCTTCGAATCTGAAGTGGAAGCAGGCTCGTGCAGGTCTGCTGAGGGGGCGGCCGGTCGGCTTTGACCCGCTGGCGGTGTCGCGCTAGACCAGCGTGGCCGTTGCGGCGGCGTGGGGCTCCGGCCGCGTTCAGCTTTTGGAAAAATCGCCGCTTGCGCGTCGAAAATCCGTCCTGGGACGTTGGACCTCGGGAACCCGGACGCGAAGGGCGACGACCGGTGGCGTGCCGCAAGGCATGGCCGGTCGGGATGGAGGAAGGGATCGCGAATGGCGGATAACGGCAACCGTGAGCCCACTGAAACCTACCGTCGTGCCGGCGGCAAGAAACGCCGTGAGCCACCGATCATCGATGCTGCCGCGACCGAGATCCCGGTCGAGCGCGCGAGCCCGGCCGTCGTCCCGGACGAATCCGTCTCCTCCGAACCGGCCGAGCCGGTCCTGTTCGGAAGTGCCATGCGGGATCCGACGCAACGCACCCGCGAGGTAGCGAGCGAGGCGCCATCGTCCGACCTCCCGAGGTCCGACGAGACCGGCGCCGAGATGCCCGCCGTGTCTTCGGGTCCTGGGGTCGAGAGCGAGGCCGTACCTCCCGCGGCTTCGCCGGCTTCGAGCGAGCCGGAGATTCCTCTCGCGGCACGGACCGACGACGTCTCGCAGGGTTTCGAAGCACCGGCCCGCACGCGCCCGGGGCTGGTTCCAGGCCTTCTCGGCCTCGTCGCCCTGGTTCTGCTCGGCGCCGTCGCTTGGCTGCTCTTGACGGGGCCGCAGCGCAGCGGGCGGGACGAACTGGCCGGCACCGTCGCGGACCTACAGACGAAGGTCGCGGCGCTGGAAGCGCGGCCGGATTCGGGGCCGTTGTCGGGCACTGTCGCAGATCTCGATAAACGGGTCGGGGCAGCCGATGCCGACCGGACCGGGGTCGCGCAAGCGCTCGCTCAATTGACGAAGCGGGTCGATGGCCTCGAGCAGCAGATCCAGGCCACCAAGGCCGCCGCCGAGGCAAAGCCCGCCGAAGCCGCGGCGCCGCCTGCGGCAGAGCCGAAACCCGCAGAGCCGGCGTTTGCGACCCTCGCGGCGGTCGCGGCCTTGGCCGCGAAGGTCGACGCGATGGACGGACGGATCAACGGCCTCGCCAGCGACCAGGGCGACACGGCCAAGACCCTCTCGGACTTGCCGAAGCCGGTTCCCGTCGACCTTGGACCGATCGCGTCGAGGATCGCCGGAGCCGAAGCCGCGCTGAACGGCCTCGACAACAAGGTCAACGGTTCCGACGCTCGACTGAACGGCTTCGACGCGAAGATCAACGGCATAGATGAAAAGGTGAATGGCTTCGACGCGCGGATGAACGGCTTCGATGCCCGGGTCAACGGCATCGAGGCCAAGGCCAACGACGTCACGGCACAGGAAAGCAAGCTCCAAGCGACGGTGGCCGACCTTCCGAAGGTCGATCTGCGGCCCCTGCAAGCTGCCGCCGGCGCGCTGGACGACAAGGTGGCGACGCTCCAGACAAGAGTGGCCGACCTGCCGAAGGTCGATCTCCAACCCTTGCAGACCGCCACGGGCGCGCTCGACGGTCGGGTCGCCAAGATCGAAGCCGACCTCTCGGCCGCGAAGGATGGCGCCCGGGTCACCGAGGCTCGCGCCGTTGGGAGCGCGGACGAGAGCAAGGCAGCAACCATCGCGGTCGTGGGTCAGGCGCTGCAGCGGGCGATCGCGGACGGGCGGCCCTATGCGTCGGACGTCGCGGCCTTGAGGGCTCTGGGGAGCGAGCCCGAGGCGGTGGCTCGGTTGGCGCCGCTGGCCGACACGGGCGCTCCCAGCGTCGCATCGTTGAAAGGACAATGGGACGACGTGAAGGGAAGTGTTCTGTCCGCTGTCAAGCCGGGTCAGAGCACCAATCCGTTGGATCGCTTCGCGGCGAGCGCCCGTGCCCTCGTCGAGGTCAAACGCATCGGCACCGTCACCGGCAGCGATCCGGTCGCGATCGTGTCCCAGGTCGACGATGCCCTCGACCGCAACGATGTCGCCGACGCCCTGACGGATTGGGGGAAGCTGCCCGAGGCAGGCCAGCGCGTGTCACAAGCCTGGGCCGATACGGCAAGGAGCCGGCTCGATGCCGAGATCGCGGCACGAGACCTTGTGGCACGCGCCATCGCGACCCTCGGTCATGCCAAGGGCTGACCGGCCGGCGCCGGACGATCGCGCGGAGGCACGGATCTCCCTCGGTCTCGCGGCGCAAGGGGCTAGACAGCCGAGGTCAGCCTGCCTCGTGAGGACGATGCTCGCCGACATGGAGACGGGGGGTCGGCCGCGGGTCGCAGAACGGAAAATGAAAGTGGGCGATTGATGATACGGGTGCTGATCTACTTCGCCATCGTGATTGTTGCAGCACTTGGTGCGGTCTGGATGGCCGATCATCCCGGGACCGTCTTGGTGACGTTCGGCGGTCGCGAATATGCGGGCTCGACCCTGATGGGCGCGATCCTGCTGATCGCCGTGGCGGTCCTCGTGGTGCTCCTCTGGGGATTGATCCGCTTCGTCTTCCGGGTCCCGTCGCTCGTGTCCGGAGCGTCGCGGGCCCGGCGTCGGCGGAGTGGCCTCGCGGCCCTGTCGCGCGGCATGGTGGCGATCGGCGCAGGCGACAGCGATGCGGCGCAACGTCATGCCGTCGAGGCGGAGAAGCTCTTGAAGCGGGAACCCATGGTTCTGCTGCTCCGCGCCCAGGCCGCGCAGCTGTCCGGCAACCAGGACAAGGCGGAAGCGACCTTCGCCGAGATGCTCAATCTTCCCGAGACCCGCGCTTTGGGTCTACGCGGCTTGCACATCGAGGCACAGCGACGAGGCGATCCCGAAGCCGCCTACGCCTATGCCGAAGAAGCGCTCCGGTCCGGAACACTCCCTTGGGCCGGCGAGGCCGTGTTGGCCTATCGGGCGCAGCGGGGCGATTGGGCCGGTGCTCTCACGGCCGTCGAGCGCAATGCCGGCGGCCGACTCATCGACCGGCCGACCGCCAACCGACAGCGTGCGGTTCTCAACACCGCGCTGGCCTCCGAGATCTCCGAACGCGATCCCGACGAAGCCTTGAGCCTCCTGCGGGACGCCCTGAAGGTCGAGCCCACATTGGTGCCTGCCGCGGCCCTCGCGGGCCGGCTGCTGACCCGCAAGGGCGACATCCGTCGCGCCTCCAAGCTGGTCGAGACAGCCTATGCGGCGACCCCTCATCCGGATCTGGCGGATGCCTATGTGGCGGTCCGGCCAGGGGACGCGGCGGCCGACCGGCTCGCGCGTGCCGAAACCCTGGCCCGCATCGCGCCACGCCATCCCGAAAGCCTGATGGCGGTGTCGCGCGCGGCACTGGAGGCTCGCGAGTTCGAACGTGCCCGGACGACACTGAAACCGCTGCTCGATGGCGAAGACGGTGGACGGCCGACCGTCAAGGTGTGCCGCCTGATGGCCGAGATCGAGGAGGCGGAGCACGGGGAGACCGGCTCCTTGTTCGAATGGTTGCAACGCGCGTCGCGGGCGCCGCGCGATCCTGCCTGGGTCGCCGATGGCATGGTCTCGGACCGTTGGGCTCCCGTCTCTCCCGTGACCGGTCAACTCGATGCCTTCGCCTGGACGACCCCAAAGGAGCAGCTGAGTCGAGGCGACGATCTCCACGAGATCCGGATGCGCCGAGTGCCGCCGAGCGACGTGCCGCTGTTTCAGTCGCGCCCGCAGATGACCGACCTTTCCCCGATCTCGCCAGTCCCCGAGATGGCGGAGCAGAACGAAGCCGCGGAGGCCGGTAGAGGTCTGTCGTAAGGAGGCGCACGCGGCGAATGTTCGCGGCACTTGCTCCTCAATCGGTCGTCAGTGTTTTCGAAGCGGGCTGTTTCGGTCGGTTACTGGCGAACCCGTGACGAGTGCTCGGGAGGGGCGTGTGCCGGTCGCTCTGCGGGGCGGACGCCGTTCGAGGAGAAGCTGGCGCTTTCCTCCGAAAGCATGGACTCAAATCGAAGTCTTGATATCAAGCACCCGCTCAACGGCTGAATCGAGGCGGCCCGATGGTCTTCATGTCGCCTGCAGGGGTCGAGCAATTGGGGCAGCATCTTCGACGGCG
>CAXUOD010000165.1:0-5755 GCA_964252585.1 uncultured Lichenihabitans sp. | reverse complement strand
GCGCGATCTGGGGCGCCTAGGACGAGCCGCGAGGGATGCTCGAAGCTACGGCATCGAGGCTTCGGGTCCTACCGAAGACGGTGGATGGATCGCCTTGCGCAGCGACCGGCCCAGGATCTTGGCCGTCGCGTGCGACGAGCTCCGTCTCGACAATACGACCGAGCGGTCGGGTGGCGTTGGGCTTGCGCTCGGGTTGCGCTTTACCGCAAGGCCCGGATCGCCGATGGTCGGCTCGGATTGCGGAGAGGCTCTGGCATGGCGGGGACGGCGGCGGAACTCGCACGGCGGATAGCGCAGGGTCGGGCGGTCGTGCCGGCCGATCTCGTCATCAAGAACGTGCGGTTACTGGATCTCGTCATGGGCGATCTCGTCCCGACCGACATCGCGGTCTGCGGCGGCACGATCGTCGGCACCTATGCGGAATATGACGGCAAAGCGGTGGTGGATGGTGCGGGGCGCATTGCGGTGCCGGGCTTCATCGATACCCATCTCCACGTCGAGTCCTCCCTCGTCACTCCGTTCGAGTTCGATCGTTGCGTCCTGCCGCACGGCGTCACGACGGCGATCTGCGACCCGCACGAAATGGCGAATGTGCTCGGCACCGCGGCTTTCGACTACTTCCTGGCCTGCGCCGAGCGCACCGTGATGGATCTCCGGGTTCAACTGTCGAGCTGCGTGCCGGCCACCGCGCTCGAGACCGCGGGAGCGAGCATCGGTGCTGACGACCTCCGGCGCTATGCGGCGCATCCCAAGGTGCTCGGGCTCGCGGAGTTCATGAACTTCCCCGGCGTCGTGGGCGGAGATCCGGGCTGCCTCGACAAGCTCGCAAGCTTCGCGGGCCGTCACATCGATGGCCACGCGCCGCTGCTCGGCGGCCGCGACCTCAACGGCTATGCGGCGGCCGGGATCCGCACGGAGCACGAGGCCACCACGGCCACGGAAGCCTTGGAGAAGATCCGGAAGGGTTTCACGGTGCTGATCCGCGAAGGATCGGTCTCGAAGGACCTCCACGCTCTGGCGCCGCTGCTGACGCTCGCGACATCGCCGTTCCTGGCCTTCTGCACCGACGACCGCAATCCGCTCGACGTCGCCGAAGAAGGCCACCTCGACGGCATCATCCGCATGGCGATCGCGGCCGGGGTCCCGCCGCTCGCGGCCTACCGGTCCGCATCCCTGACGGCGGCCCGTGCCTTCGGGCTCCTCGACCGCGGCATGATCGCTCCGGGCTGCCGGGCCGACATCGTGCTGATCGACGCCTTGGAGAACTGCAACGTCTCGACCGTGGTCTCGGCCGGACGCGTCGTCGACGAAGCGCTGTTCGCGGCGCGGGCCACGATCCCGCCGATCGGCCTCGACAGCATGAAGGCCCGGCCCGTCACGGCGCAGGATTTCGCCGTGCCGGGACGCGGGGTCGCAGTACCGGTCATCGGGGTCGTGCCGGGGCGCATCATCACCGAACACCTGAGCCTCGACCTGCCGAGCCCCGGGGGGAGCTTGGGGGCGGACGCTTCGCAGGACGTGGCCAAGGTCTGCGTCGTGGAGCGGCACGGACGGAACGGCAATATCGGCCGGGGCTTCGTCAGAGGCTTCGGCATGAGGCGAGGTGCCATCGCGTCTTCGATCGGCCACGACAGCCACAACATCTGCGTGGTCGGAGCCGATGATGCCGACATGGCGCTGGCGGCCAACCACCTGGCCACGATCCGCGGTGGTTTCGCGGTCGTGGAAGGGGGCCGCGTGCTGGCCGATCTTCCCTTGCCGGTGGCCGGGCTGATGAGCGACCGCTCCTACGAGGACGTACACGCGGCCCTCCTGCCGCTCCGGGCCGCGGCCCGGAGCCTCGGCGTGACCCTGGCCGAGCCCTTTCTCCAGGTAGCTTTCCTGCCGTTGCCCGTCATCCCGCATCTCAAGATCAGCGATCGCGGGATGGTCGACGTCGACCGTATGGAACTGATCCAATGACCGGGAGGGCCTGATGGAGCACGACCAAGCGGCACCGCGCTGGAAACACGATGGCGTCCGCGTCATCAAAGGCGATCAGCTCGACGCCAACACGCCCCAGACGCCCGGCATGTTCCGCCAGGCCGCGATCGACCACGCCCGCGTCGGTGCCCGCAAGATCTGGGCCGGAACGGTGCGGATCGAGCCCGATGCGAAGACGGGCGTGCATCATCACGGGGCGCTCGAAAGCGTGATCTTCGTGGTTCGAGGCCAGGCCCGCATGCGCTGGGGCGAGCACCTGGAGTTCGTCGCCGAGGCGGGGCCCGGCGACTTCATCTTCGTGCCGCCCTATGTGCCGCACCAGGAGATCAATGCCGACCCGTCGAACCCGCTCGAATGCGTTCTCGTTCGGTCGGACAACGAGGCCGTGGTGGTGAACATCACCGACATCGAGCCCGTGGAGAGGCCGGAAGACGTCTACTGGATCGATCCGATCCACGAACATCCGTGAGGGACCCGTGGGACCAGGGCAGGGCGTTTCGGCCGCGTGCCACTGCGGCACCGTTCGCTTCCGCGTCGTGCTCGCGGGCGGCCTCAGCACGGCTCGCCGTTGCACGTGTTCGTATTGCCGGATGCGCGGCGCGGTCGCGGTTACGGCGAACCTCGAGGACCTCGAGATCGTCAGCGGTCGCGAAGCCTTGACGGAGTACCGGTTCAACACCGGAACAGCGCGGCATTACTTCTGCTCGCGATGCGGGATCTACACGCACCACAGCCGGCGCTCGAACCCGGATCAGTACGGCGTCAACGCGGCCTGCCTCGAAGGGGTCAGCCCGTTCGACTTCGCCGACGTGCCGGTGAACGATGGCGTCCAGCACCCGTCGGACGGCGGCGCCAACAGGGTCGCCGGCTGGCTCACGTTCCGGAGGAACGAGTGACCGTTCAGCCATGACACCGCGCCGACTAAGCCCCGCAGAGTTCCCGCCCGTCGTGACCCGCGACTTCGACATCGACGAACTGACCCGGCGGCACTGACCGTGCCAATCTGACGGCACTGAAGTTTTCCGTCCGGCCCCGGCCACCGCGCTCCGCCAGAACCCGGGCGAGCGTCCCGACCTGTCCCTCGAGGTGGCGGGCCAGCGCGGCGTCGCCAGCGGCGCGAAGACGCGCGGCGCGTGCCTTGACGATCTCGCCCTGCACCGGCGGCATCCGGGCCGCGGGCGTTCCGGGGCGCGGCGAATAGGGAAAGACATGAAGATGAGCGATCCCGCACTCCGCGATGAGATCGTGCGACTGCTCGGCATGGTCCTCGGTCTCGGTCGGAAATCCCGCGATGAGATCGGCGCCGATCGCCATCTCGGGCCGCAACCGGCGGAGCTCTCGGCAGAACGCGACCGCGTCGGCTCGGCCGTGCCGCCGCTTCATGCGCTTCAGGATCAGGTCGGAGCCGCTCTGCAGCGACAGATGCAGATGCGGCATGAACCGCGGTTCCCCGGCGATGGCGTCGAGCAGGTCGCGGTCGGCCTCGATACAGTCGATCGAGGAGAGGCGCAGACGCGCGAGATCCGGCACCTCCCGGAGGATCCGCTTCACCAGCGTACCGAGCCGGCTGCCGTCCGATGCGAGATAGGACGTGACGTCGACGCCGGTCAGCACGGCTTCGGGCGTCCCGGCCGCGACGAGGTCGCGAATCCGGCCGACGACGAGGTCGGGCGGAACAGAGCGCGAGGCGCCGCGGCCGAACGGGATGATGCAGAAGGTGCAGCGGTGGTCGCAACCGTTCTGGACCTCGACGAAGCCGCGGGTGTGGCGCCCCATGGGTGCCACGGTCTCGCCCGGAACCAGACCCGGCCGAGCCCAGGTCTCGGCCGCGGTCTTGCTGCGGTTCGGGACGATGCGCGCGACCTCGGGCATGGCCGCGACGCTGCCGTCGACCTCGGCCGCGCAACCCGTCACCACGATTTCGGCACCGGGTCTGTCGCGCGCGGCACGCCGGATGGCCTGCCGGGTCTGGCGAACGGCTTCCGACGTGACGGCGCAGGAGTTGATCACCACGAGGTCACGATGGCCGGCCGCGAGTGCAGCGGTCCGGATGGCATCGGATTCGACGATGTTGAGCCGGCAGCCGAAGGTCAGGACGTCGACGCCGGATCGCGTCGCGGTCACCACGGGGCTCGGTCGCCCGTCGTGGGATCGACCTGGCCGCGATGCTCCAGGGCGACGGGACCCGACATCAGCACATGGTCGTCCTCCCGCCACGCCAATTCCAAATCCCCGCCGGGCAGCGCGATGCGGGCGTGACGCCCGGCGAGCCCGCGCCTGGAGGCTGCGACCAGGGTGGCACAGGCGGCCGAACCGCAGGCCAGCGTCGGCCCGGCTCCCCGTTCCCAAACCCGCAAGACGATGCGATCGGTCGTCCCGACTTCGGCAAAGGAGATATTGGCCCGGTCGGGGAACATCGGATGGCGCTCGAATCGTGGTCCCCAGGTCCCGAGATCGATGGCCGAGGCATCCGGCACGAAGAAGACGGCATGGGGGTTTCCCATGCCGACCGCCACGGGGCGTTGCAGCCCCGCCTCGTTCAGCATGGGGCCGAGGTCGACAGACAGCGTGTCCGCGGCTTCGCGCAACGGGATGTCGTTCCAGTCGAGACAAGGCGTTCCCATGTCGACCGTGAAGGTCAGAGGCCCGTCTCGGTAGCACGCTATTGCGGCACCGCCGATGTCGAGCTTCAGCGTGCCGCCACTTCCCGTTTCGCCCATGAACCAGGCGATGCAGCGCGTGCCGTTGCCGCAGGCTCCGGCCCGCGAACCATCCTGGTTGAAGATCCTGACGGAGGCGTCGAAGCCGGGCCGGGCGGCATCGGAGAGTACCATCATCTGCTCGAAGGCAAGGTCACCCCCGCAGAACCTCCGCGCCATGGCTCCCGTAATGATGGGCGTGCGTCCGCGCTCGTCCACGACCAGGATGGAATTACCGATACCGTTCATCTTGGCGAAGGGAAGCATGCCGGTTGAGGTGGCACGAGCGGCGCGCCAGGGCAAGCCCGGGACGGACCGAGCCGGCTCGGTCAGTCATGGCCGATCCCGTGGCGGCCATCCACGCCGATCCGGCCGGCCCTGTCTCGATCTACGGAACGGCCGTCGACCTGAGGTCGCAGCCCTGCTCGAGACCGAGGCAAGTTCCGAGGCTATTTCAAGAAGACATAAATGTCGACTTCGAGCGAGTTGTCGTCCGACGCCTTGGTCCGGTTGAGGTATTCCTCGGCGAACATGTTCTTGGCCTCGAGGCCCTTCTCGTCGAGATAGGCCGTGATGGCCTCATAGGTCGAATCGATGTCGTCGTAGGCGCTGCGGTGCTGGAACTTCATCACCTTGCCGCCCGGCGAGTCGCCGAAGCCGACGTCGGCCGCGAGGTCGGCCGGCTTCGCGTCCGGCGCCTTCTCGACCGGAACCATGGCGGTGAACTTGAAGCCGGCATCGTCGGTTTCGGTGAAGACGGCCATCGGATTGCCGGTCGGCTTGATATTGGCCTTGGTGAGGTTGTCGTTGAGCTTGGTGAAGGCGTCGTTCAGCGTTTTGAACCCTTCGTCCCAGGTCGCCTGGCCGTTCAACTGGATGACAGGATGCGGCTGCAACGTCAGGGTCTGGCTGATGGACGTGTCGGGCGGCGATTTGTCGGCCGAGCCGGCATTGCCGTCGGGCGCATTGGCGGCGGGCGGGGTCGCCGGAGCGGGCGGGGTCGCGGGCTGTGCGGGCGCAGCCGGGACGGTCGGCGTCGGTTGACTGAGCCCTTCCAGAAAAACGAAGTCACG
>CAXUOD010000164.1:3107-11984 GCA_964252585.1 uncultured Lichenihabitans sp. | reverse complement strand
TGCGGCACCTGTCCGCGGGCATCAACGGCGAACTCGATCTCGCCAGCGAGGCGCGGAACTGCGAGACGCTCGCCGCCATCTTCGCCGACCGGGACGACATCGTGTTCCCGAAGATCTACTGGGAACACACGACCGAGCGGGTGCTGGTCCAGGAGTTCCTGCACGGCGTCCCCTTGACCGACCACGCCAATCTCGACGAAGGCCGCTTCGACAAGCCGCTCCTGGCCCAGAAAGGAACCGACGCCTTCTTGCAGATGGCGCTGATCGAGGGGTTGTTCCACGCCGATCCCCATCCCGGCAACCTGCTCGCCATGTCGGGCAACCGGGTGGGCTTCATCGATTTCGGCATCATCGGGCGGCTGTCGCAAAAGCGGCGCGATCAGCTGCTGATCATGATCGGCGCCATGCTGAGCCAGAACGCCGACGGGCTCATTTCGGTGCTCATCGACTGGAGCGGCAACAGCGCGCCCGACCTCGCCAAGCTCGACGGCGCGGCCCACACCTTCATGCAGCGCCACGCCGGAACGGGGTTGAACCTCGCGCTCGTCCTGACCGACTTCATGACCATGGCGCGCGAGAACGACCTCGCGATGCCGACGGACCTCGCGATCCTGTTCAAGAGCCTGATCTCGGCCGATGGGGTGATGCGGCAGCTCGACCCGAAGTTCGACCTGTTCACGGCCGCGGGCCCCACGGTTCAGCAGAACATGAAGGCGCGTTTCTCGCTCGAGGGCATGAAGAAGAAGATCTCCGGCATGGGTGCCGGGCTGTTCAGCGCGGTTTCGGACCTGCCGGCCCTCGTGCATCTGATGCTGGTGCGCCTGAAGCAGGGCAAGATGACGGTGGAGATCGAGATCAAGGGCATGGACCGGCTGATCCACGGCATCGAACTCGCCGCGACCCGCCTCGCGATCGCGCTCGTCGTCGCGGCCTTCTCCATGACCTTGGCGCCCCGGCTCCTGGCGCTTGGTGAGCCGGTGTTCGTCACGATCACCGGTTTCGTGTTCCTGATCGGCCTCGGATGGCTCCTTTTGCTGCGGCGGAAGCAGTAAGGGTCACGAGTCGCCGAAAGTTTCAACGGGGTCGCCGAGCGCGATGCGCCCGAGGCGGCGAGGGATGAGGTTCTGGCCGAAAATGATCCGCCCGCCCGCCTTGCGCCGGAAACGGGCGAGCGTCCGCAGCGGTTCGTTGTCCTCGGACCGGGCGCCGCTCTCCTGATCGACCGTGGTGACGGCGCAGCGGGCACAATCCTTGACGCCGGCAAAGCGCACCTCTCCCACGCTCAGATCCCGCCACTCGTCCTCGGCCCAGGGTTCGGCCCCGTCCACCAGGAGATTGGTGCGGAACCGGCCCATGGTGACGGGCACGGCGAGGCGGGTGTTGAGGTCGTCGAGGGAAGCCTGCGTGGTGACGAGGAGCGGAAAACCGTCGGCGAAGCTCACATGATCTCCCGAAGTCGCGAAGTCGGGGTCGGTCGCACGGGCGGTGGCGGGTTCGCTCATATGTACGAGCCGGCAGGGCGTGCCGAGGACGTCCGACAGCCATGCTGCGACCGCGGAGCCGCAATCGACGGCCGGGACGCGGTCCTTCCAGATGGTGACACCGACGCGGGGGCGCGTCGCGTCAGGCAACGGGATGCGGATGTCCTGTCCCGAACGCGTCGACAAGGCGAGTTCACCGGAGACGAGGTCTGCCGCGACCACCGCCATGGCGGGCCATTCGCGTTGCGTCATGAAGCGGGATGCGCTGTCGACCACCATGAAGCGACGGTCACCGGCGAGGCCCCAGGGCTCGACGACGGCCTCATCGACCGCGAACCCCCGAAGGCCCTTGACCGGGTAGATCCTGATCTCCGCGACCCGCATCATCGCGTGCCAACTCCGCACCGGGATGCCCCCATCGTGACCTCGACCACGCTCGGCGTCGATCGTAAAACGGGGCTGAGGTCTCAGCGATCCACGAAAGCTTTCTCGATCACGAAGTGCCCCGGTTCGCCGTGGTTGCCTTCGATGAAGCCGCGGTCGAGCAGAAGTGCCTTGGTGTCGACCAACATGCCGGGGCTGCCGCACATCATCACGCGGTCATGCTCCGGGTCGAGCCCGTCGAGCCCGAGGTCGTCCGTGATCCTGCCCGAGGCCAGGAGGTCGGTGATGCGGCCGGTATTGCGGAACGGTTCGCGCGTCACGGTCGGGTAGTAGACGAGCTTGTCGCGCAGGAGTTCGCCGATGAGTTCATCCTCCGGCAGCGTGGTCGTGATCGTGTCGCCATAGGCGAGTTCGGCGACCTGGCGCACGCCGTGCACCAGCACGACCTTTTCGAAGCGCTCGTAGGTCTCGGGGTCCTTGATGACGCTGAGAAAGGGCGCGAGCCCCGTGCCGGTGCCGAGCAGGAACAGGTTGCGGCCGGCGAAGAGGTTGTCGATCACCAGAGTGCCGGTCGCCTTTCGGCTGACCATTACCGTGTCGCCGATCTTGAGGTGCTGCAGATGCGACGTCAGCGGGCCGTTGTCGACCTTGATGGAGAAGAACTCCAGGTTCTCCTCGTGGTTGGCACTCGCCACGCTGTAGGCCCTGAGCAGCGGCTTGCCATTCACGGGAATGCCGATCATCGTGAATTCGCCGTTGCGAAAACGGAAGGTCGGGTTGCGGGTGGTCGTGAAGCTGAACAGGTTATCGGTCCAGTGATGTACCGACAGAACCGTCTCCTCGTTGAAATTGCTCACACTCTAGCTCCGGTCACGGGCGGCATCTCACTCCCCGGCGCGCCTTTGCCGGCGCTGTCCCGCCCCTTGCCACGCCGTGCAGAGGACCCTAAGCTTCGTTCGTATACAAACGATTATGGTCGTCGCGACCTGACGTCAAGGACGATGTCGGTTGCATCAGCCCGAAGGACCCGACGATGGCTCAGGATGTAGTGGCGAGCGTTCCGGCTGGCAAGCTGGTGGTCCGTAACCTGGGCCTCGTGCTCAGCGGCGACATTGCCGCACCGATCCTCGACGCCGACACGATCGTGGCGGTGGACGGCCGTATCACCGCGATCGGCCGGGCCAAGGACCTCGATACGGAGGGCGCCACGACGACGATCGACGCGCATGGCTCCCCGGTGGCGCCCGGCCTGATCGATAGCCATGTCCATCCGGTGGCGGGCGACTGGACGCCGCGCCAGAGCCAGATGAACTGGATCGAATCGACCCTGCATGGCGGCGTCACCACCATGATCTCGGCCGGCGAGGTCCATACGCCGGGCCGTCCCAAGGACATCGTGGGGCTGAAGGCCATGGCGATCTTCGCGCAGCGCGCCTTCACGGCCTTCCGTCCCGGCGGCATGAAGATCCATGCCGGCGCGCCGGTGATCGAGCCCGGCATGGAGGAGCAGGACTTCAGGGACCTGGCCGAGGCCGGCGTCACGCTGCTCGGCGAGGTCGGGCTCGGCGGCGTCAAGGATGGCCCGACCGCCCGTCGCATGGTGGCGTGGGCCCGCCGCTACGGCATCCAGTCGACCATCCACACCGGCGGCCCGTCGATCCCGGGCTCCGGACTGATCGATGCCGCGGTGGTGCTCGAAGCCGATACGGACGTCGTGGGCCACATCAACGGCGGCCACACGGCCCTGCCCGACCGCGAGATCCGCTGCATTTGCGAGGGCTGCCGGCGCGGCCTCGAGATCGTCCATAACGGCAACGAGCGCGCGGCCCTGTACACGATGCGCCTTGCGCGCGAGATGGGGCAACTCGACCGCGTGATCCTCGGCACCGACGGCCCCGCGGGTTCGGGGGTGCAGCCGCTCGGCATCTTGCGGATGATCGCCATGCTGTCCGCGATCGGCGAGGTGCCGGCCGAGACGGCCTTCTGCTTCGGCACCGGCAACACGGCCACGATGCGCTCGCTCGATTGCGGCATTCTCGCGGAGGGGCGGGCCGCGGATCTCACCTTCCTCGACCGTCCGCAGCACTCGGCCGGCAAGACGCTGCTCCAAGCGGTGGAACTCGGCGATCTTCCCGGGATCGGCATGGTGGTGATCGACGGGCTCGTCCGCATCGGCCGCAGCCGCAACACGCCCCCGGCCGAGACGGTCCCTGAGGTGGTGGCGAGCTGAGCGAGTTGGATCGCAAATAGATCCCGAGCGGTAGCGGATCAGGGCTTTGCGATATCCTGCTCCATGAGGTGCCGAATATAGCGTGTGTAAGGAATGCCTCGGGCCTTTGCTCGGTGCTTGACGGCTTCAAGCAAAGGCTGTGGAACACGCATGTTCAGCTGCGCTGATTTTTCTCAAATTCGAACCGGACAGGCTTGAACTGCGAAAAATCGAGGTCCGACAGGTCCTGATCAAGGAAATTTTCGGCTTCGGCGTCGGTCTTGAAATCAGGGACCTTGCGGATCATAGCGATCGATCTCCTCTTGATGCATGAAGCGGGCGCTTGAGGGCCGTACAAGGACGCCACGCATCGTGAAAACGACGAAGGCGTAACGACCTGCGGCAGTCCGACCAATCGCCAGTTGACGAGGCTCGCTGTCGGAGTGCTTCAGGTCGGGGGCGACCTGTGCAAGCTCTGCAAAAACTTGCTCAATCTCCGCAAGTGAGATGCCGTGTTTTCGGGACTTCTCCCGGTTGCCTTTGTCCCAATCGACATTCGTATAGACAACCTGGGCCCTTGTTCTTCCGTAAACACCGACTGGTGCGTTCAATCGTCCGGTGCGGAAAAGGCGGCGATCCAGTTCGCAAGATCGCGGCGCGTTCAGCCCATTGCGCTCAGCGCTCCTGAAACGCCAGGCGAGCGCCGAGCGCGAGGTAGATCGTGCCGATCGCGCGGCCCTGCCAACGGCCGATCCGTCGGTTGCGGTCGAGCCATTCGCTCACCTGACCGGCCGCCAGCGCGATCAGAGACGTAAACCCGGCGCTCATGACGACGAAGATCAAGCCGAGCACCATGAACTGCAAGACGATCGAGCCATGAGTCGGGCGAACGAACTGCGGCAGGAAAGCCAGAAAGAACAGCGCCGTCTTCGGATTGAGGACTTCTGCCAGCACAGCCTGCCGGAAAGCGCGCGGCGCGCTCATGAGGCGCGGCGCTGCAGCATGGAGGTCGTCGCTCTTTTCGAACAGCGCGCGGATGCCGAGGACCACGAGGTAGGCGACCCCAGCATATTTGACGATGCTGAACGCCCATGCGGACGTCATCAACACGGCGGACAGTCCGAAGGTCGCCATAAGGGTGTGGACACTGTCGCCGGCCGCGATCCCGAGCCCCGTCGCGACGCCGATGCGGCGCCCGCCTGCTGTTGCCCTCGCGAGAACCAGAAGAACCGCCGGGCCGGGAATGAGAAACAGGCCGAGCACGACCGCGACATAGGTCAGAAGAGTGCCATTATCGATCATGTCGTTCCCCGGATCCGATCGCGCCGGCGGGAGCCTGGCGCCATGTCGAGCCAGCCACGGCGCGAGCCGGGACGCAAGGGTGGGTGCACGTCAATGACCCGAGGCGCACTGACTGGAAGACGGGCTCACGCCTCCGGAAAACGGTAGACGACGTCCGAAAACCGGCCCGTCGGGAACACGTAGAAGAGCTTCAGGGTCGCGCCCGATTCGTTGCGCAACCCGTGCTCGGCGTTGCCCGGAATGAAGACCGCGGTACCGGCCCCGACGACCGTCTCGCGGCCTTGGAGCGACAGGATGCCGGTTCCCTCGATGATGTAATAGATCTCGGCCTCCGCATGAGAGTGCAGCCTGAGCGCGCCGTCCCCTGGAGCGATCTCGGCGACTCCGGCCGCCATGCTGTCGGTCGGCGTGATGTCGCTGCTGAACAGCGTATACCAGGCTACACGGCCACGAACCGGGTCGTCCCAACCCTCGCGCGGCCGCGCCTCGACGCTCGTGATCACCCCTTGCACCGGCAGGCTCATGTCGAACTCCGCTTCCGGTGGCGCGAAAACCGAACCGTACCGGCCGGCCTTCACTCTGAGGGGCGTTGTCGCCGCGGGCAACTCGTGCCATCACGCACCCACGGCTTCGATGTCCCCAGCGGCTTCGGCCCGAAGCCAACGATGCCACCCACCGTCGTCGGAAACCTGCCAACGGTGGCGAGAACGCGTCCCGCAGGCGCTCAACCTCGCCCGGTTCCGGCGTTCTGCTCCTCCCAGGCCTCGTAGGCCTCGGCGATGAGCGTCGCATAGCCGGCCTTGGCACCATAGGCGCGGCGGATCATGAGGTGCTGGTCACCAGACGCGGCGAGCGAACTCGGGATCGTGTCGCCCTGATCGAGGTGCGACCCGGTGCCCCCGCTTCGTCATGGCCCAGGCGGTCGACAGGCCCATGCTCCCGGCGCCAACGATGACGATCTCACGAGGGTGACCTCTTCGTGGCTTCGATTCGCACGGACCGGAGCACGCAAAGAGCAAGCCCCGAGATGGCCCGTCGGGCGAACGATTTCTCGTTTCGGCAGATTGTCGGACTTCGACGGTTTCGCGCGGCCAGCCCTCGCGAAGCAGAGCCTACATGCCGTCCTGCGGCTCCGCATCCGGCCCAAACAGGACCAGTCGCCAAAAAAGTATCAATGCTGCGCTGCAAAGCGTGTAGCCGCCCATTTCTGAACAGGGTAACACTGTGTTCTAGAACTGACCCGCCAAGAGGTCGCGCAGCGGCAAACTTTACCGTTGAAGCAGGACATCTTCGGATATCGACGACCTGGAATACCAATGGAAAAGCCCGTTGAACGTGGCTGCATTGGGACAGGAATAGGCTGGGAGGGCCTGGAGATGGAACCCGATCTGGAACTGGTGCAGGTGCGCGACGACCAGTCTTTTAAAGCTTGGTCGCATGGTTACCCGTACCGGACCGTTCGTTGGCATTTCCACCCCGAATACGAGCTGCACCTCGTCACGGCGACACAGGGTAACCGCTATGTCGGAGACCACATCGGGCCGTTCTCCCCCGGCGATCTGGTGCTGGTCGGTCCCAACCTCCCCCACAATTGGATCAGCGAGGTGCCCGAGGGCGCGACCGTGGACGAGCGTTGCCTTGTTCTGCAGTTCACGGGCGAGTTCATTACCGCCTGCATGGCGACGTTCCCTGAGTTGCGTTTCTTTCAGCCGCTGCTGAAGGAGGCTTTTCGCGGCATCCGCTTCGAGACCGAGGTCGCCGCGCGGGTCGGACCCCTGATGCGCGACCTCCTTCAGGCGTCCGACGCCCGCCGGGTCGTGCTCTTCATGGAGATCATCGACATCGTCGGCCACGCCGAGGAGCGGGCGCCGCTCGCCAGCATCGGCTTCCGGCCGGATCCTCTGGCCTATCTGTCGTCGGCGATGAACCTCGCGCTCCAGCATATCGGGCGCAACTTCACCCGCGACCTCAGCGAAGTCGACCTCGCCAAACTGACCCGGCAGAGCGTCAGCACGTTTTCGCGCTCCTTCCGCAAGCATACGGGCGTGAACTTCGTGCAATACGTGAACTCTCTCAGGATCGAACTGGCGTGCCAGCACCTGAGCCAAGCCGACCTGACCGTTGCCGAGATCTGCTACGAGGTCGGCTTCAACAACGTCTCGAACTTCAATCGGCAGTTCCTGGCCCTGAAGGGAATGGCGCCCTCCAAGTTCCGCACCTTGCGCCGCAACGGAGCGCGGTTCGCTTCGGCGGCCTAAGTAGACACTCGCAAGTCTGCTTACACTAAAGGTTCGAAGCAGCATTGATTTTGCTCCGAAAAAGCCGAATCGATCGTGGCTTTCGCCACGCAAGGCTGCTTTGGGCGGTTTCGAACTCTCGGCGACGCAGGCTCGCGTTCGTGCGCCGCCGAATGTCCAGAAGAACGCTAACGACTTGGCTTCAGCCAAGAGAGGAAACATCGATGATCCGTTCTCCTATGACGTCGGTCGCTGCGGCGGCGATCGCCGTGGCTTTTCTCGGCGGAATGGCGGCGTCCGCCGAAGCCGCGGACGTGTCCAACGCCACCGTGGCGTTCCTCATGCCCGACCAGAGCTCGACCCGGTACGAGGAACATGACCACCCGGGCTTCGTCGCCGAGATGACGAAGCTCTGCCCGAGCTGCAAGGTGCTGTATCAGAACGCCGACGGCGACGCGTCGCGCCAGCAGCAGCAATTCAATTCTGTCATTTCCCAGGGCGCCAAGGCGATCGTCATGGATGCCGTGGATTCGACGGCGGCCGCTTCGCTCGTCAAGCGCGCCCAGAGCCAGGGCATCAAGGTCATCGCCTACGACCGGCCGATCCCCTCCACGCCCGCCGACTATTACGTCTCGTTCAACAACGAGGAGATCGGCAAGAGCATCGCGCAATCGCTCGTCAAGCATCTCAAGGCGGCCAATGTCCCCACCGGCGACGTCGGGCTGCTCGAGATCAACGGCTCCCCCACCGACGCGGCGGCCGGCCTGATCAAGAAGGGCGTCCACGAGGGTCTCGCC
Organism: uncultured Lichenihabitans sp.; assembly: GCA_964252585.1. GTDB lineage: Bacteria > Pseudomonadota > Alphaproteobacteria > Rhizobiales > Beijerinckiaceae > Lichenihabitans. Next base: position 3,574 of record CAXUOD010000164.1, on the reverse strand, counting down.
GATAGCGGCTATACGACTCTTTCCGAATATGACACCCCGGAATGGGCGCCCTCGAAGGCTCAACAATGGGCCAGCGGGCAGGTCTCGCGCTTCGGCAAGAAGATCGTCGGGGTCGTGGCGGCCAATGACGGCACGGCCGGCGGCGCCATCGCGGCCTTCAAGGCAGCCGGCGTCGATCCTGTCCCGCCCGTCACCGGCAACGACGCGACCATCGCGGGACTGCAGCTGATCATCGCGGGCGACCAGTACAACACGATCTCGAAGCCGAGCGAAGTCGTCGCGGCGGCGGCGGCCGATGTCGCGTTCGGCCTGCTCGGGGGTGATACGCCGAAGGCCGACGAGACGCTGTTCGGCACGCCGACGAAGCTCTTCGTTCCGGCCCTCGTCACGGCCGATAACCTCAAGGCCGAGATCGTCGACAAGATGATCAACGGCAAGCCCATCGAGGCGGCTTCCATCCTCTGCAC
>CAXUOD010000164.1:0-3097 GCA_964252585.1 uncultured Lichenihabitans sp. | reverse complement strand
CCTCTGCACCGACCGCTACGCCGCGGGCTGCAAGACGCTCGGCATCACGCCGTAACCACGACGCGACGTCGTCCGGCCAGCTCCGTGCGACCGGGCGACCCCTTGTTCCCATCCAGTGTCCCGACGCCCGAAAGGCTGCACCCATGACGGATCACTCGCAAGGAGCTCCACCCGAAGGCCATACGGTGCTCAGCCTCCGCGGGATCTCGAAGCAATTCGGCGCCGTGTCGGCGCTGACCGATATCGACCTCGATGTGCGGGCCGGAGAGGTCGTGGCCCTGGTGGGCGACAACGGCGCCGGCAAGTCGACCCTGGTCAAGGTGCTGGCCGGCGTGCACCAGCCGACGTCCGGCACCATGACGTTCGACGGCAAGCCCGTGACGCTCGCCAATCCGAACGACGCGCTGGCGCTCGGCATCGCGACCGTGTTCCAGGATCTCGCCTTGTGCGAGAACCTCGACGTCGTCGCCAACATCTTCCTCGGCAAGGAGCTCAAACCCTATGGGCTCGACGAGGTGTCCATGGAGATCCGGGCCTGGACGCTGCTCAACGAACTGTCGGCCCGCATCCCCAGCGTCCGCGAACCGATCGCCTCGCTGTCCGGAGGGCAGCGGCAGACGGTGGCCATCGCCCGCTCGCTCCTGCTCGAACCGAAGCTCATCATGCTCGACGAGCCGACCGCGGCCCTCGGCGTGGCTCAGACCGCCGAGGTACTCAACCTGATCGAACGCGTCCGCGACCGCGGCCTCGGCGTGATCATGATCAGTCACAACATGGAGGATGTCCGCGCCGTCGCGGACCGCATCGTCGTGCTGCGGCTCGGGCGCAACAACGGCGTCTTCTACCCCGATACATCGAACCAGGAACTGGTCAGCGCCATCACCGGCGCGGCCGATAATTCGGTCTCGCGACGGTCCAATCGGCGGCAAGCCCAGCGCGACACGGTCAAGGAGGAGCGGGCGTGAGCAGCGACATCGGAAAAACCCCGCAGGGCGCGCCACTGCTCGACCGCAGCGACGTTCGCGTGAGGCACGACACGGGAGTCGGGGGCGCGATCCGCGGCTTCCTCGACCGTGTGCGCTCGGGCGATCTCGGCTCCCTGCCGGTCGTCGTCGGCCTGGTGATCATCTGGACGGTATTCCAGAGCCTCAACCCGGTCTTCCTGTCGAGCAACAATCTCGTCAACCTGCTCTTCGACTGCTCGACCGTGGGGGTCATCGCGCTCGGCATCGTGTGCATCCTGATGGTGGGCGAGATCGACCTCTCGGTCGGCTCGGTCAGCGGCTTCGCCTCGGCGATGGTCGGCGTGCTCTGGGTCAACAGCGGTTGGCCCGTCGGCCTGGCGATCGTCGCCGCGCTCGTGGTGGGTGCCGTGATCGGCTCCCTCTACGCGCTGCTGTTCAACCGGCTCGGGATGCCGAGCTTCGTCTCGACGCTCGCGGGCCTGCTCGCGGTGTTGGGACTGCAGCTCTACATCCTGGGCGCCAGCGGATCGATCAACCTGCCTTACGACTCAGCCGTCGTGAACCTCGGCCAGACGCTCGTGATGCCACATCTTGTGGCCTATGCCATCGTGGCCCTGGCCGGGATCGCAACCTTCTGGACGGGCTATACCACCGCGGCCCGCCGCCGACAGGCTGGCCTGTCCGCCTCGTCGATGGGCGGCCAGATCGTCCGCGCCGTCACCATCGTCGTCGTGCTCGAGATCATCGTCTACTACCTCAACCAGGACCGTGGCATCCCCTGGATGTTCGGGCTCTTCGCGGGCCTCGTGGTGGCGATGGACTACGCCCTGAAGCGGACCAAGTGGGGCCGCTCGATGACCGCCGTCGGCGGCAACCGCGAGGCCGCGCGCCGCGCCGGCATCGACGTGCGCTTCATCTACACCAGCGCCTTCATGCTCTGTTCGACGCTGGCCGCACTGGGTGGCGTCCTGTCCGCCGCGCGCCTCGCCTCCGCGAGCCAGCAGGCCGGCACGGGCGACGTCAACCTCGACGCCATCGCGGCGGCGGTGATCGGCGGCACCAGCCTCTTCGGCGGGCGTGGCAATGCCTACTCGGCCTTGCTCGGGATCATCGTCATCGAGTCGATCTCGAGCGGCCTGACGCTGCTCGATCTGTCGTCCTCGCTTCGCTACATGATCACCGGCGGCGTGCTCGCGATCGCCGTCATCGTCGACAGCCTGGCTCGCCGTTCGCGTGTCTCCCACGGCCGTGCCTGACCCCAGCGACCTATCTTCCGCAACACGTCGACGGGCGCCGCTTGCCCCCGTCGAGCGCGCGATGAATCAAAGGGAAGTGAAATGAGCCAGGACCTGTCGGGTAAGATTGCGGCCATCACGGGCGCCGCGTCCGGGATCGGCCTCGCCTGTTCCAAGGCCTTCCTGGAGGCCGGTGCGCGGGTCGTGCTGGTCGACTACGCCGAAGAGAAGCTGAAGGACCTCTGTTCGGAACTCGGTCCCGAGGCGATCCCGGTGGTGGTCAACCTCGCCGATGCGAAGAGCGTGACCGGCATGATGCCGGAAATCCTGGAGAGGGCGGGCAGGTTGGATATTTTCCACGCCAATGCGGGATCCTATGTCGGGGGCGACGTCGTCGGAGGCGACCCGGACGCGTGGGATCGCATGCTGCACCTCAACATCAACGCGGTGTTCCGATCCATTCACGCCGTCCTGCCCCACATGGTCGAGCGCAAGACCGGCGACATCGTGGTCACGAGCTCGGTGGCCGGCTTCGTCCCGGTCGTAGTGGAGCCGATCTACACGGCGTCGAAACATGCCGTTCAGGCCTTCGTCCACACGCTGCGGCGCCAAGTGGCGAAGCACGGGATTCGCGTCGGCGAAGTCGCCCCCGGCCCCGTGGTGACGGCGCTGCTCAGCGATTGGCCGAAGGAGAAGCTCGATGACGCCTTGGCGGCGGGGAGCTTGATGGAGCCCGAGGAAGTGGCGGCCGCCGTGCTGTTCATGCTGACCCGGCCGCGGAACATCACGATCCGCGATCTCGTCATTCTGCCGCAGAGCCTGGATCTCTGACGGCCGGCGCCGTTCGACTAGAGCGCTTTCGCCTTTGGCGAATTCGCTCCAGCTTAGAATGTCGAG
>CAXUOD010000163.1:0-12030 GCA_964252585.1 uncultured Lichenihabitans sp. | reverse complement strand
GACGACCTCTTCAATGCCATTGAAGCGCTCTCCCAACTGAGCTATGGCCCCACGCCTTTCATCTGTCGTCGTTTGGGATCCGGCGATCGATCCGACCTGGATGCACAGCGAAAGCTGAATCTATACAGGGCACGTGCGGCCCGATGAGCGGCCGCATTGGCGGTTCTATAACCCTGCCGATGGCGCCGCACAAGCTGGTTTTTCCCTGGCGTCGCGCTTTCCCGAAACCAGACCGACACCGCGGGTCAGGCTTCTTCGTCGTCCTCGATCTCGCCGTCGATCAGGCCCGAAACGTCGTCTTCGCCCTCCTCCTCTTCTTCGAGGAAGGTATCGTCCGCGGGGGTGTCCTCGATCTCGATGTCGTCGTCGCTCACCACCTCGGGCTTCTCGCCCGCCTCCGCATCCTCGAGCGACACGAGTTCGACACCGGCGGCATCGGGCTCGATCTCACCCTCGTCGCGGGCCGCCACCACGGCGGCGGCGCGGGCCGGCGCACGTGCGACCGGCAAGGGTTGGAACACGGTCCCGCACTTCGGGCAGACCATCGGGTCTCGGTTGAGATCGAAGAATTTCGTTGCGCAATTCTGGCACTGATGCTTCGCGCCAAGTTCCGGTTTTGCCACTGCTTGTCCTCGGTCGGCACCGCGCGGCGCGGCGCCGCTGCCCTCTGTCGTTCGGTCGGAGGGATCGGTTAAGGCCCCCGAGGCGGCGGCGTCAATCGGAAAGTGCCGCAGGGTCCCGGTCATAATGACAGGTCCCGGGCGGCATGATAGGAGCCCGTCACTCGATCCCGGGTCATTCGGAGCACCGCTGTTGTCCTTGTCGCCGCCGCACCATCGGGCATGTCATCCGGTGCGTCAGGATCGGAAGGCCCTCCACCGGCGAGCCCCGGGAGGGGTGACGTGATCATCGCGATCGATGGGCCGGCCGCTTCCGGCAAGGGGACGCTCGCGCGCAAGCTTGCCCAGCACTTCGGCCTCCCCCACCTCGACACCGGCCTTCTCTATCGAGCCACGGCCAGGGCGATGATCGAAGCGGGCGAGCGCCTCGACGACGTCGATGCGGCCGTGGCCGCGGCACGCGGACTGGCGCTTCGGGATTTCGACGATGCCGTGTTGCGGGGCCGCTCGATGGGAGAGGCGGCCTCGCTCGTCGCCGCCCTTCCCCCCGTGCGTCACGCGCTCGCCGCAGCACAGCGCGGGTTCGCGATGCGGCCGGAAGGCGCCGTGCTCGACGGTCGGGACATCGGCACGGTGATCTGTCCCGAAGCCGATGTGAAGATCTTCGTAACGGCCAGCCCGCAGACCCGGGCACAGCGGCGAGCGCTGGAACTCGCCAATCGCGGCGAAGCCGCCGACTACGCCGCGATCCTGGCCGATATCAGGCTTCGCGACGACCGCGACGCCAACCGGGCCGTGGCGCCGCTCCGCGCCGCCGCGGATGCGCATCGGCTCGACACGACGGCGATGGACGCCGATGCGGCTTTCCGAGCCGCCCTGCGTTTCGTGCCGATGGCCGGCTGACATCGGACGCAGAGGCGACCGGGTCGGCTCGAACGGCGCGTCGGCGGCGGTCACACCCGCATCGGCATCAGGACGTAGAGGGCAGGCGCGCCCTCGCGGTCCTGCACCAAGGTGGGCGATCCCGGATCGGCCAGCTTCAGATAAGCCTTGTCGGTGTCGAGCTGGGCCGTGATGTCGAGCAGATAGCGGGCATTGAATCCGATATCGAGAGGTGTCGAATCATAGTCGACGTCGAGTTCCTCGGTCGCCGAGCCCGAGTCGGGGTTGTTGACGCTGAGCGTCAGCTTGCCGTCGGCCAGCGCCAGTTTCACGGCCCTGCCGCGCTCGGCCGAGATCGTCGACACGCGGTCGACCGCGGCCGCGAAGGCGTCCTTCTCGACGACCAGCATCTTGTCGTTCCCGGCCGGGATCACGCGGCCATAATCGGGAAACGTCCCGTCGATCAGCTTCGAGGTCAGCACCACGGCCCCGAGCGTCAAGCGGATCTTGGTCGGCGAGAGCTCCAGCAGGACGTCGCTCTGGGGGTCTTCAATCAGCTTCTGGATCTCGGAAACCGCTTTCCGCGGCACGATGACGCCAGGGATGCCGGCGGAACCCTCCGGGGCCGGGATCTCGACCCTGGCCAGCCGGTGGCCGTCGGTCGACACCACGCGGAGAACCGTCGCGCCGTCATGCTCCATCGTGTGCAGGTAGACGCCGTTGAGGTAGTAACGGGTCTCCTCGGTCGAGATGGCGAACTGCGTCTTGTCGATCAGGTGCTTCAGCTGTCCGGCCGGCAACGTGAACCGATGCGGCAGTTCGCCGGCCGTGAGATCGGGGAAGTCGCTCTCGGGCAGGCATTGGAGCTGAAACCGGGACCGGCCGGACCGGAGCACGAGCTGGCCCGTGTCACCGCTCATGTCGAGCGTCACCTGCGAACCGTCGGGTAGCTTGCGGACGATGTCGTGCAGCACATGGGCCGGCAGGGTCGTGCCGCCGTCCTGGGTGACATCGGCCGACACGTCTTCGGTGACCTCGAGGTCGAGGTCGGTCGCCTTGAGACGCAGCGAGCCTTCGACGGCCCGGACCAGAACGTTGCTCAGGATTGGGATCGTGGTGCGGCGCTCGACCACCCGCTGGATATGGCCCAGCGCCTTCAGCAGGGCCGCGCGTTCGAGTGTGACTTTCATGACGGCGCCCGATCCTCGACGATACTGCTGGAACCCGAAGCCAACCGGCCGGGCTCGGAGGTGATGCCCCGAGGCCGCAGCCGCGAAGGGCGGTGACTTTTGCCTGCCTCGCTGGTTTGCGCAAGCGGCTCGGACGGCCCGCCACAGGAAACCGGACGGAGGTGGCGGAATGGGTAACTCGCTCCGGCCGCCGGGCTGTGCTAGCGAGCCACCATGAAGCCAGTTTTCTCCGTCCTGACGATCTGCGGTCTCGAAGAGCTCGAGGCCCAAGCGACACGCGGCGTCACCCACGTGCTTTCGATCATCGACCCGGAGCGGGAAGAGCCCGACGTGTTCCGCCACTACGGAGCGATCCAGCGGACCACGTTGAGGTTTCACGACATCATAGAGCCGGGACCGGGATTGGTCCTCCCCGAGATCGGCGATGTCGAGACGATCCTGGCCTGGGGCCGCATGGCTTATGAGCGCGGCGATGCGGAGACCCGGGACGGCCGCGCCGATGCCGTTGCGGCGGAGGACGGGCACCTTCTGGTCCATTGCCACATGGGCATCTCGCGTTCGACCGCCGCGATGACGATGCTGCTGGCCCAGGCTCATCCCGACGAGAGCGAGACGTCGATCACCGAGCGCGTACGCACGATCCGGCCCATCGCCTGGCCGAACCTCCGGATGATCGGCTTCGCGGACGACATCCTGGGCCGATCGGGCCGGCTCACGGCGGCGGTCGGCGGGCTCTACGCCCGAAGCCTCGCGGCGAAACCCGACCTGGCCGATGTGATGATCCGCCTGGATCGTGCCAGGGAGGTCGAGTTCGGCCGCGCCGTCGCCGAGGGCCGAGCCTCGACGACCCCGGCCTGAGCCCACGGGAGGAGGTCCACCATGACGATCCTGGCGGCGGTGTGCGGCGTTCTGATCGTGACCTTCGGGATCGTCTTCACCAAGAAGGCCCCCAACGACGCGCAGTTCGGCATCGAGGTCACGGCCGTGGTGGGCGGCCTCCTCCTGTGTTTCATCGCGGTCGTGCTGTCGCGGCTGAAGGGTCTCGACCGCAAGCTCGATGCCTTGCGCCTGGAGGAGGATCCAGAAGAACGCTGAAAGCATCAGGCGTCGGCCGGGCGGCTAGCGGGCGGCCCGGTTAAGCGGGCCCCCCTGGTTCAGCCGGGCGAGAGGCCGACCGCCGCGAGGGTGGCGACCGCCGTGATCTCGTCGGTGATGAACACGGTCGGCCGCGAGAGGCGAATGGCTCCGACAATGGCATTCACCTTGCCGAGGCCACCCGACGTGAGGATGCGATGGGGGGCGGCCGCGATGCTGTCCGAAGGGATGCCCATGACACGGCTGTTGATCGGATGGTCGACGATGCGGCCGTCGATATCGAAGAACGTATAGAGCAGGTCTCCGACCGCTCCGGCCGCGATGAGGGACTGACGATCGGCCTCGCTGAAATAGCCGAACCGGTAGGACGTGCTCTCGGGTGCCATGCCGCCGGCGCTCATCACGACGAGGTCGAGGGCGCGGCCGAGCTCGAAGATCTCGGCCAGACCGCACCGTTCGATCAAGGCCTGCTTGGTCTCGACGCTGTCCACCAGGGCGGGGGCCGGGATCAGGAAGCAATCGGCCTGCAACAGGCGGGAGAACTGCCAGGCGAAGTCGGCCGGGTTGTACTGCAGCACCTTGGCGATGCCGCCCAGCATCGACACGACCGAGAGGCCGGGCAGCGGCTTCTCGTCGATGTAGGCCAAGGCGCTGATCAGGGTCTTGCCCCATCCGACTCCGATCCGCATGCCGGGGCGCAGCACGTCGGACAGGTAGCGACCCGTTGCGGCGCCGATGGCGGCCGTGGGGTCGGCGGTCGGAGACGAGAGGGGTGCCACCACGGCTTCGGCGATGCCGAAGGCCCGTTCGAGCGCCCGTTCGAGCGAGGTCAGCTCGGCGAGATCGCGGCTCAGTGAGATGCGAACCTCGTGGAGCGCCTGGGCGTCGGAGAGAAGCCGGACCACCGTCACGCGGCCGACCCCCAGAATCTCGGCGATGGCGCTCTGCGTCATCTCCTCGACATGGTACATCCACGCTGCTCTCAGCCGCAGTCGCTGTGAACGGCGGCCGGTCTGCAACGGCTCCGCCGGACCGTCATCCTGCCGGGTCCGCGGAATCGCTTCGCCGATCCTGTTCTTGACCATCTTGCGATCATTATCGCGCCGGCGGAACCGAAACAACGGGGCCGACGCCGCGAAGGATGCCGGAGCGCTGGAAGCGCCCTGTTCGGCTCCGTTGGATCGCCGTCAGGTCGCGTAGGCGGTGTGCTCCGTCGATGCGGCATCGTCGAGGAACGCGAGGTTCGCCGACGCGTCCGTCACGGTCAGGATGAGGTTCAGGATGCGTCGCTTCACTTCGATGTCGCCGATATGGGTATAGGCCCTGATCAGCCGGATGTTGTCCTTGGTCAGAAGGTCCTGCCAGTCGCTCCCGTCTGACGCCTGACGCTCCACGGACTCGAAGAAGCTGTTCACGGGGAGGTCCATCGCCTCGGCGATGAGCAACAAGGTACTGACCGCGATCCGGTTCTTGCCCTTTTCGTATTTCTGCAACTGCTGGAACGTGATGCCGAGTTCGCCGGCGAGCTTGGATTGACTCAAGCCAGCCTTGATGCGGGCGGCACGAACGCAGGCGCCGACGCGCTTGTCGGCTTCTGCGGTGCGTTTGGAGAGTTGTTCGTTCATGATGCCCTCGATCCCGGCCTCCGGGAGCTCCACATCGTGCGGCGCAAATAGGAACTGCATACATGTCTATACAACTCAGAGCGGAAGCGCTAGGCTTTTGGACAAGAAAGTCGCTCCGTGGATGTGTTCCGCCCTCGCCGCCACACGCGGCGGATCGCCTCACCGGAAGCTCCTGTAGAGCACCGCGAGGGCGATGATCCAGAGCGCGATCCCCAGCCAACGGATCCGGCGAGCTTCGATGCTGGCGATCTTCTCGATCGTCTCGACCGAGAGCTGCATACCGTTCTCGGCGGCGCTTTCGAGCTGAAGCACGATCCGCTCGGCCCGGAGCAGGATGTCGGGGAACGCCGCCGCGCCCCGCGCCAGGGATCCGACCAAGGAGGCGGCGTCGCTGATCTTGCCGACCGGCCCGAGATTGTTCTCGATCCAGGTCCGAACCACGGGCTCGGATGTGGCCCACATGTCGAGCCGCGGATCGAGCGTCCGGCCCACGCCTTCCACCACCACCATGGTTTTCTGCAGCATGACGAGTTCCGTGCGGGTCTTCATGTCGAAGAGCGCCGTGATCTCGAAAAGGAGCGTCAAGAGCTTGGCCATCGAGATTTCGTCGGCCGTGCGGGCGTGGATGGGCTCGCCTATGGCGCGGATCGCCTGGGCGAAGTCCTCCACCCTGTGCCGGTCCGAAACATAGCCGGCCTGGAAGTGGACGCGCGCCACGTGCAGGTAATCGCGCGTGATGAAGCCATAGAGGATTTCGGCCAAGAAGCGCCTCTCCTGCGTGCCGAGACGCCCCATGATGCCGAAATCGACCGCCGTCAGACGCCCCGCGTCGTCGACGAACAGGTTGCCCTGGTGCATGTCGGCGTGGAACAGCCCATCCCGCATGGCATGGCGCAGGAAGGCCTGGATGACGGTGCGGCCGAGCAGGGGCAGGTCGTAGCCGCGAGCCCGCAACGCCGCGACGTCGGACAGCGAGGTGCCGCTGACCCATTCGAGCGTCAGGACGTCCTTCGCGGTGAGGGTCCAGTCGATGGCCGGGACGTGGAAGTCCGGATCCTCGGCGACGTTCTCGCCGAATTCGCTCGCCGCCGCGGCCTCGATGCGGAAATCCATCTCCATCGTGACCGAGCGGGCCAACGTATCCACCACCTCGACGAGTTTGAGGCGCTTGGCTTCGCGGGCCCATCGTTCGGCCTGGCGCGCCGCGAAATAGAGGTCGGACAGGTCGCGCCTGAAGCGCCGGTCGACGCCCGGCCGCATCACCTTGACCGCGACCTCGCCGCCGCCGCGTTCGGGCGTGAGCCGTGCCCGGTGCACCTGGGCCACCGAGGCGGCCGCCACCGGTTCGCTGAAGTCCACGAAGGTTTCGGCGAGCGGGCGATCGAAGGCGGCCTCCACGATGCCGATCGCGATCGCCCGTGAAAAGGGCGGAACGCGGTCCTGCAGGCTTTCGAGATCCCGGACCGCCGCCGCCCCGACGAGATCGGGACGCGTTGCCAGAAACTGGCCGAGCTTCACGTAGGATGGCCCGAGACGACCCATGGCGACGCCGAGGCGATTGCCGGCCGCCGCGACCCGTGGCCTCGCGATCAGTTGGGCCAAGGCGAGCGGCAGGCGCGCCTCGACCGGCATGGCGCGGAGGTCGATCCCCGAGAAGACACCTTCCCGCGCCAGGACGAAACCGGCCCGCGCCAGGCGCCCGACATGGCCCAACGTGGTCAGCATCGCTTCAGAGCTTCCACGCCGAATGGATCGTCACGACGCCGCCCGTGTGGCGCGTGGCGGAGACGCGCTGGAAGCCGGCCTCCGCGATCATGTCCGAGAAACTGTCGACCCCGGGAAACCGGCGGATCGATTCCACGAGGTAGCGGTAGGGCTCGGAATCGCCCGCGACGAGTTTGCCCATGGCCGGGATGACGTTGAACGAGAAGGTTTCGTAGAGGCGGTCGAGCCCCGGCACGTCCACGGCGGAGAATTCGAGGCAGAGGAAGTGGCCGCCGCGCCTGAGCACCCGGTAGGCTTCGGCGAGCGCCAGGGGAATGCGCGGCACGTTGCGGATCCCGAAGGCGATCGTGTAGCAGTCGAACTGCCCGCTGGGCAGCGGCAGCAGTTCGGCATTGGCCGCGACGTAGCGGAAGGTGTGGGCGGTCCCGGCCAATCGGTCCCGACCCACCCGCAGCATGTCGGGATTGATGTCGAGGATCGTGACTTCGGTGCGTGGTCCGCCCGCCGCCGCGACGCGCTTCGCCACATCCCCCGTGCCGCCCGCGACGTCGAGATGGCGAAACAGCGCCTTCCGCGAGGGCTTGACCATCGCGACGAGGACATCCTTCCACACCCGATGCAGGCCGCCCGACATCAGATCGTTCATGACGTCGTAGCGCTCGGCCACCTTGTGGAACACGTCGTCGACGAGGCGTTGCTTCTGGTCGAGCGCGACATCGCTGTAGCCGAAATGGGTGGTCTCGGCTGACCCTTTGGGCCGGAATGGCGGTGAGGAGGTCATGAGGGCCTTTGGCACCGGCACGGCATGGCGGCGAAGCCGGATCGCGCCTATCTGGGGACGTTGGAGGCCCCGCTTTATCATCATGCCCGAACTTCCCGAAGTCGAAACCGTCCGGCGCGGTCTGGCCCAGGCCATGACGGGCGCGACCTTTACGACCGTCGACCAGCACCGGCCCGACCTGCGCTTCCCCTTCCCGGATCGCTTCGCCGAGCGCTTGACGGGTCGGCGCATCGAAAACGTCGGCCGTCGCGCCAAATACCTCGTCCTCGATCTCGACGAGGGTCTCGTGTTGGCCGCCCATCTCGGCATGACGGGTTCGTTTCGGGTCAGCGCCGGTGCGCACGAGACCGTGCCGGGCCGCTACTACTACGAGCGCGGCGGAACGGCGGTGCCGAAGGACGCCTCGGGTTCGGGCGAGCCGTCGCCCGGCAGTCCGCACGACCACGTTCGCTTCGTCCTCGATAACGGGGTGACGATCACCTACAACGACCCGCGGCGTTTCGGTTTCATGACCCTGGTTCCGAGGGCCGAGTTCGACCGGCATCCCCTGTTCCAGGGCATCGGGATCGAACCTTTGAGCGATGCCTTCGATGCGGCCGCCTTGGCCGGGCTCATGGCCGGCAAGGCCGCGCCCCTCAAGGCCGCACTGCTCGACCAACGGCTCATCGCCGGCCTCGGCAACATCTATGTCTGCGAAGCCCTGCACCGGGCCGGCCTGTCGCCGCGCCGCGCCGCCAGCACGTTGCTGCGCAAGAACGGCTCCCCGAACCAGCGGGCCGTCCGACTGGCGGCGGCGATCCGCGCCGTGCTCGACGAGGCGGTGGCGGCCGGCGGTTCGACCTTGCGGGACTATCGCCACACCGACGGCGAACTCGGAACCTTCCAGCACGGGTTCCGGGCCTATGACCGGGACGGCGAGGCCTGTGCCAACCCTGGCTGCCGCGGGCTCATCGGACGCATCGTGCAGAGCGGCCGTTCGACGTTCTTCTGCGGCCAATGCCAACGGTAGGATGAAGTCCTTCTCCCGGGCGGGAGAAGGTGGCGCGTAGCGCCGGATGAGGGGAGACGGCCGCCTAACCCCCGAGCGCCCGCATGACGCCCCGCAGCTCCGCCAGTCCTTTCAGCCGGCCGATGGCCGAGTAACCGGGATTGGTGCGCTTGAAACGGTCGTCGAGCATCTTGTGGCCGTGGTCGGGCCGGAACGGGATCTTGCCGCCGCCCGGTCGGCGCCCCTCTTCGGCCAGGAGCTCGCGGATGACCGCGACCATGTCGACATCGCCGTCGAGGTGGTCGGCTTCGAAGAAGGAGCCATCGGGTTCGCGCTTCGTCGCCCTGAGGTGAACGAAGTGGATGCGCGCCGCGAAAGTCCGCGCGATGGCCACGAGATCGTTCGCGGCCGAGACGCCGAGCGACCCGGTGCAGAAGCACATGCCATTGGCGGGCGACGGAACGGCGTCGAAGAGCGCCTGGTAGTCGGCCGCCGTCGAGGCGATGCGCGGCAGCCCGAAGAGCGGCCGCGGCGGATCGTCCGGGTGAAGCGTCAGGCTCACGCCAAGCCCTTCGGCGACCGGTGCCACGCGTTCGAGGAACGCCACGAGATTGGCCCGGAGCCGGGCCGCGTCGATTCCGCGGTAGCTGTCGAGCTTGGCCCTGAGCCCGTCGAGGTCGAGCGAATCCGACGTCGTGCCGGGCAGCCCGGCCGCGATGGTCCGGGTCAAGGCCGCGATGTCGTCGGGCGACATGCCGGCCGCGAGGGTTTCGGCATCGCGCAGCACCGCGGCCGAATAGTCGGCGGCCGCGCCATGGCGCTTCAGGACGAAGGCGTCGAAAGCGGCGTAGCGCGTCTGGTCGAAACGCAGGGCGGTGGCGCCGGTCGGCCTCGGCCAGTCGAGGTCCGTGCGGGTCCAGTCGAGAACCGGCATGAAGTTGTAGCAGACGGTCCTGAGCCCCTCGGCCGCCACGGCTTCCAGGCTGGCGACCCACGAGGCGATCGAGGCCTTGGCATCGGACCCGAGCCGCTTCACGTCATCGGGCACCGGGATGCTCTCGACGACGCTCCAGCGCAGCGGGACCCGGTCGGCCGGCGTGTCCTCGATCAGCGCCTTGCGGGTCCGCACCGCGTCCCGCGTCCAGGTCTCGCCCGGCAGAAACCCGTGCAGCGCCGTGACGATGTCGGTCGCCCCGGCCTGGCGCACATCGTCCAGCGTCACGGGATCGTCGGGTCCGTACCAGCGCCAGGCCTGCAGCATCTTCGTCCTCCTCGGCCGCCCCGTTCCGGTTCACGGCCTTCCTAGTCACGTTTTACCAAGGGCGAAAAGAATTGATACGTGTTCGACATCCGCCTTATCCAGAGCGGGGCCGGCTCCAGAGCCCTCGACGCCGGCCCTGCGTGCTTCGACTCGGCCCAGCGGGCCGCTCTTCGCCGGCTCGCCATGGCGGCCGAAAGCGCCTTGGCGGTGTTGGGAAGCGTTTGGGTTTGGCCCGTCAGCGTGGCCTTCGACGACACCTGCCTGCTCGTGTGCGAAAGCACCGGAGGCTACGAGGCGCCCTTCTGGCGGCCGCGCTCGCCGCGGGCCGCGCCGCCCATGGAGCCGATGCCCATAAGGTCAAACACTTCATCCGTTCGTTTGGGACCCTGGGCAAGACCGACGCCCTCGACGCCCAGGCGCTCGCCAGTTACGGCCGGGAACGACACGGCCAGCTCGCCCGCTGGCAGGAGCCCGACCGACATCGCAATCGCCTCCAGGTCATGGTGCTGGCCCGCCAGGATCTGGTCGCCCAGCGCCAGGCCTTCAAAAACCGCCTCGCGGCTCCCGGCGTCGATCCCGTCAAAGCCCCGGTCAAGGCCGTCGTCGCCTGCCTCGACACACAGATCCAGGTGATCGACCGCGGCATCCAGGCCCTGATCCAAAGTCATGCGCCACTGAAAAAAGCCACTTCCGCCCTGCGCAGCATCGGGGTTTCGGCCCCGTCGTCACTGCGGGCCTGCTCGGTCTCATGCCGGAACTCGGACACTCCGGCCGACGCGAAATCGCCGCGCTCGCCGGCCTTGCTCCCCATCCCAACCAGAGCGGAAAAGCCGACGGCTATCGACGCACCCGCGGCGGACGCGATGCCGTCCGACCTCTCCTCTTCATGGCCGCCCTGGTCGGAGCCCGATCAAACCCCAACCTCAAAACCGTCTACCAGAGGCTCATCGCCCATCAGAAAAAGCCCATCGTCGCCATCACGGCTCTCATGCGCAAGCTCATCGTCCTCGCAAACGCGTCTTTCGCGACGCCATGGCCGAGCTCAAGATCGACGCGCAAGTGAGTTGATGAGGATGGGTGAGGAGAGTCCGCCGTGGGTTGACGATCGCGCTGGACCACTCAGCTTTGTTTCAGACGCGATAGCCGTGCAAATTGGTGGCAAGACCATGCCCCATCGATCCGGTCGATCGCCATCATCCGATTTTTCGAACCTCTCGGCCGATGACCGTCACCCCGGACCGCGATATGCTGCAGCCTTCGACCGCGGGGAGGCCGCCGGTGCCGGACGCCACATTGGCTTCGCCTCTCAGCCGGCCCACTCCGGAGCGACATGATGGCCGTCGACCACCCTTCGTCCTTGCGGATCGGCACGGTGGTGCTGACCGTGCACGACCTCGACCGTGTCGCCCGCTTCTATCGCGACGTCGTCGGCCTGCGCGACCTCGGACGGGACGGCGACATCCTGCGCCTCGGCTCCGGCTCGACCGTGCTGCTCGAACTGCGCCGCGACGCGAAGGCGCGGTTCAGGTCACCGCGCGAGGCCGGCCTGTTCCACACGGCCTTCCTGCTTCCGAACCGAGGCGACCTCGGCCGCTGGGTGCGCCATGCAGCGAAGCAACGTTTTCCGATCGAGGGCGTGGCCGACCACGGCGTCAGCGAGGCGATCTACCTCTCGGATCCCGAGGGCAACGGCGTCGAGGTCTACAGCGACCGCCCGCCGAACACATGGATCTGGGCAGGCGACATGCTCGCGATGCGGACCGACCCACTCGACACCGATGCACTGATGCGAGACGCCGGGCCGACCGACTGGGACGGCGTGCCGGACGGCACCGCGGTGGGGCACGTCCACCTCAAGGTCGG
>CAXUOD010000162.1:0-12062 GCA_964252585.1 uncultured Lichenihabitans sp. | reverse complement strand
GACGAGTCACGTCAACGCAGGTTGTTATGAGCCGGCCGGTGACCCGGTTCGCCCGGGTCACCTCGTGCTTCGAGCGGAGCCAAACTGCACCGCCGTGCTAGTCTCGGGATTTCTCGAAAATGCACGGAGCGGATCATGTCGAAGCCCCGTCAGGACACACCGTCCGGCAAAGCCTTCCGGGGCTTCACGCCTCGGGTCTTCACCGTCTTCGAGGGTCTGGCGGCCCATCAGAACCGGGAGTGGTTCCTCGGTAACAAGGCGGCTTACGAAGCGGAGGTGCGTGCGCCCCTGGGCGCCCTCGTCGAAGCGCTGGCCTTCGGATTCGCGGCCCACGACATCCCGCTCACGGGCGACGCCAAGCGCTCTCTGTTCCGCGTCAATCGGGACATCCGCTTCTCGAACGACAAGCGGCCCTACAAGACCAGCGCCAGCGCCGTGCTGTCCCGCGACGGCACCAAGGCCGGCAAGGGGATCCTCTACGTGCAGGTCGGCGGCCCCGAGCGGTCGGCGTTCGTTGCGGCGGGTTTTTACGGGCTCGAGCCACCCGGCATCGACGCCCTGCGGCGCGGCATGGCCGACCACCCGGACCGATGGGCCGAGACCGAAGCCGCGTTGACCGGCGCCGCTCTCGCCCTGTCGCGCGAGGGCGCGCTTGTTCGGATGCCCAAGGGCTACGAGGCGTTCAAGGACACCCCCGTGGCCGAAACCCTGAAGCTGCGCAACGTCACGGTCAGCCGGCCCATTCCGGTCGACCGTCTCTACGGCCCGGAGGTGATCGACGACATTCTCACGTTCGCGCGCGAGGCCTTGCCGCTCCTGGAGTTCGGCTGGCGGGCGCTGGCCCGGTAGGGCGACGTGTCTCGGTCCCGCAGCAGTTTGCGCCATGGCTGCCGTGAGCCGCCGCGGCTCAGCGCAACACCATGTCCGTGCCATGCCGACGAATGACGTTCAGCAGGACCAGGGCGGGTCCAGTCGGGCGCATGCGCCCCGTTCCGAGGCCACGAACCGATGGCACAATCCGCGCGTGAGCGCGGGGTGAGACACCCTTCGTCCCGCAGGGTTCACAATGCCACTACCCGGACGACAGCCGAGGCGTCTTGACGAAAAGATGCGGAGTTGCAGGTTAAGGGCGTGCAGTTCCAAAGGGTCGTTCGACGAAGCCCGCGGCATGGGCTTTCTCGCCCCAATCGCTCAAAGGATGCCATGAGCCCCGGCTACCTGCCCTTCAAGGACGCCCTCGATCTGCCGGCCTTCTTCTGCGAGAACTGCGGCTTCTGGCAGCGGCATTTCGCCGAACCCACCTCCTGCCCGCTCTGTGTCGATGCCCGGCACGTGCTGCCTCAGACGGCGTGGCGGTTCCACACGCGCGAGGCTGCCGTTTCGCTCTACCCTTGCCATTGGGACGAGGTCGAACCCGGCGTATGGCGCTTCTTCAACGACCCCGTCAGCGGCATCGGATCGTCCGGCTACCTGATCCAGACGCCGGACGGCAACCTCGCCTTCGAGGGTTGCGCGGTCTACAGCGACGCGGCCCTCGATCAGATCGCGCGGCTCGGCGGTGTCAAGGTCCTGGCGGCGTCACACCCCCATTCCTACGGCGCGATCTGGCAGTTGCAGGACCGCTTCGATCCCGAACTCGCGCTGCATCCCGGCGACCTCGAATGGTCGGCCGCGCTCTGTGTCAGCTGGCCCTTCGACGAGCGGCTCGAGCCGATCCCCGGGTTGGAGCTGCATCTGACGGCCGGACATTTCGCCGGCCACACCATTCTCTACGACCGGACCCGGCACATCCTGTTCTGCGGCGACGCCCTGAAGTTCGAACTCGATCCCGCGGACCCCCGCCGCGCCGTGACGATCTCGGCCCACAAGGCGTTCGTGCGCGGCATCCCGCTGACGCCGGGGGAGCTACGGCGCTATCGGTCGGTGTTCGAAGCGCTCGATTTTCGGCAGACCTGGACACCGTTCGAGCAGGCGTCGAATAGCGGGCGCCCCGATGCCCTGGCCCTGATCGATTCCATGCTGTCGACCCGGCCGCATGCCTATCCGGTGCCACTGGATGACCTCAGACCGACGGCGGAAGGTTCTCATCCATCCTCACCCGCGGGAGGAGGGGCGTGCGCCGGTATCAAATCGTGACATCGACCGAAAGACGGCCGCGGAAGGTCTCCGTCTGGCCGCTTTCGGCCAGCCTGGCCCGCAGTCCCTCCGGCCCGCCGAACTGGAACCCGAGCTGGCTCGCAAAGGCGAGACACCCTGTCTCCTTGGCGCGCCGCGCCTCGCGATCGAGCAGGATCCGGTGCTCCGGCAAGTCCTCCATCCGCTCGCCGAAGGGTTCAAGCGGAGCACCCCCGCGCGCCGCGTAGGGAAAGTCGCGCCACCAGAGGGTCGGGACCGCCACGTCGCCGAGCGCAAGCACCACCTGGACATGGTCGACGTGGCCCCCGATCGCCTGCGGGGCCAGGATCAGGTCGGGCTCGTGATCGTCGACGAGCCCACGGATCGCCGCCGCCAGGGAGGGGCCGACATCGTCTTCCGGCAGGACGCCACCGAAGAGCGCCATGGCCGAATGATAGCCGCGGTGCGGCGCCTCGGGCAGCGGGATATGCACCGGCTCGCCGAGGCCGAGCGCCCGGCAGGCCGCCACATCCTCGGCGCGGCGCAACGCCATGTAGTCGACCGTCGCGTCGAGACCCTTGTCGAGCTGGCAGGCGAGCGCGAACCCTTGCGGATCGGGCATCGAGCGGGTGAAGAGCGTCGCGGGGACGACGCGCCAGCCCCGGGAGACCAGAAGCGCGAGCGTGCCGCCGCACGAGAAGGCGGCGTCGTCGAGATGAGGCGACAGCGCCAGGGCCGTGCCGCCGCGCGATCGAGTTGCGTCGTTCAAAGAAGGGAAATGCGCCGGGTCCGTCCGGCTCACAGAAGGTGCGGCTCGGCCCGGAAGCGGCACGGCGTCATGGGGAGGACGGGATCGACCCGAGGTCCGGGCCCTGCCCGCACCACCTCGGCATAGACGTCCTGGATGCGACGCCCGACCTTGGCCCAGGAGTAGACGCGGCGGCATTCGTCGAGGCCGGCCCGGGCCAGACGCCGTCTGAGGTCGTGGTCGGTCACCAGCGCTTCGAGGGCCGCCGCCTGCGCCGGAATATCGCCGGGCTCGACCAGGAGGCCGTTCTCGCCGTTTCGGAGGCAGTCGTTCACCCCGACCGCGAAGCACGACAGGGTCGCGAGACCCGACGCCATGGCTTCGAGGATGGTGTTGGAGAATCCTTCGCCATAGGTGGGCGACAGGAAGATGTCGGCGTCCCGATAGATGGCCGGCACGGTTTCGTAGGCGGCGTAGCCGGTGAACCGCACGGCGGCGTCGAAGCCCAGGGCCGCAGCGCGCTCCTGGCAGGCTTCGAGGTCGGGCCCGATGCCCGAGACCGTCACCTCGAACGGAATGCTACGCTGGCGCAGGATAACGAGCGCGTCGAGGACGTCGAGCGCGCCCTTCCGGCGGTCGACGCGGCCGTGATAGAGGAGCCGCACCGGCCGCGGGGCATCGCCGACGCGCGCTTCGTCGGCCGGATGGAATCGCTCGGTGTCGACCGCACCGGGCACGATGGTGAAGCGCTCGCGCCGCGTCCCGAGCCTCTCACTGACCTCGTCGATGAAGCTCCTCCCGCCGATCAGCAACGCATCGGCGGTGTCGAGCACCCGCTGCATGGCGAGGCGATGGGTTTGGCAGCATGACCCGACCCAATGGCCGTCGCCGCCCTGGATCGACACGACGACCGGGATACCCGACCGGTTCGCCGCCAGGACGGCCGCCCAGCCGGTCGGGTAGCCGTATTGGGCATGGATGAGGTCGAAGGGCTGGCGTGCGTGTTCGGCCGCGACGGTCGCCACCATGGTATCGATGTCACGCTCGAAATCGCCGTCGGTCTGTTCGCCGATCTGCTCGAGTCCGATCACCCGGACGCCGGGGACCGCCGGCGGCGGCCCGCCGCCGTAGACCTTGGTGCCGAAGGCATCGCCCCGGTATTGGCTGATCATCGTCACGTCGTGGCCGGCGCGGACGAGTTCGCGGAGCAGGTTCGCGGCATAGACGCTCATGCCGGAGATCGCCGGAAAGAAGCGTCGGCTGAGGAAGCAGATCCTCATGCGACGCATTCGCGTTCATATACCTGGATCGCCTGACGGGCCTGGCCGATCATCGTGTCGGCGCGGTAGCTGTCCCGCGACAGCTCCACGCAGACGAGGCCCTCGAAGCCGATCTGGCGCAGAGCGCCCAGGGCATCCGGCACATCCATGTCGCCGTCGCCGAAGGCGAGATGCACGTGATCGCCCCGCTTCATATCCTCGAGATGGACGTCCGCGATGCGGTCGCCGAACTCGCGTATGGCATCGGCGGGCTCGCGCTCGCCCGTGACGAGAAGATGTCCGAGGTCGAGCGCCAAACGGACGTCCGGAACGGCCCGCACGAGATCGGCATAGTCGTCGACCGTGGACACGAACATCTCGGGCTCGGGTTCGAGGGCCGGCACGATGCCCTGCTGCTTGGCGTAGTCGACGATCGATCCCACGCCCTCGTGCAGCCAGGACCGGGCATCGGCCGGTGTCACGCCGGGCTTCAGCCGCCCGGCCCAGAACGACAGGACCTCCGCCCCCAGGATCACGCCGATATCGGCCGCGCGCTTCAGGAAGTCGAGGCGCCGGGCACGGCCGTCCCGAGCGGCCGAGACGAAGGTCGGCTCATGTTTCTGGCGCGCATCGAGGAGGAAATGCGCACCCGTTTCGATGACGACCCCGAGGCCCAGCGCATCCACGCGCTTTCTCAAGTTCCGCGCATTTCGCTCCCAATCGGGCGACATCGGGTCGAGGTGGTGGTGGTCGAGCGTGAGGGCGACGCCGTCGTAGCCGGACGAGGCGATCAGGGTCAGGGCATCGTCGAGCCGGTGCCACGCGGTCCCGTTGGTGTTGTAGGCATAACGCAGGTTCATCGCAGATCCTCCGGCTTGATGTGCCCGAGCCGCAAAGCGACGTGATGGGCCTCGGGTTCGCGGTAGAGCGGGTAGAGGGGGCCGACGAGCCGCTCGGCTTCCGCCGTGTCGAACAGGGGTGGGCGGGCGCCGGTCAGCGGGCGAAGGCGGTCGGCCGCTTCCTCCGTCAGGCGCACCGGCCGCCGCGTTTCGCTGGCTTCGCCGAAGCGGATGAGCGGGCTGTCGCGTTCAAGCAGCTTGCGGGTGTTGCGCTCGCCGATCCGGCCGTAGCTCATGGTCTCGACTTCGAGACCCGGTACGACGACCTTGGCGACCGCAACTCCCTTCCGCTCGAGCGGCGAGCCGTCCACGTAGAGCACATCGAACCCCGCCTGTTCGAGGCGCTGTCGCGCAAAGGCGCCCCGCGCCCGCGTGTCCGGTAGCGGATTCGACGGGAGTTCGGCAAAGGCTTTGTGCCGCCGTACGGAAAAGACCGTGTCGTCGAGGCTGCGCCGCAAACCGTCCCCATCGGTCCTGGCCCAGGCCATCATGGCCTTCAAGGCCCGGCTTTCCTCGTGATCGAGGCTCGGCAGGGCGCGGGCCACGAAGTCCTGCACGTGTCCGGGCGGCGCCACGCTCGAGGCCTCGTCGAGCGGACCATGGCCGTAGGTCTTGCGCACGCGGGCGGAACAGAACTCGAGCAGGGCCTTGCGCAGCGCCCTGTTGCGGTCGGGGTCGCAGGCCTCGCCGCAGGCCGATAGCATGATGGGGACGCGCGGGCCGCGTCCGTCCTGGTCGAAGCCCACCACGTAGAGGTTCGCGAGGCCGAACTCGTCCGTCGCGTACTTCGGCAGAACCGTGATGCCGCACTCGTCGAGATGAGCCAGCAGCGCGCCTGTGTCCGGATCGAGGGCGTCGCCGAGATCGAGCACCACGCCTTGATCCAGCGCGCGAAACACGAGGCCGTTTCCGTCGCGCTGCAGGCATTCGAGCAGCCCGTGCCCGACCGCCCAATCGAGATCGGGGCCGGCCCCGAGCCCGTTGGTGATCAAGGTCGTGAACGGCCGGTACCCGGACGGCAGTTCGAAGACGTCGGTCGCGCCGACGTCGAGCGGCACCAGTACGGTCTCGCCGGTTCCGGCCCGCACGGCTTCGGTCCAGGCCAGCGGCGTGTCGCGATCGACAGCGCTCCCGGCCGGCAGGCATAGCGTCAGCGGGTCGACGATCCCGCTCCTGCCACGGGAGGCCACGAGAGCAGCGTAGGAGCCGAGGTGCTGGCGCGCCTGCATCAGGCGAAGCGTCGGGCAGATGGCCTCGGCGATTTCGGCCAGGGCGCCGACGATGGCCTCGCCGTCCGTCATTCCGTAGCCGTAGCCCGACGGCATGTTGCCGGGAAGTCGGCTGTCCTCGTCGAGGAACAACGCCACTTTCCAGGCCGGGATTCCGGTGCGGTCGAGCGGCGTCATCGGAAAGCCGACCAAGCGTCCTTTCGGCAGGGCCTCGATATAGGCCCTGGCGGCGTCGGGCAGGTCGGCCGGCAGGCCGTTCATGCGCATGCTCCCATCCGGTAGGCCCGATCGATCAGCCGCATCGTGGCGAGGTCGCGTTCGGCCGAAAATTCCGCCGAAACGCCGGAGCGCAGCGCGTGGCTGAAACGACGGACCTGTTCCGCGAAGGGCGAGGATGCGGGGTTCGGCACCGGCAGGGCTTCCGAGCTTCCGGTCTCTCCGTCGATGAAGATCAGCGTGCCGCCCGGTTCCTGCCCCATGGTGGCCTCGCCGACGATCATGCCTCGCGTGCCGACCACTTCAAGACGGCGGCGCGGTAGCGCCTCGGGGCAGTTATAGGCCACGTGAAGCGTCGCGAGCACGCCCGACCGGGTTCGACCGATCACCGTGGCGCCGTCGTCGACCGCGTAGGCGTGGACTTTGTTCTGCAGCAGCGCCGCGACGGTCTCGATGGGTTCGTCGAGCAGGAAACCGACGAGGTCGAGGCCATGCGGCGCCAGATCCATCAGGGCGCCGCCGCCGGCCTTCGCCCGGTCGACCCGCCAGTTCTCGGCCGCGCGACCCTGCGTCCAGTCCGGTCCGAGCCAGCAGGCATAGACGATCCGCACGGCCGTCACGGTACCGACCCGCCCGTTCCGGAGGGCCGTCCGCAAAGCCCGATGCGCCGGGTGATGACGCTGGTCGAAGGCCGTGCCGTAGAGCACGCCGGCCTCGCGGCAGGCCGCCACCATGGCGTCCGCATCGATGAGCGTCGCGGCCATCGGCTTTTCGCACAAGACGGCCTTTCCGGCCCGCGCCGCGGCTTCGACCCCCACGCGATGCAGATGGTTCGGGGTCGCCACATAGACGGCCTCGACTTCGGGATCGGCCATGAGTTCCGCGATACCATCATAGCCTCGCGCGCCGAGCGCCCGGGCTTCGTCCCGCGCCGCCGGGTCCGGATCGGCAACGGCCGCCAATCGGTCACCAGAGTCTTGAATGGCCGGGGCCATGAAGTCCCTCGCCACCCAGCCGAAGCCGGCGATCCCCCATCGGACGGGTCCCATCACCAGCGCTCCGGCAGGTCGACGAGAATGCGCCGGCGGACCGCCTCGTCTATGCCGCTCGCGTCCCGCCGGAGGACGACGGCGGACAGCCGCTCGCTCTCGGCCCTGGTCAGCGAATGCGGCAGGGTCGTGCGGGGTTCGTATTCCGTCTGGTAGCGCGGCGAGGGCCACTCGATCGCCATGCCGCCGTCCCGGGGTCTGAACAGCGGGTTGAGACGCAAGGCGGCGTCCGCGACCGGCATGGTCAAGCCGCCCGACAGATCCGCGGCCGACACGCCACGGGTCGCGTCCTCGATCGAGAAGGCCTCGACCCCGTCGAGCTCGGCGGGCGGCGCGGAACGCGGCGAGCGGCGCTCGACCAGCGCCCGCGTGAGTTCGGCGTCGTCGTAGACGGTGGCGTCGGGGAAGAGCCGCGCGATGTCCGGGGCCGAGACGGCATGACCGGACGAGAGGTTGTCGGACGCGCTGTTGTGCACGTGGCCGACCGCGACGCGTCCGCCTGGACCGGCGAGCGCCCTCAAGGCAGCGAGGATCTCGGCCTTGGGCTCGAGGAAGTAGAAGGCGTCGTGACAGAACACGAGGTCGAACCGTTCCTCAGCCACGGGCCACGGCGCCGCGGCATCGAAGCAGATCAATCGCGTCTCGGCCGGCACCACCCAGTGGCGTGCGAGCCAGAGCTTGGCGAAGACGACGTCGGCACCCGTGACCGCAATGCCGCGCCGGGCCAGGTCGCGCCCGTAATGACCGATGCCGCAGGCGAGTTCGAAGGCGTTGCGGGTGGGCCGCCAATGGGCTTCGATCAGCGCCAGGCCCGCCAGGAAGGTCGGATCGCTCCAGCGGTGGGCGAAATAGTCGCCGACACGACCGAACGCGAGGGCCGCCATGGCATGGCGGAGCCCGGTGCGATCCCGCGCGCGGACGAGCTCGAGAATCTCCGACGGGTCCGGTTCGGGGCCCGTCCACCAATCGTCCTGGTCGGCCAGCAACAGCACGAGGGCACCCTCGCGATCTCCGGATTGCAGGCGGGCCACGACCTCGGCCGCCAGCGCGTCGCGACCGACGCGGAGGTAGGGGATGCCGTCGATGACCGGCCATCGTCGGCCGTCGGCGTCGCGCAGGAGGTTGGCGCCGTCGGGCTGCAGGACGGCACGGGTCAGAGGGGACAGGAGCGGGCGGCTCACAGCAGTCCTGCCTGTCGCAACACATCGTCCTGGAAGGCCTTCACGGGCCCGGCATGGACGAGCTCCATCTCGTCGAGCACGCGCCCGGGCGTCAGCGATGCCGCCCGCATGTATTGGTTGGTCTGCAGAACGCGATCGAGCACGTCGGCGGCGTGAAACGCACGCCCTTCGGGGCTCCCGGCATCGGGCAGGATCGTTCGTGCGTCGACGACGGCACGGCGAAGGGGCAGGTCGAGTTCGTCGAGGCAGGCCGCCGCATAGTGGTCCATCACGGTCGCGAGGTGCGGCCCCAGCAGGATCTCGCCGGTAAAGCCGGAGTCCGGCAGGCCTGCATTATGGAAGTGGTGCGCCAGGGCGGCCAGGAAGACCCGCCCAGCGTCGGCGCCATAGGACGACGCCAACAGAACCCCGTAGACGGCCACCAGCATGCAATGTTCCGCATGGCTCTCGGCGGGTTCCAGGACGATGCGCGGCCTGCCGGGGCTGGTGATGCCGGCTCTCGGCTGCCGGTCCAGGGCCGACACGAAACCCGGCACCGGCACAGGGGTCGCGCCCTGCCAGGGTTCGGCAATGGCGCGGCAGGCTTCGATTCGCACCGACGTGGGAAGCGCCGAGCCGACCGCTTCGATCGAGGCCTGCAGGACTTGGACGATCTCGGCTGATCCCAGTCCCGCAGGCGCGAGAGCCACCCCGTCGACATCGCCGAGCCGTGCGGCCGCCAGAGCCTGACCCGCCATGCGCCACGCGACGGCGGATGCCGGGCAGCCATTGACCAGTTCGCACCAGGACCGTCGAAACAGCCGGCTCGCAATCGAGCCTTCTCGACCAGCCGACCGGATCCGTTTCAGATCGTTCAGTTCAACGCACAGCGTCGTCACATCGGACAGGAGGGTCGTCATATGGATCTTGCCCCGTCTCGTCGATGGTCGCGCTGCGATGCAGCATAGGCCGAACAGCTGTGTTCGCTCACTTGCGACAAGACCGGCATTATCCTCCGCAACACTTCTTCGCGTCTCGTCGACACTACGGTATGTGCCGTTATTGGGAGCGAGATGGAGCAAATCCAGATGCAGGACTGCGTCGAAAGCGCGCGACCAGGGCGGAGGCACAGGGGATCCCAAGATGCGACATTGCCGCGCATCACGGCAGACAGCGCCGCGGCGAGTCGTGCCTGCGCTTCGCGCCGATAATCCTCTGAGGAATATATTATTCTTGCTATTCACGTAGGGTGTCTGTAGCCCTGGAAACGGCTCAGAAAGATTCCGGAGTGACCCGATGTGCGGCATTGTTGGATTGTTCATCAAGGACAAGACGCTGGAGCCGGCACTCGGTCATCTCCTCGGCGGCATGCTGGCCACGATGAGCGATCGGGGACCGGACAGCGCGGGCTTCGCGGTCTACGGGTCCGGGACCGCGGGACGGGCCAAGATCACGGTGCAGAGCGCCGATCCCGAGGCCGCGTTCTCGGGCCTCGCCGAGGCGATCGGCGAGGCGATCGGTGCGGAGGTCGGCTTCGCGAGGCGCAGCAGCCATGGCGTGCTCGACGTCCCGGCCGAGCAGGCCGCCGAAACCCGGCAGCTCATCCGCGACCGCCATCCCGCCCTGCGCGTCATGGCGGCCGGTGACGCGATCGAGATCTACAAGGAGGTCGGGCTTCCGAACGCGGTCGCCCGGCGCTTCGACCTCGACGCCATGACCGGAACGCACGGGATCGGACACACCCGCATGGCGACGGAATCGGCCGTGACGACGCTCGGCGCTCACCCGTTCTCGACCGGTGCCGACCAATGCCTCGTGCATAACGGGTCGCTGTCGAACCACAACAACCTGCGCCGGCAGCTCAAGCATGACGGGATCACGCTCGAAACCGAGAACGACTCCGAGGTGGCGGCCGCCTATCTGACGTGGCGCATGGACCAGGGGCTGAACCTTGGCGAAGCGCTCGAGAAAAGTCTCGACGACCTCGACGGCTTCTACACCTTCGTGGTCGGCACGAAGAACGGTTTCGGCGTGCTGCGCGACCCGATCGCCTGCAAGCCCGCCGTCCTGGCCGAAACCGACCGCTATGTCGCCTTCGGGTCGGAGTACCGCGCCCTCGTCGGCCTGCCCGGGATCGAGGACGCCCATGTGTGGGAACCCGAACCCGCCACCGTCTACTTCTGGGAGCGTTGAGCGATGCCGACCGTCGACCTGTCCACGTCGGCGCTCCGCGACCTCAACCAGGCCCTTCATCGACAGGGCCAGGGCACCAACGAGACCTTGTGGGAGATCCTCAATCCGCGCGGGCTGCACGCGGTCGCGGTCGGCATCAAGGCGCCGATCAGCGTGGAGGTGCGGGGCAGCGTCGGCTATTACTGCGCCGGCATGAACCAGGAGGCCGACGTCACGGTTCACGGCTCGGCGGGGCCCGGGGTCGCCGAGAACATGATGTCGGGCCGGGTCACCGTGAAGGGCGATGCGAGCCAATATGCCGGCGCCACCGGCAAGGGCGGGCTCCTGGTGATCGAAGGCAACGCTTCGTCGCGCTGCGGCATCTCGATGAAGGGGATCGACATCGTGGTGCGGGGCAATGTCGGCCATATGTCGGCCTTCATGGCCCAGGCCGGCAACCTCGTGATCTGCGGCGACGCCGGCGACGCGCTGGGCGATTCCATCTACGAGGCGCGGCTCTTCGTGCGGGGCAAGGTGAGGAGCCTCGGGGCGGATTGCATCGAGAAGGAGATGCGGCCCGCACACGTGGCGATCCTGCGTGGCCTTCTCGAGACGAGCGGCATGGGAGACGTTCCCCCGTCCGAATTCAGGCGCTACGGCTCCGAACGCAAGCTCTACAACTTCAACATCGACCATGCCGAGGCCTACGGCTAGCCCGGCGGAAACCGACGCTGCACCCTCAAACACATCGAACCAGCGCCATGACCTATAACAATCCGCCGACGACGCCGCGCAAGTCCGCGACATTCGACGATTACACGATGTCGGAGATCCGCCGGGCCGCCACGACCGGGATCTACGACATCCGGGGCGGCGGGGCGAAGCGCAGGCTGCCGCATTTCGACGACCTCCTGTTCCTGGGCGCCTCGATGTCGCGCTATCCGCTCGAAGGCTACCGGGAGCGCTGCGGCACCGATGTCGTGCTCGGCTCGCGCTTCGCCAAGACGCCGATCCACCTCAAGATCCCGATCACCATCGCGGGAATGAGTTTCGGCTCGCTCTCGGCCAATGCCAAGGAGGCGCTCGGGCGCGGCGCCGCGGCCGCCGGCACCTCGACCACCACAGGCGACGGGGGCATGTCGAGCGAGGAGCGCGACCAATCGAAGACGCTGGTCTACCAGTACCTGCCGTCGCGCTACGGCATGAACCCGGACG
>CAXUOD010000161.1:0-12067 GCA_964252585.1 uncultured Lichenihabitans sp. | reverse complement strand
AAAACCGCCGTGGGTGCAAGCCTACCGTGGGTTCGAATCCCACCTCTTCCGCCAGGTCAGCACTGACGGCCCTCGAGCGGGCGACTGCGGCAGAGCGACCGCCAAGGCAATGCCGGTCGACGTGGCAAGCGATCCTCCGACGTGACCGCTCCTACTTCTTTCCTTTGCCCTTCGCTGCCTTCCTTTCCGGTTCTACAGAAGTCTTGGACTTGGATGGCTCGGGCTTCTTGGCGGGCACGGCGCTGGCTTCGGCCTTGGGCTTCTTCTCGGCTTTCGGCTCGCCGCCGATGCTCCTGCGCAGGGCCTCCATGAGGTCGATGACGTTGGAGGGGGACGGAGCAGCGGACGGCGACTGCTCGGGAAGGCCGGCCTGTTTGGCCCGCACCATCCCGACCACCGCATCCTCGTACCTGTCGGTGAACTCCGTCGGGTCGAAGATGCCGGCCCGGCGGTCGATGATGACGTGGGCGAGACCTTTCATCTCTTCCGGCAAGGCGATCTCAGGGATGCTGGTGAAGTAATCCGCGGCGTTGCGGACCTCGTAGCCGAAGCGCAGGACCGTCCCCAGCATGCCGCGCTCGAACGGTTCCAGCATGATGATGCGTTCGCGCCTCGAAATCACGACGCGGCCGATCCCGACGACATCGGCATCGCGCATCGCTTCGCGGATGACGGCGAAGGCTTCCTGCGCGACCTTGTCGTTCGGAGTGATGTAATAGGGGACATCCATGTAGCGCGGATCGATCTGGTTCCGCGGCACGAATTTGCCGATGTCGATGGTGTGGGAACTCTCGATCTTCAACGCGTCGAGGTCCTCATCCTCGATCAGCACGAAGGAAGTCTTGGAAACCGCGTAGCCTTTGACCTGGTCATCCCCGGTCACCTCTTCGCCGGTGGCCGGATCGATGTAGATGCGACGAACCTTGTTGCCGGTCTTGCGGTTGATCGTGTTGAACGATATCCGCGTAGAGGTGCTGGAGGCTGGGTAGAGGGCAATCGCGCATGAGACGAGCGACAGCTTCAGATAGCCGTTCCAATTTGCTCTTGGCGCCATGATCGCAGACCCACGCTCTACAGAATCGATCGGGTCACAGATCGGCGAGCCCGCATGGACGTCGAGATGCGTCCATGAACAGTGAGCTTCGATCCGTATTCATTTACGGTCGGTTCAAGGACTTAAGTCGAGAGCGAATCACTCGTATTTTAGTTAATAGAGGCGAAAGGCTGGTGCGCTCGGCATTGCGGGCCGATACTGTCGTTGTTGCTCACTCCGCGTTGAAACGTTGCGTCATGGGCAGTTCCCTCGCGCTGCCATTCGAAACAGCACCGGGCGCCGCACTGATCTCGGAGGGCACCTTTCGTCGTGACCTGGCATCCAACCGTGCCGAACACGGCCTCGGCCCCTACTCGATCGACGACGTGGCCCGCCTTGCCCAAATGCCCGTCCCCACTTGCCTGGCGCTCGCGGTTTTCGATGTCATCGGATCCCTCGATGGGACCTGCACCTATCAGGACATCGCGACGGCCAAGCAGGTCGCCCGACTTCTGCAGGACGGTGTCGAGTTTGCATCCATCGTCTCGGCGGGCATCAAGCTCGGCCGGCGCGGCCTGCGGATGGCGCAAACGCGGCTCGTGACGACCCCGTGGGGTGAACTCGTGCAGAGCGTCGGTGACCGGATCGTGCAGCTCAGCGGCCAGTTCGCGCTCGTCCTCGACCAGGTGGAGGCCTCCGCCGATCAGATCTTCGCCGAAGCATCGGAGCAGGAAGCCGCCGGTGATCTCGAGCAAGCCGTGCGTCTCTACAGCCGAGCGGAAAAGCTGGACAAGCATGATCCGGCCATCCCGTTCAACAGAGGCAACGCCTTGGTCGCACTGCAGCGTCCGGCCGAGGCCATGATCGCTTTTCGACAGGCGCTCAACCGAGACCCGCAATGTGCCGAAGCGGCTTTCAACCTTGCTCACCTGTTCGAGGCGGAGCGGCGGCTCCAAGAAGCGGAACGGTGCTACCGGCAGGCCCTTGGCATCCATCCGGGCTACGCCGCCGCCTCCTATAATCTGGCGAGGATCCTGACCGAACAGCAATCCTTCCGTGATGCGGTTCCGCTGTGGGAAGGGTTCCTCCTGGCGGCACCGAGCGATCCCGACAGCGACCGTGCACGCAAGATGCTGGCGCTTTGCAGAATGGAAGCGAGAGCTCGGCTCGGCTGAGGGTTTTACGTGGCGCGACCTCAACAGACGGTTCCACTGTTCGGACCAGTCGGCCCACCGGCTTCTGGGATTGCTGCGCGATCGCCGATACCGAGCCGCACGGCCAGCCTGGCCGAGGCTCCCCTGATCCATCGAGGGCCGGAGCGTCGAAGCATCTGCAAGGGGCGCGAAGTCGATGAACAACGTGACCGTCAAGGTAGACGCCAAGCACTCGGTCTCCGGTCTCCTGCGGATGCCTGCACGGGCTTCGGTCTGTTATGTCATGGCTCATGGCGCAGGCGCCGGGATGACGCATCCGTTCATGACGGCGGTGGCCGACGGCTTGGCCGAACGAAGGGTCGGCACCCTCCGGTACCAGTTTCCGTTCATGGAGCAGGGCTCCAGACGTCCTGACCGGGCGCCCCTGGCTCAGGCGACCGTGCGCGCAGCCGTCGATGTCGCTGCCGGTTTTGCGGGATCCATCCCGCTCATCGCGGGTGGCAAGTCCTTCGGCGGCAGGATGACCTCCCAGGCGCAAGCCGAAGCCCCGCTGCCAGGGGTTGCCGGATTGGCCTTCTTCGGCTTTCCGCTTCATCCCGCCCAGAAGCCGGGGGTGGCCCGTGCCGAGCACCTGACCGCTGTCCGGGTGCCCATGCTCTTTCTTCAGGGCACCAGGGACGCGCTGGCCGACATGACGCTTTTGGCCCCGACCGTCGAAGCACTCGGCAAACGAGCGACACTGGTTCGGATCGAGGGAGCCGATCACGCGTTCCACGTCCCCGCCAAAAGCGGCTGGAACGATGCCGAGGTTCTGGCCGAGATACTCGATTCGCTGGCGGCGTGGGCCGCGACCTTCGCTTGACTGTCGCTCCACTCTGGCCGGATCAGCTTGCTGCGGATTCACGGATCGTTCGACAACGTGAACCTGTCGACGATCCAGCCGATGGCGCACGACGCTGCGTAGATCAGAGCCGCAAGGACAAGCAGAGCGATCTCATCGGTGAAAGTGCCTAACATCCGGCCGTTGTGAACCGGCGCGAGGATGGGATCCTTGTCCCAGGGATGAGGCCCCCACTCGTACGACGTCTCATGTACGGCGAGCCAGATGGCCAGCAGGACGGGCGGGACTGCGAGTGCGATCCCGATCTGTTGCAACATCCGGCTCACCCGAGACACCATTGCCTGCCCCTCCCACCGCCAGGGCTCAGCGCTTGTTGATCTTTTACAACGTCGCCTTCGCCCGCAAGGTGGCCGCCGAAGCCAGCCGCGGCTCGAGAGGCCGAGGTCGTGATCGCTCCAGCGCTCGCTGGCCCGTGACGTCGCACTCCGTTCCATTATGCCCAAGCGTGCGCGAGACATCGAGTTTGCGTTGCAAGTTCGCGCTGTATCCGGATCCTGGAGCGCTGGTGCGGCCCGTGGACGAAACGCCCGCTTTGCCGGCGCCGCCGCGGCCACGCCCTCCATGTCCGCCGCGACCACCACCACCTGCCGCCGCAGCAGCACCGCCTGCAGGACCATCACCCCTGCCGCACCTGCTCCAGCGGCGCCCGTTCCACCACCACCTGCCGTTCCGCCGGTCGCTCCACCGGCGGAACCTCCACCCGCTCCGCCGCCCGCGGCGCCGCCTGCTCCTCCGGTTCAACCGCCACCGGCCCTCCATCGGCTCCGCCGCTACCCCCGCCAGGTGCCCAGGTAAAAGACGGGGGGTGTGCAAATCAGTGTTGTCGACTAAACATCGCAATCTCAAGAGCTTTGCACGACCTGCCGCAACGGTGTGAAAGACGAAGCGGCGAGAGTGAAGAGGCGGGCTGGTACCGCGTAAGCAGACTTTCAAATCCGCCTACATCAAGGAGTAGAATCAGCATCGACTTTGCTCCCGAAAAGCCAAAACAATCGTGGGTTTCGGTACGCAAGGCTGCTCAGCCATGTCATAGACGAGAACGGTCCCTGACCAGGTTCAACAGAAGAAGCGCACCGCATTGGACCCAAGGAGGCTTGCTCACGGCTTCGACTTGTCACATCCTCGACAGGAGGAGGCCGTAATTGCTCTAAGAAGAGGATTGCAGACATGTCACTGAAAGACACCGTGCAGGCCTGGGAGGATCGGTATGCAGCCGTTCTTGGTACGCCTGGTGCACTTGGGCTTGAAAATTTCTTCACTGATGATGCTGACCTTCTACCGCCTGGGCCCGACAATCTCAAAGGGATCGAGGCCATTCAGAACTTCTGGTCCGATGTCACCCGATACTATCACAATGTGAAATTGCGGACCCAGGATGCTGAACAGATGGGGACCGATCATATTCGTGAGATTGGAACATATTATGCAGAATCGAGAACTCCGGGCGGTGCCAATCTAAGTGGAAAGTATGTGTTCATTTGGAAACAGGTCGGCAGTGACTGGAAGATCTGGACCGATATTTGGACCTCCCACTCTGGACAAACTTAGTCCTGGCCGTTGGTGAACCCATGCCGGGCGAGCCGAACCGCCGCTACGCCGCAGCGTCGGTGGCGTGCTGAGCGACGGGGCATGGCCGTTCCCTTGGATGCGGTTCTGCTTTGGGCGTCGCGCATCGTTGCACGTCGTCCTGGTGGACCGCGGACGCGAAGCCACCGTTTGACCTCGTCGATCCCCGGCGAGAGATCCGGATCTCGCTTCTCCTGGCTTGCATGCCGACCTCGACCGTCACGATGGCATTGACGCCTCGTCGCCCGAAATGCCACCTTTCGCGCGCGCCGGTCGAGGTTCGGGGCCCTGGCAAGTGGCCCGCAAGATCGGTCACCGACCCGATGCCCGACGGGCCGTTCCGCGGGGCCGGGTCCATCGAGGAAACACCATGAAAGCCGTTCTGATCGTCGGAGTTCTCCTGGCCGGGATGTCGAGCGCCTATGCGGATGGGAGTTGCGCGTCCAACGCCATGGACAAGAAGCTGGCGGGTGCCGCCAAGACGAGCTTCATGACCAAGTGCCAGAAGGACGCCGCTTCGACCTGCGACGCCACCGCGGCCGGCAAGAAGCTCGCCGGTGCCGCCAAGACGAGTTTTACGACGAAGTGCGTGAAGGACGCCGTCGGCGGCTGAACCTGAGCCTCGGCGAGCTCCCCGGCGATTCGAACTCGCCGTATCGCGCTACGCCGCTAAGCCTTTGAAAAAAGATTCGGATTAGACTCCAGGGCGGTAAGAAATTTACTGCCCGACTCCCGCTAAGACTCCGGAACGACTCAGGAAAACCGACGTTGAGTCGGCGTTCTCGGATCGAAGATCGGCGCGGTGACCTCGTCCTCGGAGCGTGCTCCAAGGCTAGGGCGGCCGTGCGCGTGCCGGAGTTTGGTGTCATGGCGTCTCGACCCTACTGGAAAGGTCATCTCAGACTCTCTCTCGTGTCCTGCCCGGTTGCGCTGTTCACGGCGACGACGTCGACCGAAAAAGTATCCTTTCACCTCCTCAACCGGGAGAACGGCCATCGCCTGCGTCGCCTCATGGTCGATGGCGAGACGGGAGAAGCCGTCGAGTCCGGGGAGCAGATGCGGGGCTACGAGGTCTCTAAGGGCGACTATGTGACCTTCGAGAACGACGAACTCGACGGCATCGCTCTGGAATCGACCCACACGATCGACATCGACTCCTTCGTGCCGCGCGCCGACATCGGCGACGTTTACCTCGACTCACCCTATTACATGGCGCCCAACGAGAAGATCGGCGAAGACGCTTTCGCGGTCATACGCGATGCGATGAAGAAGCGCGGCATGGCGGGCCTGGGCCGCGTGGTGATGAACAGGCGCGAGCGCGTCGTGATGCTGGAGCCCGCCGGCCCGGGCATCGTCGCCACGACGCTGAGGTTTCCGTACGAGATCAAGGATGCCGGCGAGGTCTTCGGAGCGATCCCCAAGACGGCCGTTCCCGCCGAGATGCTGGCCCTTGCCGACCATATCATCGACACCAAGAAGCGGGATTTCGAGCCCGACAGTTTCGTGGACCGCTACGAATCGGCATTGCGCGACCTCATCGCCGCGAAGCAGAAAGGCTTGCCGCCGACGCATGCGAACGAGCCGGCGGCCCCGTCCAACGTGGTCGACCTTATGGAGGCGCTGCGCCGCAGCGTCGCGGGTCAGCCGGCCGGCTCTTCGGGCAAGGCGGCGAAAGGCAAATCGGCGCCGTCCAAGAAAGCCGCCGCCGCCAAGGTACATCCTGCGGACAAGCGGAAGACCGGCGCGGCCGCGAGCGCCAAGCCGGCACCGAAACGGCCTGCGGCGGCACAGAGGAAAGCCGGCTGACGCACCGGGTCGCTTGCGCGTGGCCACAAGGCCGCCATGATGAGGCATGGAGAAGAAGACCCACGGCCAGGCCGCACAGGAGCCGCCAAACCTTCAGCAGCGCAACATCGATGCGATCGCCAAGGTCGAATCCGCCGTCATGGGCGAGCGTTCGGCCGGCGAGAGATTTGCTCGTTTCGTGATCCGCAGGATCGGCACGCCGACCTCGGTCTGTATCCACATCGCGGTTTTCGCGATCTGGATCGCGTGGAACGCCGCGGCGCGCGACCGCGTCGTCGTCCCGTTCGACCCCTATCCCTTCAACCTTCTGGCACTCGTCGCCTCCGTCGAAGCCATCGTGCTCGGCCTGTTGATCCTCAGTTCGCAAAACCGCCTTCAACACGAGGCCGACCGGCGCGCTCACCTCAATCTGCAGATCAACATGATGGCCGAACTCGAGGGCACCAAGGTCCTGACGATGCTGGACAAGCTGTGCCGGCACTTCGACATCGAGAGCGACGCGTCCGAACTCCTGGCCGAGTTGACGGCCGACACCGATCCGGCAACCATCGTCGAAACGATCAAGACGACGATGCCGGCCGAGGAATGACAGGGCGGAGGCGCGCATGACCTTGCAGAAACGATTCCTCGGCCGGTCGGAGATCCAGGTCGCACCCTGGTGCCTCGGCGGCAACGTCTTCGGCTGGACGGCGGACGAGAAGACGTCCTTCGACCTTCTCGACGCCTTCGTCGACGCCGGCTTCGATTTCATCGATACCGCCGATGTCTACTCGATTTGGGTGCCCGGTCACCGCGGTGGCGAGTCCGAGACCGTCATCGGCAACTGGCTCGCGGCCCGCAAGAACCGGGACCGGGTTGTTATCGCCACCAAGCTCGGCATGGGCCAGCCCGGGCGGAACGGCCGTCTCGATCGGACCTATATCGCCGAGTCGATCGAGGGGTCGCTGAAGCGTCTCAGGACGGACTACGTCGACCTCTATCAATCTCATCGCGACGACGAGGCCACGCCCCAGGAAGAGACCCTGGAAGCCTATGCGCACCTCATCAAGGCCGGAAAGGTCAGGATCGTCGGGGCTTCGAACTTTTCGGCCGCCCGTCTCGGTTCAGCCTTGAAGACCAGCGCCGAGCAGGGCCTGCCGCGCTACGAGACGCTGCAACCGCAATACAACCTGGCGGACCGGGCGGCTTTCGAGAGCGAGTTGAAGCCTTTGTGTATCGCACAGGAGGTCGGCGTCATTCCGTACCATGCGCTGGGCGCCGGCTTTCTCACGGGAAAATACCGGTCCGAAGCGGATTTCGGCAAGAGCCCGCGCGGCGGCGGGATGGCTCCGTACCTGAACGCACGCGGGTATCGCATTCTCGCAGCTCTGGATTCCGTCGCGGCGCGCCACGAGGTCGAGCCCGCCGCGATCGCGATGGCCTGGCTGATGGCGCAACCGAGCATCGCGGCGCCGATCGCCAGTGCGACCTCGCTGAGCCAGTTCCAAAGCCTCGCGGCCGGAGCGGCACTGGCGCTGTCCCCGGCCGATCTCGACGCCCTCGATCAGGCCGCCGCGTGAGCCGACACCGACGCACGCGCGGTCCCGCGGTGTGACGGGTTCGCTTCTGATCCTGTTCGCGGCCGGGCTCTGGGCCGGCATGCAGAATGCGCTTGCGGGCGGCGGTTCCTTCGTGACCCTGCCGGCCCTGATCCTCACCGGCCTGGACGCCCGCGCCGCCAATATCACCTCGACGATCGCGCTGTTCCCGGGCCAGCTGTCGACGGGTCTCGCAGGG
This sequence comes from uncultured Lichenihabitans sp., assembly GCA_964252585.1. GTDB lineage: Bacteria > Pseudomonadota > Alphaproteobacteria > Rhizobiales > Beijerinckiaceae > Lichenihabitans. Next base: position 3,831 of record CAXUOD010000161.1, on the reverse strand, counting down.
CGCAAGCTCGTCAGGGGCGCCGAATCGCTCTCCTTCCGCACGTTGCTGCTGATCAGCCTCGTCGGTGGCGCGCTCGGCGGGCTCCTGCTGCTCGTGACACCCGCCTCCTTCTTCGCCCGGATGGTGCCCTGGCTGGTGCTCTTCGCCACCACCGTCTTCGCTTACGGCAGCTTCGGTCGCCGCCGCACCGGCGGTGTGACGCTGAACCTCGGGGCCGCGCAAGCCGCCGCGGCCCAGTTCGCCATCGCGATCTACGGCGGCTATTTCGGTGGCGGTATCGGGTTTCTCATGCTGGCCGCCCTCACCATGGCGGGCCTGCCGACCCGCAACGCGGGCGCAACCAAGAACGTGCTGGCCGGCGTCATGAACGCGGCGGCGGTCGCCCTTTTCGCCTTCTCGCCGGCCGTCCAATGGCGATCGGCTCTCATCCTGGGGGTCGGGGCCGTTCTGGGCGGCCTCGGGGGCGCCTGGGCGCTGAAGCGCGTCGACGACACGCTGCTTCGCATGGCCGTGGTCTGCATCGGCGTCGCCCTCACGATCGGGCTGTTCGTCTACCCGGTCTAAAGGGTCTCCACCAGCCGACCAAACAGGACCCGCAACCGTCGCGAGCGCAGCGCGGCGGGGCGCAGCTCCATGCCGGCAACACCCTGGACTTCGTCGCTTCGCGCCGCTTCGTTCGGAAAATCGAACAGCGTTCTGTGAAACGAACGGACGCTTTTCCGATCGCGCTCCGCTTTGCAGAACGCCTGCGAATGGTTGAACTCTTGGCCGCAGCCGTCCCGCCCTGTAGACATCGAGGGCGCGGAACGAGATGCGGCGGGGACGAGCTTCATGCCCGAAGGGAATTCCAGTGGCCCTGCCCTCTTCATGGGGATCGACGGGGGCGGATCGCGCTGCCGCACCCGCCTGCGGGACGAGCGGGGCGCCCTCCTGGCCTCGACCCAGGGTGGTGGGGCCAACGTCTATCTCGACTTCGACGTGGCGCTGGCGACGATCCGCACCTGCGTCGACGAAACCCTGAAGCGCGCCGGTCTGACCGTCGAGGCACGGACGCGCCTGTTCCTCGGGCTCGGTCTGGCCGGCGTATCCTCGGCCGCCATCGCGCGTCAGGTCGAGGCGGCGCTCGACGGGTTCGCGGAGGTTCGGGTGGCCAACGACGCCGTGACGGCCTGCCTCGGCGCGCATGCGGGCCAGGACGGCGGTCTCATCATCGCCGGCACGGGAAGCGCCGGACTGGCGCTGATCGATGGCCGCGAGGTCTTCGTCGGTGGCCGGGGCTTCGTGCTCGGCGACGACGGGTCCGGGGCGCGCATCGGCCTCGAGAGCTGGCGCCGGGCGCTGCGCGCCCACGATGGTCTCGAGGACCACACCCCATTCACCCGCAAGCTCATGGCGCAGTTCGGCGACGATCCCGCGGCCGTGATCCGCTGGGGGCTGAAGGCCCGGTCGAGCGATTACGGGGCCTATGCTCCGGCCGCCTTCACGGCGGCGGCGGCGGCCGATCCGGTGGCGCTCGGACTGATCCAAGAAGCCGCGCATGCGCTGGGAGAGCTCGCCTCCGCCCTGGCTCGCCACGGGGCGCGGCGTGTCGCCCTCGTGGGCGGCATGGCCGAGGCCATCAAACCCTACCTGCCGGCCTCGATGACCGCGTTCCTGTCCACGGCACAATTCGATGCGCTCGAAGGCGCCATCCTCTTAGTGGGAGGCCCGATGCCGTCCTTCGGCTTGAAGCGCCGCGCTTGAAGCGCCGCGCCTGAGGCGCCGCGCTTGAAGCGCCGCGTCTGCGCTTTCATCGGCGCCGCAGGTTGCAACCGGGGCGCCGACGTGGCAATGGCTGCGGATGCTGGACCGTATCGACGATGTCAGCGCTCCAGCGGCCGGGCGCGCCGCTCCGCGCATTTCCTTCGTATCGCTGGGCTGCCCCAAGGCGCTGGTCGACAGCGAACGCATCATCACGCGCCTCAGAGCCGAGGGCTACGAGATCACGCGCAAGCATGACGGCGCCGATGCCGTCGTGGTCAACACCTGCGGTTTCCTCGACAGCGCCAAACGTGAGTCGCTGGCCGCCATCGGCGAGGCGATGGCCGAGAACGGCAAGGTCATCGTCACGGGTTGCATGGGGGCCGAGCCCGAAGCGATCCGCGACGCCTTCCCGAACGTGTTGGGGGTCTCGGGTCCGCAGGCCTACGAGAGCGTGATGGAGGCGGTGCATCGTGCCGCCGAACCGTTGCACGACCCCTTCCTCGACCTGCTGCCGCCGCAGGGCATCAAGCTCACGCCGCGCCACTACAGCTATCTCAAGATCGCGGAAGGCTGCAACAACGCCTGTTCGTTCTGCATCATCCCGCGGCTGCGCGGCCGGCTCGTGTCGCGGCCCATCGCCGATGTGCTCCGCGAGGCCGAGAAGCTCGTCAAGGCGGGCGTCAAGGAGCTTCTCGTCGTGTCGCAGGACACGGCCGCCTACGGGCTCGACCGCGGCTATGCGGTCGAGCCTTACGGAGACCGCGAGGTTCGGACGAAGTTCATCGACCTCGCGCGCGAACTCGGGCGGCTCGGCGCCTGGGTCCGGCTGCATTACATCTACCCCTACCCCCACGTCGACGAGGTCGTGCCGCTGATGGCGGACGGGCTCGTGCTGCCCTACCTCGACATCCCCTTCCAGCATGCGGCTCCCAACGTGCTGCGCGCCATGAAGCGTCCCGGCAAGCAGGACCGGACGCTCGATCGTATTGCGGCTTGGCGCGGGATCTGCCCCGACCTCACGCTGCGGTCGACGTTCATCGTGGGCTTTCCGGGTGAGACCGAGGAGGATTTCCAGATCCTGCTCGACTGGCTCAGCGAAGCCAAGCTCGAGCGCGTGGGAGCGTTCAAGTATGAGCCTGTCGCGGGTGCGCCGGCCAATGCGCTGGGGCTCCCGGCGGTGCCGCCGGAGGTTCAGACGGAGCGGCTCGACCGCTTCATGGCGCATCAGCAGGCCATCAGCGCACGGTTGCTCGCGCGCAAAGTCGGCAAGCGTCTGCCCGTGATCGTGGATGCGCTCGGGTCTGGGGTCGCGGTCGGCCGGAGCAAGGGCGACGCGCCGGAGATCGACGGCAAGGTCCACTTGGCGCACCGCTTTCCCGTCAGGGTCGGCGACGTGGTCACGGTTCGGATCGAACGGGCCGATGCCTACGACCTGCACGGGACAGTGGTTTGAGCGACGACGGATGAGGGTCGGCTCCGTCGGCAGCCATCCCCTCATCCGGCCTGTCGGCCACCTCCCGCGAGCGGGAGAAGGAACACCCTGCTACTGCGGCAGCTTGTCGTCGACGCCCTTGACGTAGTAATTCAGCCCGAGGATCTCCTTGTCGGGCATGACCTCGCCAGCTTTGACCGCCATCGTGCCGTCCTGCTTGGTGATCGGACCTGCGAAGACCTTGGTCTTGCCGGACTTGATGTCGGCCTCCGTCTTCTCGGCCATGGCCTTCACGTCGTCGGGCATGTTCTGGTACGGCCCCATCACCACCATGCCGGCCGCGAGGCCGCCCCAGGTGTCGTGCGACTTCCAGGTGCCGTCCATCACGGCCTTGACCTCCCCGACGTAATACGGCCCCCAATTGTCCTCGAGCGAGGTCAGGATGGCTTTCGGCGCGAATTTCGCCATGTCGGAGGATTGTCCGAAACCGTGGATGCCGGCTTTCTCGGCTTCCTGCAGCGCAGCCGCCGAATCCGTATGCTGGGCGATGACGTCGGCACCCTGCGCGATCAAGGCTTTCGCCGCATCGGCTTCCTTGCCCGGGTCGAACCAGGAGTTCACCCAGACGATCTTGATCTTGAAGTCCGGATCGATCT
>CAXUOD010000160.1:0-12108 GCA_964252585.1 uncultured Lichenihabitans sp. | reverse complement strand
AGCGGCTTCTTTTGAATGTGGCGTCGGTCACAATCTGACCGGCACGACATCTGCAATAACCAGAACGTCCCTCCTCTTTGGGGCATCCTCCCGTTCCAACTTGGGCCGCTCCTCTGGGGGCGGCCGTTCGTTTCTGGACTTTTTGATCAAGTCATACCGATCCAGCCGTAGCTCCTGCACGCTGATCTCTTCCGCATCCCGGCCTATCGCCACGAGGAAGCCCTGCTCTTCCCGGCGGACCTCATAGACCCGGCCGACCGTCGGCCACATCTCTCGCAGCGGTACTGTCACGTCCGGCACGTTGCCCAGTTCCAGGATGCGCTCGACAATCTCGGCTGGCGGCAAGGCAAACGGGTCTTCGGCCGCAAGGGTTTCAGCCAGAGCCTTTCGGCTGCGGCCAGCGAAATACCGATAAAAGAGCATGACAGAACCTGTGGTGAGTGGCGCTCCGTACCTCGCGCATTTAGCGTCAAGGCAGCTCCGACAATCCTCACAACGGGCTCCGGACGGCGAAACGCGATCCGGCCGCTATGGTGGTGAGGTTTGGCGGGAATGGGGAAGCTAGGCTTTCGTCCAGCCGTTACGGAACGACATCGACATCAACGTTGATGTTGACGTTTCCTCTGTGCACTCCGCGCTGTCCCATCGACTCACCCGATCCCTGGACGACAAAGGCATCTTTACCGGAGTAACCAGGCTTTGAACGATACTCCCATCGAACGAGCGTCGGTGTCACAGCACTACCGCTTTGAGGAGGCTGCGATACTGCCAAAGATTGCATTCCACCGCCGCGCGTGGTGATGGTCGAGCCGCAAGACTTACCGCTTTTGACAGTCATATGGGTCGATGTGTCCTGGCCGAAGACGAAGTTATAATGCTCTATGTCGCAGTCTTTCGCATAAGATACACTTGTAATTATTGTGCAAGAAATCAAAAATGTGGATGCTATAAATGCTTTATGCATAGGTCATTCCCTCCATGTCGATTTAACTATGACTGCAGACGAGTTTCAATGAAAATAGAAGAGTCTGCTTCATAAGCATGCCGCATTTTTGCTGCGATGCAAATTATAATATAAAGTAAAGGTTCTCTTCTTGCACAACACGCTTTGTCGATCTAGCAGCTGACCATCACCCTCGGCCAGTTGGCCCCGATCTTTGCGGAAACCGTTTACGGTGTGATCCGGTCACTTAGTCTCCAGAGCCGCTGCGCTCCTCCTGATCGAGATAGTTTGAGGCAGGTTTTTCTCTGATTCCCACATATAGCCAGGCAGGTTACTTTTAGAGTCAGGCAACTGAGGTGGTCCTAACGTTCAGTTGCTTACAATGATGTGCTCGGCGAGCTTGCACGCTTTCAAGGTTGCCTGCCCTGTGTCGTCAATCAGGCTTGGCTTGCCTCGCCAAACCACCAACCCTTTTACGCCACTCTCAACTGCTCCATCGAGGCCGGGCAGGTTGTTGCTCTGCCCCACGAACCAACTCGACGGGTTCTCGGATGACCAGACGGCTCGGCCGACCGGCGCCTCGTGAACCAAATAAGACCAGTTCTGACCCGTGGCTGTACTATCCCGGTTGGCATTATGGGACGACACGATATCGAAAAATGGCCCGACCGACGTGCGAGATGCAAAATCCTGAATTGTATCGAGCACCGATGTTTTATCGGGGCCAACCAGCATTATAGGTAAGCCGCTTATTTTCGGTCGTAGCTTCTTCATGATATTTGCGATCCGAACATCCTCGAAACCCGCCTCGTTGAACGGAGATACGAAATCCGGCTTAAAAGCAGTCGAATAGGCGGCGATCCAAGATGCATATCGCTCGTCGGACCATCCAATGTATGAGTTCGGACCGAACCCTAAGGGGCTCGCGTATATAAAGAGTCGGTTACGACGAGCATACCCGTATATCTTTCGATATAGTTCAGAGTAAGATGATAGATCAGAAAACTGCGGTATGATAGGGACACGAATGCCGTTTACACCGACGTTTGAAACTAATCCAGATAAAATCGTCTGGAAGTTATCTTGTGTCAAAGCAGAATCATTGGTGAAATCACTACTTTCCGGGAACGATGATTTCAAATCTGCAATGTAAGCTCTTACCAATCCAGCGTAATGTCGAGACTCAGGAATCGTACATAATGGTTGGGATCGTGCATCAAAGCTGATAAACGTAACAATACACCCTACTAAGAGAGATTTGGCGACCAATCGCAAAAAGTAAAAATAATTCATCGCATGATCCTAAATGTATTTTAAAGTATAAACGGATCATGAAGACGATCACACTACAAATTTAACGCTAAATTATAATTAATAGAATTTAATATTTATTTTACTGTATGTATAGGCGAACGTCCAGATTGAAAACCTCGCAGACTGAACAACGGCTTTGAACGCCCTCTCGTTCGGTCTCCCTGCCTTGGTCGAAGCGTTCTCAGACCCCGGCCGTGGCTGGGTCGGCCAGCCGCTTCTTCACCTTCGCGATAGTGGGGCGGCTGCAACCGAACGCGCCCTCGATCTGCTGCCAGGGCAAGCCTGCTCGGAGCATGGCGGCAATCCCGTTGTTGCGCTGCCGGTCCTCTGGGCGACCCCTGTAACGGCCGGCTGCTTTCGCCTTGGCGGTCCCAGCCTGTCGCCGCCGACGGTCCACGTAGTCCTGGCGGGCGATCGCGGCCAGCATGTCGAGCAGCATGCCGTTGACGGCCGCCAGCATACGCCCGGTGAACTTACCTAAAACGAACTCCGGTGGTCCGTGTACGTCCGCGCTTACCTCCGAGCTTCCACCGACCAGCAGGACGTCATCCGGGCACGGGCGGCGCTTGACGTATTCGCCGATTAGCGCGGCCTGCGCATCGCGGCCCACTACGTCGAGAATGAGAGCGGTGCCACCCTGCAGCGCCCCGAGTTGTTCCGGCTCCTGGCCGACAGCCAACCAGGCGACGTGCTCCTGACCGAGCAGGTGGACCGCCTGGCGCGCCTTACCGCGAACGACTGGCAGACGCTTCGTACCGAGATCGACGCCAGGCAGGTCCGCATCGTCGCCCTGAACCTGCCGACCTCGTGGAGCCTCGCCAAGAGCGACGACGTTCCGTCCCCACGTTCAACAGTCTTCGTGTCTTGAAGTGACTGCGTTCCATCCAATTTTTGATCGGCCCGAAGACGTGCTCGACCGTTTGTCGTCGGACGCGCATGGTGTCGGGCAGCGGTCGAGACGATGCTGCATGGGCATCGAGAACGCGCTCGTGCTCCCAGCGCCGGATGCGGCGTAGGAGCTCAGGCGTGAACCGAGCCAACGAATAGCCCATCTGCTGTTTGCGCTTCGTTGATCGGATTGCAGGCGGTCAAGGGCCCCGGGTGATCTCAAGTCCAGAGGCTTTCGGGCGTGACGATCTCGAATGGCACGATGCGTTGCTCGATGGAAGAGGTTGCGCGTCCTTCCAGAAGGCGCAGCATCACATCGATCAGTTCCTGCGGTGTCCTGTCGAGCGGTTGGCGCAAGGCGGCCGTGACCAATCCTTCTCCCAAGCCCTTCCGGGTTTCCGGGCCGATATCCCGGCAGACCACGCGCAGTCGCCGATGTCGGCCAGGGTCTAGCTCTCGCATGGCCCGCAGCACGCCCGAGATTCCCCCGCCGTTAACAAAGATGCCCCGCAGCTCCGCCACCGTCGTCATGAGTGTGCACATGACCTCGTAGGCCTTCGCCGGCTCTTCTTGGGTGAGCAGCGTGTCGTTAACGTGGAACTCCGGCGCGTGCTCTCGCATGTAGGAGCGGAAGCTCGCATCCGAGACGTCCTGGCACTGATACCTGTGACTGCCAATAAGTGGCACAATCGTTCCTTTGTCGTGCGCCATCTGGCTCAGGAACCATGCAGCGGTGCGCCCCGCCTTCCAGCTGTCGGTACCGACGAACCCGGCCCGGCTGGCGGCCGACAGGTCCGTCACATAGGCGACCACCGGCACGCCCTTGCGCTTGAGTTCGTCGATGGCTTGGCTCACCAGCGGGTGGTCGGCCGTGACAACCGCGACCGCCTCTACTTTGTGCCCGAGTAACAACAGGTTCTCCGCAACGGCCTCGGCGGCCAGATCGTCCTCGAACTTGACCACCGCGTTGACCTTGGCATCGGTGCGCGACGATGCGGCCGTCCCGATGTGTTCCGCCCACATCTGGTAGAGCGCCCGATGCGATTGTTGCATCAGGAATCCGAGGGTCCGGTGGGGGAGGTTGTCCCGCTTTCGCCCATGCAATGCGCCAAGCCCATAAAAGCCGATTTTGTGCGCAACCTCGACGATCCGGTCTGCGGTCTCGGGACGCACTGTTCCGGTTCCGTGCAGAAGCCGGTTGACGGTCGATAAGCTAACGCCGGATGCCTTCGCCAGCGTGGCAATGGTTGCTCCCCTCATCGACATCCTCACGGTTCATTCGTGGCATGATACGTTTGAAACGTATGCATCGCGTACGAAACTCGCTTCTTCATGCTTTGTGAAATGCACGATATGTCACGTGCCAACAAACACAAGGTTTCGTCGCCAAGGCGATGTGTGGAGGAAACTGGAATGCTTAAGGCCAAACGTATCGTCGCGGCCGCCCTCACGGCGGCGTTGCTGAGCTCGGGGACTACTGCCGCTGTGGCCGCGGGCGCCAAGATCTTTGTTGTCGGCGGCAAGGCTGACGATCCGTTCTGGTCGATCGTCAAGCGAGGCGCTGAAGACGCCGGCACTGTCGCAAAGACGCAGGGCGGCTCCGTCACCTGGCTGGCGCCCCAGAACTACGACAACCTCGGGCCCGACGCGGCGGAGCTGATCCGCCAAGCAATTTCCCAACACGCCGATGCCATCGTCGCCCCGGATTGGGTTCCGGCCGCCGAGGATCCAGCATTCAAAAGCGTCAAGGACGCCGGCATCCCGTTCATCGTCTACAACGCGGGTGGCATCCAGGCCGCGGATAACCTGGGCGCTTTGAACTACGTCGGCGCGGTCGACTACAAGGCCGGCGTGGCCGGAGGCGAGTACGTTGGCAAGCACGCCAGCAAGAACGGCGTCTGCGTCAACTCCCTGCCCGGCGCCGCCAATATCGAAGACTACTGCCGCGGCTTCAAGGACGGGATCGCCTCGGCAGGCGGGAAGGCCGATGCTTTGCCGCTGCCGGCCACCGCGGAAGGCAACGTCACCGCCGTCACGCAGGCCGTTCGCGCCTACCTGCTGCAGCACCCGAACGTCGACTCGGTGTTCACCACCGCCAACCTCGACGCCGTCGGGGCGGCTCAGGCGGTCGCCCAGGCCGGCAAGGCCGGCAAGGTGCAGATCTGCGGCATCAATTTCGACGAGGCGATCCTGTCCCAGATCGCCGCCGGAACCCAGGCGTGCGCGGTCGATCAGCAGGGATACCAGCAGGGCTTCTACGCCGTGTCGATCCTGAACGGCTACGTCAACTACGGCCTGACCATCCCGACCCGCGAAATCCTGACCGGCCCGGGCGTGGTCGACGCTTCCAACATCAAGACCACCATGGCAGGCGCGAAGCAGGGCGCCCGCTGACGAGATCGTAAGCGGCCGCGCGACCTCCATTCGCGCGGCCCTCGTCAACCGATTGGCGGCAACAGCCGAACCACGGGCGTGGGAGGAACCACCATGCTGGAAGCAAGCCGCAGGTCGATTGACCTCAGAAGTTCACTCGGACAATTGGCGGGCCAGCCGGAGACCGGATCGGCCATCGCGATGATCGTCGTCATCGCTTTCTTTGCTGTGGCGGGCGGCGAGGTGTTTCGTGGTTCGCCGGGCGTTTCCAGCGTTCTGAACATGGCCTCCGAGGTCGGCATCATCGCCCTCCCGGTCGGTCTCCTGATGATCGCGGGCGAACTCGACATGTCGGTCGGGGCAGTCGTTCCGGCGTCGTCGCTGACGGTCGCCATTATCTCGGGCCGATACGGGGTTCCGGACATCGTCGGCATCCTTGCGGCCCTCGGCGTGGGTCTCCTCGTCGGATACGTCAACGGCCTCCTCGTCACCCGGACCACCATCCCGTCGCTGATCCTGACGATCGGCACGATGTTTGGCGTCATGGGCCTGACGCTCGGCCTCACCATCCTGATCGCAGGGAGCACCGGGGTCTTCATTGTCCCCAGCCATGTGGCGGAGTCGCTTCTCGGCCAATCCTTGGCCGGCATGTTCCAGGTGAGCATCTTCTGGTGGGCCGCCTTCATCGTCGCGATCTACTACCTGTTGCATGTCTCGCCGACCGGCAACTGGATCCTCGCTCTCGGCGGTGATCGCGTCAGCGCGCGGAACGCGGGCATTCCGACTCAAGCTCTGACCATCCAGCTCTACATGCTGTCAGGCTTCGCCGCCGCGTTTATCGGCGTCGGCCAGGTCATGACCTTTAAGAGCGCGCAGGTCGCCGCCGGCCAGTCGTTCATCTTCAACGCCATCATGTGCGTCGTGATCGGGGGCGTGGTCCTGACCGGCGGGCGCGGCTCCGTCCTCGGCGTCGTCTTCGGCACGATCACCTTCGCCGTAGTCAATCAGGGCATCTTCTTCACCGGCATCGACCCCAATGTCGGATCCGTCATCATCGGGGCGCTCCTGCTCATCGCGGTGCTCACCAACGACAGCTTCCGGTCGATGGCGCTCAGCTACGCGTCGAAGAAGAAGTGAGGGGCTGATCCATGAGCGCATTCGCATCCTTCATGCGTCGGCCGGAAGCCGGCGCGGTCCTCAGCCTCGTCGCCGTCATCGTGTTCTTCGTGATCTTCGGAGGAGTCGATCTCGCAACCCTGTTCGGCGCCGCGAGCTGGATCAACTTCGCCGCCAATCTCGGCATCGTGGCGATCCCGGTCGGCCTCCTAATGATCGCGGGCGAGATGGACATCTCCATCGGCGCCATGGTTCCGGTCGGTTCGATGACGACTGCGCTTGTCTCGGGCTACTACGGCCTCCCAATCTGGGTCGGCATGGCCTCTGCGCTTGGTATGGGCGTCCTGGTCGGGCTCGTGAACGGCATTCTGAAGGTCCGGACCTCGGTGCCGTCCCTGATCATCACGCTCGGCACCCTCGTCGCGATGCAGGGCATCGTGCTCGCCGGCGCCGTTCTCCTGACCGGCAACGCCAGCGTCCCGCTGGTTTCGCCGCCCTGGGCCAAGTTCCTGTTCGGGCAACTTATCGGCGGCAGCCACCAGGTCATCATCGTGTGGTGGCTTGCCTTCGCCGCGGCGCTCGCCTTCGTGGTTCATCAGACCCCTTGGGGCAACCAACTCTTCGCCATAGGCGGGGACAAGGTCAGCGCGCGCAACGCCGGCATCGCGGTCGATCGGATGATCATCTCGCTCTTTATCCTGTCCGCCTGCAGCGCCTCCTTCGTCGGCATGTGCCAGGCGATCCAATTCAACTCGGCGCAAGTCTCGGGCGGCATGGGCTTCATCTTCAACGCCATCGTGGCGGTCGTCGTCGGCGGCGTGCCGCTGACCGGCGGTTTCGGGTCGGTCGTCGGCATCTTCGTCGGCACGCTGACCTTCGCGATCGTCAGCCAGGGCATCTACTTCACGCACCTCGAACGCAACTGGTCGAACCTGATCATCGGGGTCACGCTGCTCGGCGCCGTCGCGATGAACGAGAGCTTCCGCAAGTTCGCGGTGAGCTATTCCCCCAGGAAAAGGGCGAGGGCCTGAGCCATGTCCGACAAACCTCCCGTTCTGGAGCTCCGCAACGTCGACAAGTCCTTCGGGCCGATCGACGTCCTGCATGACATCTCGCTGAAGGTGCGCGAAGGCGAAGTCCTCTGCCTCCTCGGCGACAACGGCGCCGGCAAGTCGACCCTCATCAAGACGCTCGCCGGCGTGCACAAACCGACCCGCGGGCAGATCCTGATGGACGGCAAGGCCGTCGTGTTCGAGGGTCCGAAGGACGCCTCCGAGCGCGGCATCGCGACGGTGCACCAGTTCGGCGGCACCTTCCCGCTGATGAGCATCGGCCGAAGCTTCTTCGTCGCCGAGGAGCCGGTGAAGCGCTTCGGCCCGTTCAAGGTGTTCGATCGCAAGACGGCCAATGCCGTCGCGGTCAAGGCCGTGCGGGAGTTCGGCATCACCCGGATCGAGGACGGCGACCGTCTCGTCGGTGGCCTCTCGGGCGGCGAGCGGCAATCCCTCGCGATCGCGCGCGCCGTTCATTTCGGCGCTCGTGTCCTGATCCTTGATGAACCGACTGCGGCGCTCGGCGTCAAGCAGGCTTCGCACGTGCTCCGCATCGTCCTGGAAGCCCGCAAACGGGGCCTTTCGGTCATCTTCATCACCCACCAGGTCACCCACGCGATGGCTGTCGGCGATCATTATGCAGTGCTGATCCGCGGAGCATTGGCGGCCAATTTCATGCGTGGCGAGAAGACCCGCGAGGAAATCACCGACCTCATGGCCGGCGGAGAGTCGTTGGCCAATCTCGACACCGAGCTGAACGCGAATGACGGAAGAGCGATGTCGCCGGTCTCGTGACTGAAAAGCGATTCCCGCCACGGTCCTTCGCCCAAATCGCGACGCAGAGAGCATTCCATGAAGATCGCCATCGACCCCCACATGCACCGGCACTTGAGCCTCGAGGCGCTGCCCCACAAAGTGAAGGAGCTCGGCTTCGACTGGATGGAACTGGCGCCGCGCGGCGACTTCCTGGAATGGTTCAAGGCGCCGCGTGTGTTCCCCGAGCGGGTGCGGGCGTTCAAGAAGGCGCTGAAGGACGCCGACGTGAAGATCGCCTCACTACTGCCGATGTATCGCTGGGCCTCGAAGACGAAGTCGAGCGCCTCGCCGCGGTGCGGCATTGGAAGCGCGCGATCGAGATCGCCCTCGAACTCGAGGTCGAAACGATGAACTCCGAGTTCGGCCGCGGCCCGCACCCGGACAAGGGCTCCTGCTACTGCTGCCACACCGGATCGATGATCGAGGCCTGCGAGGACGCCTGGTGGCGTTCCATGGAGACGCTGGTGCCGATCTTCGAGCGCGAGAAGATCAACCTGCACGTCGAGCCGCATCCCGAGGACTGGTGCGAGACGATCCAGCCGGCTGTCGACATCGTCCGTACGGTCAACTCGAGCAGGGTCAAGTTTCTCTACTGTGCGCCGCACACCTTCTACTTTGGTGACGACACCCGGGCGATGCTGCGCGGATGTGCCGACGTGCTGGCCCACGTCCATGTCGGCGATACCTTCAACCACAAGGCCAGCTCGGGGCTGCGCTACATCCTCAACCCGCCCGGCACCCAAGCTCGGGTGCACCAGCATACGAACATCGGCCAGGGCGAGGTGCCCTGGGACGAGTTCTTCGGCACGCTGGCCGAGATCGGCTTCGACGGCATCATGACGTCCTGCGTCTTCGCCTGGGAGGACAAGGCGGACGAGTCGGGCCGGTTCATGCGCGCCGAAATGCAGCGCTACGTGGACCAGTACTGGGGCATGAAATGAGCCTCAACGTCGGCGTGATCGGCACGGGGATGATCGGCCAGGACCATATTCGTCGTCTCACCCAGGTTCTGTCGGGAGCCGGTGTCGTCGGCGTCAATGACATGGACGCCGGCCGGGCGGCAGCCGTGGCTCCGGATGGCGCCCGGGTTTACGACACACCCATCGAGCTCGTCCGGTCGGACGACATCCAGGCGGTCGTGATCTGCTCTTGGGGACCGGCGCACGAGGAGCAGCTCCTCGCCGCACTCGACGCGGGCAAGCCCGTCTTCTGCGAGAAGCCGATGACCACGTCGGCCGCGGCCGCGCTGCGGGTGATGGAGGCCGAGGTGGCCTTCGGGCGCCGCCTCGTGCAGGTCGGCTTCATGCGCCGCTTCGATGCCGACTACAGGCGCCTGAAGGCGGTGATCGACGGCGGCACGCTCGGGGCGCCGCTCCTGTTTCACTCGGCCCACCGCAACGCGTCGGTGCCGGAGGGGCTCTACACATCCGAGATGCCGCTCAACGACACGCTTGTGCATGACGCCGACGTCTCGCGTTGGTTGCTCGACGACGAGGTCGAAGCCGTCGAGGTCCGCGTTCCGCGACGCAACACGCGCGGCAAGGATCTCCGAGATCCGACGCTGGTGCTGCTGCACATGGCCTCAGGTGCGCTCGTCGACATCGAGATCTCGGTTAACATTGCCTACGGCTACGACATACGCGGCGAGGTCAGTTGCGAGCAGGGGCTGGCGAGCTTGCCGAACCGGCCAGCGACAGTCGTCAGCGACCGTCATGGCTTACGCCAGGCGTTCCCGGCCGACTGGCGGGAGCGCTTCATCGAGGCCTACGATCAGGAATTCCGGGAGTGGATCGCCGCGGCCGCTGCTGGCACCGGGACGGGTCCGAGCACCTGGGACGGCTACGCCGCGACCCTCGTGGCCGATGCCGCATTGCGCGCCGTCGACAGCGGCCAGCGCGAACCGGTCGTCATGCGACCGAAGCCGGACCTTTACGCCTCGTCGTTCCGGGCAGTCGCGTAGCCGACCAGACCTCAGTCCCAGGATCGTGTCCATGTTGAATGGAGAGATGTCGATTGAACGGCCCCTGCGCTGGGGCATGGTGGGCGGCGGCCGCACCGGCCAGGTCGGCTACAAGCACCGCACCGGGGCGCTCCGCGACGGCACCTACCAGCTCAAGGCGGGGGCGTTCGATTTGGACGCCGAGCGCGGGCGGGACTTCGGCACCCGGCTCGGCGTCGCCGCCGATCGCTGCTACGCGGACTACAAGGCCCTCATCGCCGGCGAGCGCGGGCGGGAAGGCGGCGTCGAGGTCGTATCGATCGCGACCCCGAACTTCACCCACTACGAGATCACCAAGGCTTGTCTTGAGGCTGGCCTGCACGTGATTTGCGAAAAGCCGCTCTTCTTCACGGTTGCCGAGTGCGACGAGATCGCCGCCCTCGCGGCCGGGAAGCACCTGATCGTCGGTGTCACCTACGGCTTCACCGGTCATCCGCTGGTGCACCAGATGGCCGCGATGGTGCGCAAGGGCATGCTGGGCGAGATCCGGCTCGTCGACCTGCGCTACACCCACGGATTCAACGCGGGCGACGACGTGGGCGCGGGCGAGGCCGTCCGCTGGCGCACCAACCCGAAGACCGCTGGCCCCAGCTTCGTGCTCGGCGACATCGGCACCCACCTCTACTACCTCTCCGAGGTCGTGCTGCCGCATCTCCGGATCGAGAAGCTCCTGTGCGACCGCAAGGCCTTCATCCCAACCCGGGCGCCGCTCGAAGACCACGCGACCGTGCTGATGCACTACGACAACGGGGCGCGCGGGCACCTGTGGGTGTCCTCGGTCGACGCCGGCAACATGGGCAGCCAGCGCTACCGCTTCGTCGGCTCCAAAGCCTCGGTCGAGTGGTCGGACAGCCATCCCGACCAGTTGATCTATGAGGTACAGGGCGAGCCGAATTGCATCCTGCACCATGGCATGCCCTACCTAGAGCCGGAGAGCCTGGCGATCGACCGCATGGGCGGGCTCCACACGGAAGGGCTCGGCGACAGCTGGTCCAACATCTACCTGTGGATCGCCCAGGCGATCGACGCCAAGCGCCGCGGCGACGAAGCCTTCCTCGAAGGCCACCATTATCCGGGGATCGCGGCCGGCACCGAAGGCGTGCGCTGGCTGGAGAACTGCGTCCGCTCGGCCGACGCGGGTTCGACCTGGGTCGATTTCAATTAACGACACCTCACGAAGGCGATGCCCATGAAGCTCTCCATCTGCACCGACGTGATGGGCGCACTGTCCTTCACAGACATGCTCGACAAGTGCGTGAAGCTTGGCGTCGAAGGCGTCGAGATGACTGGCGGCGGCTGGTCCAAGGGGCCGCACTTCCGGGCCGAGCCGTTGCTTGCCGACAAGGGCAAGCTGAAATCCGCCCTCAAGGAGATCGAGACGCGCGGGCTCACGATCGCCGCGCTCAACTGCTCGGCCAACCCCCTCGACCCCGGATCGATGGGCGAGCGGCACCGCAAGGAGATGGAGCAGACTGTCCGGCTCGCCGGCGAGATCGGCGTCAAGACAATCGTCACCATGTCGGGCTTGCCGGCCGCGGCGCCCGGCGACACGGTGCCGAACTGGCTCGTCTACACCAAGAGCTGGCCCGACGAGATGCCCGAGCGCG
>CAXUOD010000159.1:0-12174 GCA_964252585.1 uncultured Lichenihabitans sp. | reverse complement strand
CTATTACGGCTTCGGCTACTCTGGTGGCGGCTTCTACGGCGGGGGCTACGGTTACTACTATGGCTAGACCGTTCGCCTGAAGGACCGGATCGTCGGCCTACGCCCGTCGCTACGCGTGCAGCCGGGACCCATGGCCTTGAGACGACACCCCCGCGGTCTAGACGTGACCTCGATCGCGGGGTTCCCATGACTGCAGCGGCTGCAGCACCGGTCCTCGGCCCATCTGAGCCCGGTCCCGGACCCATCCGGCTTGGACCGAGCGGACGCGTCAAAGGGCTGCGGCCCGACGCCGCTCTTTCGGGTCGGCGTTCGATCCCCTGCGCCCTATCTGCTCGATGAGGAGCAGCGGATATGGACGTGCTGGCAGACGAGATCGCGCGGAAGGTCGATCGCCCCGACGCGACGGCCGAACCGAGGCCTACCGCGGCGCGGCTTTGGCGGCCGAAACGGGTGCTCGTGACCCGCTCGGCGCGGGCTTGGGAGCGCGGCCGCGTCATCGCCGAGCGGGCCGCGGCGCTCGGGGCCGAGGTCATCGAGCTTCCCAACGATCGGCTGATCGGACTCGCGACCGGCGAAGGCGGCGCGGCCGATTACCGCCTGGCTAAATCGACCCTCGCCGTCGTGGTGGCTTCGGCCGCAAAGCGGCGGCTCCAGCCGATCCCGCCCTCGGCGGATTGGCGCTTCGACCTTGCCGAAGGTTGCCCGGCGCACTGCCAATATTGCTACCTCGCCGGCTCGCTCGCGGGGCCGCCGATCACCCGCGTCTATGCCAATGTCGACGAGATCCTCGGCGGGTTGGCGGAGTACGTCGGGCGTGGCGGCGTCACTTCCACGTCGGCCGAGCGCGCCGCCGAGGGAACGACCTTCGAGGCATCCTGCTACGCCGACCCGCTCGGCGTCGAGCATCTCACCGGCAGCCTCGCCGAAGCCGTCCGCTTCTTCGGACGATGGGAGGCCGAAGTCGGCCTGCGCTTCACCACCAAGTTCGGCGATGTCGAACCCTTGCTCGGTCTCGACCACGGCGGGCGGACACGGGTCCGCATGTCGGTGAATGCGCCGAGCCTCGTGCGGTTCGAAGGCGGAACGAGCCCTCTGGCGGCCCGTCTCCGAGGGCTCGGCCGCCTGGCGCGCGACGGCTTCAAAGTGGGGCTCACGGTGGCGCCGATCCAACCGGTGGAGAACTGGCGCGACGGCTACGCGGCGCTGTTCGCCATGGCGGCACAAGAGCTCGCGGGGGCCCCCGAGCTCGACCTCACGGCCGAACTCATCACCCATCGGTTCACGCCGAAGTCCAAAGGCGTGCTGACCACGTGGTACCCGGGCTCGAAGCTCGAGATGGACGAAGACAAACGCACCCGCAAGCTGACCAAGTTCGGCTCGGTCAAACACGTCTATCCGGCGGTCCTGATGAAGGAGATGCGTGCCGAGATCACCCGCCTGCTCGGGCAACATTTGCCCGCCGCACGGGTCCTTTACTGGACGTAAGCGATCGCGGGGCGTCGCAATTGCACGACGCTATCTTAGCGGATCGGCAATCATTTTGCCTAAGTGTCACACGCGACCTTTCAACACAGCAACTCGCTTGCCGCGGTGCCTCAGCTGAATATGGAAACAGAACTCGCACTGCTACGGGAAACAATCGAGTTTCTACCCGAAGCCGTCGCGATCTTCGACAGCCAGGACCGCTTTATTCACTGGAACAGGAAATATGCAGAGTTCTACGCTTGGGGCGCTCACCTTCTGGTAAGAGGCCGGTCCTTCGAGGATTACCTGCGAGAGTTGCTCGAGCTGAAGCAAAGTCCCGGTGCAGACGGTAGAGAAGAGGAATGGCTGGCCACGCGAATGGCACGGCATCGCCTGCCGTTCTCCTGCCATGAGCACGAGATCGCGGGCGGGCGCTGGGTGAGGGTCGAAGAGCGCCGGCTCGAGAGCGGCGGCACGATCGGGATCCGTATCGACATCACCGAGCTGAAACAGCGCGAGCTGCGGCTCGCCTATCTGGCGCAGCACGACGAGCTGACCGGTCTCGGCAATCGCACCCTGTTGCGCGAGCGGATCGATGAGGCCACGACACTCGCCCGTCCCGACCGGCCGTCTTCCGTCGTCTGCCTGGATCTCGATCGCTTCAAGGATGTGAACGATGCCCTCGGCCACCCGGTCGGAGACCACGTGTTGGTGCAGGTGGCCGATCGCCTCCGCCTGCAGCTCGGGCCGAACGACACGGCCGCGAGGCTCGGCGGCGACGAATTCGCCATCGTCTTTGCCGAGGTCGGGAGACCGCAAGATGCCGAGGCCGCGGTCGCCCGGATCATCGGCGTGCTCAGCGAGCCCTATCAGGTTGGTCACCAACGCATCGTGATCGGGGTGAGCGCGGGGTTGGCCTTGATGCCGCTGCATGGCCGGGATCCGGAAACGCTCCTCCAGCATGCCGACATCGCACTCTATCGGGCCAAGGCGAACGGTCGCGGCATCTGCCGAACCTTCGAACCGGCCATGAACCTGCAGATCCAGATCCGTCGAGTGCTGGAGCACGAGCTGCGCAAAGCCATAGGGACCGAAGCCATCGAGGTGCACTACCAGCCGGTCGTGCACCTCGAGACCGGGAGGGCGCACAGCGTCGAGGCGCTCGTCCGTTGGCGCCACCCCGAACGCGGTCTCGTGTCGCCGAACGTCTTCGTCGGCATCGCCGAGGAAACGGGCCTGATCGATCAACTCGGCGTGCAAGTGCTGCGCGGCGCCTGTTCTGCCATGAACGACCTGCGCCACCTCGGTAAGGTCGCGGTCAATCTGTCGCCCGTCCAGTTTCGCCGGACCGACCTCGTCGAGACCGTGGTGTCGGCGCTCGAAGCCGCCAAGCTGCATCCGCGGTGCCTCGAACTCGAGATCACCGAATCCGTCCTCTTCGCCGACACCGAAGCGAATCTCCGCGCCCTGCATCGCTTCAAGGACCTCGGGGTCACGATCGCGCTCGACGATTTCGGAACGGGTTACTCGTCGCTCAGCCATCTCCGTTCCTTCCCCTTCGACCGGATCAAGATCGACCGGTCCTTCGTGGGCGACCTGATGGAGCGCCAGGATTGCCGGGCCATCGTCCGAGCCTTGATCCTGATGGCCGGCGATCTCGGCATCGCGGTCACGGCCGAAGGCATCGAAACGGAGAAGCAGCGCGATTTCCTGCTGAAGCAGGGCTGCCAGGATGGCCAGGGTTATCTGTTCGACCCAGCCTTGCCGCTCGCGACGTTGATGCGGCGCTGGGACCAAACGATCGTTCCGCTCGCGGGGCAGGACGGGTGCGCGGTCTTGGCCGAAGCCGCGCGCTGAAGCATGTCGCATTGGCGGAGCAGCTGCGGGTGTCGTGGCTGGTCCTTGCGAGGAGAGCAGCGACGAAGCAACCCGCGTGTGGTCCAGGATGGGCTGGGTTGCTTCGGCTCGCGCTCGCGATGGCGGCCGATGAACATCATCGATAGAGCTGCCTCCGCACACGAAGGCGCAGCTGCGGATCGCGGTCCGCCTCCGCCCAGCGAACTTGCCTGTTGAACGCCACCCGTGATCGACTACCATCCGGCCGAACCTGGAGATGGATCGATGCTGACGGACCTGCTGATCGGGGGTCGCTTCGTACCCGGAGAGGGCTCGGGCGAAACATTGATCGATCCCGCGACGGGCGCCACGGTCGGCACCATCCTCGAAGCCAGCCCGGCACAGGTCGAGGCGGCGGTCAAAGCCGCGGAGCGGGCCTTCCCGAAATGGTCGCGGACGACGCCCGGCGAGAGGTCGGCGGCACTCCTCAAGATCGCCGATGCCATCGAGGCCGATGCCGAGGAGTTTGCGCGCCTCGAGAGCCTCAATTGCGGCAAGCCGTTCCGGCGCGTCCTGGAGGACGAGATCCCGGCGATCGTTGATTGCTTCCGCTTCTTCGCCGGCGCGGTCCGCTGCATGCAAGGAGCCGTGGCGGGCGAGTACCTGGCCGGCTACACCAGCATGATCCGTCGCGATCCCGTGGGGGTGGTGGGTTCGATCGCGCCCTGGAACTATCCGCTCATGATGCTGGCCTGGAAGGTGGCGCCCGCCATCGCGGCCGGCAATACGATCGTGCTGAAGCCCTCCGAGCAGACGCCCCTCACGGCGTTGAGATTCGCCAGGCTCGCGGCCGATCTCCTGCCCGAGGGGGTGTTCAACCTGGTCATCGGCCGCGGCGAGAGCGTCGGCGCGGCGCTAATCTCCCACCCGGCCGTCCGCATGGTGTCGCTCACGGGCGACATCTCGACGGGCAGCAAGGTGCTGCAGGCCGCGGCAAGCGGGATCAAGCGAACGCACCTCGAACTCGGGGGCAAGGCGCCCGTCGTGGTCTTCGACGACGCCGACCTCGATGAGGTCGTCGGTGGCCTGCGCACCTTCGGGTATTACAATGCGGGCCAGGACTGTACCGCGGCCTGCCGCGTCTACGCCGGCGCGAAGGTCTACGACAAGCTCGTGGCCGACCTTGCCACAGCGGCCGCCTCCATCGCGTTCGGACCGGAAAGCGGCGACGCGGCCGAGATCGGATCGCTGATCAGCGCGCGGCAACGGACCCGGGTCGCGGGCTTCGTCGATCGTGCCCGCGAGATGCCCCACATCGAGATCGTCGCGGGCGGCAAAGCGCCGGAGGGCGCCGGGTTCTTCTACCAGCCCACCGTAATCGCCGGTGCCACCCAGCAGGACGAGATCGTCCGACGCGAAGTGTTCGGCCCGGTGATCTCCGTGACACGCTTCGACGAGGTGGACGAGGCCGTGGCCTGGGCCAACGACTCCGACTACGGCCTCGCCTCCTCGGTCTGGACCAAGGATATCGGCCGCGGCATGGCGACGGCGGCGCGCCTGCAATACGGCTGCACCTGGGTCAACACGCATTTCATGCTGGTCAACGAGATGCCGCACGGCGGCGTGAAGTCGTCCGGCTACGGCAAGGACCTGTCGCTGCTGTCGCTCGACGACTATACGGTCGCCCGCCACGTCATGGTGAAGCTCTGAGCGTCGCCGCCGTTTCGGCGCCTCCCGTCGTCCGCGAGGCCGCGGCCGTCGCCGACGTGGTTCTGCGGCTGAGCGGCGTGCGGAAACTTTTCGGAGGAACGGCCGCGGTCGACCACGTGGACCTCGCGGTCGAGCGGGGCGAGTTCTTCACCCTGCTCGGTCCGTCCGGCTCCGGCAAGACCACGACGCTGCGCCTCATCGCCGGCTTCGAGCGTCCGGACGCCGGCTCGATCGAGCTCGACGGCATCGACGTCGCCCGCACGCCGCCCTTCGCCCGCAACATCAACACCGTGTTTCAGGACTACGCGCTCTTCCCGCACATGAGCGTCGTCGAGAACGTCGCCTATGGGCTGAGGGCGAAAGGCGTCGGCCGCGCGGAGAGCCGGGACCGGGCCGCCGCTGCGCTCGGCACCGTGCAGATGACCGCCTTCGCGGCACGGTTTCCGGCCCAGCTCTCGGGCGGACAGCGCCAGCGCGTCGGCCTCGCCCGTGCCATCGTCAACCGGCCGGGGCTGCTGCTCCTCGACGAGCCGCTCGGCGCCCTCGACCTGAAGCTCCGGCGCGACATGCAGGCCGAGCTGAAGCAGATCCAGAAGCAGGTCGGCATCACCTTCCTCTACGTGACCCACGACCAGGAGGAAGCCCTGTCGATGTCGAGCCGCGTCGCGATCTTCAATCAAGGGCGGATCGAGCAGGTCGGCACGCCGCGCGCGATCTACGATCGGCCGAGGAGCGCGTTCGTGGCCGGCTTCGTGGGAACCTCCAGCCTGGTGCGGCGCGGCGGCCGACGCTTCGTGCTCCGTCCCGAGAAGGTCCGGGTCTTCCGGCCCGGCGAAGCGCGCTCGCCGGCAGCCCTTCACGTCGAGGAGGGGTGCCTCGAGGACGAGGTGTTCCTGGGCATGGTGACGAAATACGTCGTTCGCCTCACGGACGGATCCACTGTGGACGCCATCCGGGCCAACGACGGGGCGTGTCCGATCATTCCGGCCGGCAGCCCGGTGCTGGTCGGATGGGATCCCGCCGATCTCTGCCGTATCGACGATGTCGAATGAAGGGAAAGTCCGATGATGAGACGCGTTGCATGTGCGGGTGTGGTGGTCCTGTCGTTCCTGAACGCGCAGACCAGTTGGGCTGCGCCGGCCGATCCCGCCTACCCGAAGGCGATCGGCCAGGGCGAGGGCGCGCTCAACATCGTGGCCTGGGAAGGCTATGCGCAGGATGACTGGGTGAAGCCTTTCGAAGCCGAGACGGGGTGCCAGGTCAACAAGAAGTATGCCGGGTCGTCCGACGAGATGGTGGCGCTCATGCGCCAGGGCGGCGGGGGCGAGTACGACCTCGTCTCGGCGTCCGGCGACGCCACACTGCGGTTGATCTACGGCGGCGACGTGCAGCCGATCGCGACGGACCTCATTCCGGACTATCCGAACTTCGTCGAGGACCTCAAGGCACCCCCGCACAACACGATCAACGGCGTGCACTACGGCCTTTCCTACGAATGGGGTCCCAACGTCCTCCTGTGGAACACCGCCAAGATCAAGGATGCGCCGACGAGTTGGGCCGCCATCTACGACCCGAAGTACAAAGGCCAGGTCAGCATACCCGACAACCCGATCCAGATCGCCGACGCGGCGCTCTTCCTGTCCAAGACCAAGCCCGAGCTCGGGATCACCGATCCCTACGAGCTGACCCCGGCACAGCTCGCGGCCGCTTCGGACCTGCTCAAGGCGCAGCAACCGCTCGTGAAGAGATACTGGGCGCTGGCCTCCGACCAGATCGAGCTGTTCAAGAACGGTGATTCGAGCATCGGCGCCTCGTGGCCCTACATGACCAACTCGCTCAAGGACGCAGGATCGCCCGTGGCCGACGTCGTGCCGAGCGAGGGTGCGACGGGATGGGCCGACAGCTGGATGCTGGCCACGAAGACCAAGCATCCGAACTGCGCCTACAAGTTCATGGCCTATGTCTCCACCCCGAAGGTGCAGGCCCAGCAGGGCATCTACTTCGGCGAGACGCCGGTCAACACCAAGGCCTGCGCCGAGATGGATACCCAACAGGCGGGCTCCTGCACGAAGTACCACCTGGACGCTCCGGCGACCTATCTGAAGAGCATCAGGTTCTGGAAGACGCCGCTCCAGCAATGCGCCGACGGCAGCAAGGGCTGCACGAGCTACACCGATTGGCAGCAGAAGTGGCAGGAGATCAAGGGCTGACGACACTCCTGCCCGGTCCGGCCGGCGGGACGCGGCCATCCGTGACCGGCATCGTCTCCGCCGCCCTGTGGCGGAGGCCGCGGGTCGCGCTCGCCGCGACGCTCCTTCCGCCGCTCGCCTGGTTCGTGCTGATCTACCTCGCGGCGCTCGCGGTCCTCTTCGTCGCGGCGTTCTGGAGCGTGGACGCGCTCTCGGGCGACATCGACCGCACGTGGACGTTGGACAACTTCCGGCTGATCCTCGGCAGCCCGATCTACCGCTCCATCGCGGTCCGCACGGTCGGGATGGCGGCGGCCGTCACGCTGACCGACGCGGTGCTCGCCTATCCGTTCGCCTTCTACATGGCCCGGGTGGCGGGGCCGACGATGCGGGTCGTCCTGTTCACGCTGGTGCTGCTGCCGCTCTGGTCGAGCACCCTCGCGCGCGTCTACGCCTGGCGCCTGATCCTGGCGCATGACGGCGTCCTCAACTGGGCGCTCGCCGCGATCGGCCTGCCGAACCTCGAGATCGGCTACTCCCGCTGGGCCATGTGGATCGTGTTCTCCTACATCTGGCTCCCCTTCATGATCACGCCGCTCTACGCGGCCCTCGAACGCATCCCCGCGTCGCTGCTGGAGGCCTCCGAGGATCTCGGTGCGCGCGGCTGGCGCACCTTGGCGAGGGTGATCCTGCCCTTGAGTTTCCCGGGCCTCGTGGCCGGCTCAATTTTCACCTTTTCGCTGACGCTCGGCGACTACATCACGCCGGTGCTGGTCGGCGGCCCGGGGTCGGATTTCATCGGAAATGTTGTCTACGCCAATGTCGGCATCGCCAACAACGTGCCGCTCGCGGCCGCCTATGCCAGCGTCCCGCTCGTCCTTATGGCGCTCTTCCTCACTTTCGCGCGCCGCCTCGGCGCCCTGGACACGATGTGATTGTGACGTTCAAGATCTCGGGTAGCTCCTCATCGACTCGCTTGTTTGTCGCTCCAGGCCCCCACCGATCCTCATTGGCCCAACCCTACACCCCTCACCTCCCAACAACCTTCATGCTGAGCGGCCCGAAGGGCCTGTCGAAGCACGCACGGCGTTGGCCCATCCTTCGCAACGCCCGCGTTCCGCGACCGGCTCAGGACGAGGCGCGTTGGGCTCTTAACCGATCCTCGTGACCTCACTTTATGTGTCCGCTCCTGGCTCGCGGCCACTCTCCGCCGGCTTGTCCAACGGGCTCGCCCGCCGGAGCCTGAGCTGGCTGCGCTCAGGATGAAGCGCGTTGGATTTCTCCCCGTTCGTATGAAGGCTACACATGCCATCGCGGCTCTCGAGATTTGTTCTGGGCCTCTGGGTCGTCCTCGTGCTGGCCTTCCTGTTCGGGCCGATCGCGATCATCGCGCTCTATGCCTTCAACGCCGCCAACATCCAGAGCTGGCCCATCCCGGGCTTCAGCCTGCGATGGTTCGTGTCGGCCTGGAGCGACCGGGAGATCCGGGCCGCCCTGGCGCTGTCGCTGAAGGCGGGGGTCCTCGCGACGGGGATCGCGGTCCTGCTCGGCACGGCCGCGGCCTTTGCGGTGCATCGCTTCCGCTTCCTGGGACGGGAGGCGGTGTCGTTCGTGATCGTGCTGCCGATCGCACTTCCCGGCATCATCACGGGCATGGCGCTGAACTCGTTCTTCGCGCTGGCCGGCACGGGCCTGTCCTTCTGGACGATCGTGATCGGACACGCGACCTTCTGCATCGTCGTGGTCTATAACAACGTCCTGGCCCGCCTGCGCCGTCTGCCGGCCTCCCTCGGCGAAGCCTCGATGGACCTCGGTGCGGACGGCTGGCACACGTTGCGGCGCGTGACTCTGCCGCTGATCTCGACCGCGTTGGTCGCCGGCGCCATCCTGGCCTTCGCGCTGTCGTTCGACGAGGTCATCGTGACGACCTTCACGGCCGGCGCGCAGAACACGCTGCCGCTCTGGATCTTTGGCGCCATCCGGCTCGGGCAGCGGCTCCCGGAGGTCAATGTCGTGGTCCTCCTCGTCACCGCCATCACCTTCGTGCCCGTGCTCCTCGCCTACCGGCTCATGCAGCGGTCCGGGTGAACACATTGTCAACGGTGATCGGATGCGATCACGTCCGTGGACCGAAACGAACCGATCATCCGGCCCGCCTTTGCCGTAGATCAATGGTCGGCCATCATGGGTCCGATGCGAGGGAGGCCAAAGGTCGTACCTCGATTTACACGGCTTACAGCCGCCTGACTGACTATCGACCGGCATAGCTTGAAGCATGCCTACCCAACCCCAAAAACCTCTTTGGCAACCTCGCTTGCCGTAGCCGCTCCGTCGAAGCTGGCCTCCGCTCTGGTCGTTGCAAATCAGACCGCGCTCGACCTTCTCGATGACGACGCCAGTCAACCCGAGCTTAGAACTCTCGCGTCTCCAGAGAAGGTGAACTCTACCTCCTCCGCCCGGCGAAGTGCGTAGGGTGGCTCTTTGGCGTCAACCGCTCAATCCCGCTTGAGGTACGAGACCATAACGTAGCATCGTCTCCCTCATTTTTGCGGGATCAGGTTTACCGCTCTCAACCAGCGCCGCTATTTCACGGAAATAGGCTGGAGTGAGAACACCAGGCGTGAGGATGCACAGGCAGACCGCCGTCTCGGACGTGTGGTTCGAAAAGCCGTGGACAATGCCGCGCTTGATCAACAAGCTCTCGCCAGGCCCGACCTCGACGGCTTCGCCTAACACGGTCCAGGTCGTTGTTCCCGTTAATCCGTAGATTGTCTCCTCCCAATCGCGATGGTGGTGGGGAACCGGCATGCGACCCTCAGGCAGGAGATGCATCTCGAACATCGTGAGACTGCCGTTCGTCTCCTCCGGTGGATGGAGGAAGCGCAATTCCATACTGGCCATCTTGACCGTCTCGATCATCTTGCCCTCCCCGAAGACACTCGACATGGGATTGACCTCGGGCCGCGTATTCAACCTTTGCCGGCCCGGATTATCCGCGCAGTACGTTTTGTCCGAGCCCTGCCACATCGCCCGTGATGGCGATCGCGACCCCGACAGCCACAAATACCAAGCCGACAAGAAAAATCCTGATCGCACGATTGTAGCGTCGCAACACCAGCGAACGGACTGGCAGCATCAGTGCTACCGCGACGATCTGAAAGACGATGCCGAGGCTGATAGCTGCTACGGCGGTCAGGTCGACCCGGTTCCAGGCGCCGGGTAGGCCGGCCCACCGATTAAGGAAGCTGAGCGAGAAGCCGAGAACGACGCTGATGGCGGTCAGCGACCCGTTCCGGAACGTCGTCTCGATTCTTGGCGCCGTGTCGGGCTTCACTGCGCCACCTTTGTTTTCCGCCACCGCACGCCCGCCCCGCCGCTGTTCTCGGCGCTGCGGTCACCAGCCCCATCGCCAGAAAACATCGTGAGCGATATGGCGGGCTGAGACAGCGCCGATAACAGCACCAAGCATGCTCGCAAACCAGCCCTTGATCCCATTTGAGCGCCCGCTCACCCATCGGCGGGCGACTTCAACGATGACCGCGCTTGCCGCCCAGCACGACAGCTGTAACCGGGTTTCGTGATTTATGACCGTTGCACGGGTGATGAACGACCCAGCGAGGAAAGTGACGAACCGCTCGAAATTGCCTGCGATCCCGTAATGCGGATAACGATCGGACGCTGAGAAGCCCATAGCCAGAACCAAAGTCCATGTGATCAGGGTAGCGAAGGTCGATGTGACGTGGATCCACCAAGGCCACCCCAGCAGCATTGAACCGATCACTTCCTGTTCCAGGTTGGTTGGCCGCGGCCAAGCCGCGCTAGCGAGAAGACGTAGACGCTTGTCACGGCACCGCCTTCAGCATCTGCGTGATCGGTCCTACCTAATCCGTCCTTACGTCGCAGGTAAGTTGTCCGTCATGAGCGAGCTGAAGTGGGTTGAGCGCATCCTGGCGTGTCTGAGGCAGCGACTCGCTCGTGGCGGCACGAGCCATCAAGCCGCCATCGAGATCGATCGATTGATTTCGGCCTTCGATAGGGTTCGGATCGCGATCGTCGAGGATTTCGAAAAAGGTCTCTCCGCTACCCCATCGTTACCCTGGACCAGCCATTACAGCTCCCATACAGGGCAAAGCACCTGATCACCAGTCAAATCTCGACGCCTCGGGAGTGCTTGGTTCGCTTTAGTGTGGCCATATTGAACCTACAAAGGTTAAGCATGACGGCATGCAGCCCCGTGACCTGACCCCACCCCCTGATCGGGTGATGAGGCCGTCCGGTTGGGCGGCTTCATTTGTTTCACCACGTCTTTTCGGATAAGACTTAGTTAATAGCGGAAAGTTAAGTAACCATTATAGAAGGCATCGTAAGTTGAATAGCTATAACTACCGCCTCCACTGGGGCCGTAGTAGGAGTAACTTTGACTGAAAGACTCCCCATTGTAACCACCTAATCCGTAACTACTTGTTTCATGACTATAACCGTAATCATTATTTGCATATGCCGTATACATAGAGCCTTGAGCGCCGTTCAGAAAGAAGCCATAGCCAGCGCTTTGCGCATACAGGCTTTTAGACTCATAGTAACTACCTCCATAGGAATTATCATAAGTGCTATGAGTGTATGAATTATTTTCAACTCCTCCTACACCACCGTTGTAAAACGATTCCGTATAGTCATTTGTACTTCCATAATAACTTGTATAATTCGAGGTGTGGTCATACTGGCCGACACCTCTATAAGTGGTGTCATACTCACTGCCACCGCCGTAAGTGATGTAGCTGGTATAAGAACCCGGCCCGGACCCGTAACCCGAGTAGCCACTCATCGTAACTCTCCCAATACTATCTTACGAAATAAAATTGATTTGCTTCTTGGGCAGAAGAAATCGAATTCAGAATATTGTCAATATGGGCCGGACTTAGAGCACGCCCTACCAACCAGAGCCCTCTTCCTGGACGGCGAAACGGGACCGGGT
>CAXUOD010000158.1:0-12301 GCA_964252585.1 uncultured Lichenihabitans sp. | reverse complement strand
GCGATCTGGGTCGGGGTGAGCGACGCGATCTGGGCGGGGGTCAGCTCGCCGAAGGCGGTGCTGCTCAGGGAGGCCACCTGCGTCGTCGATAGAGTGGAGGCCACGAGCGCCTGAACGACGCCCGGATCCGCATCCGTCAACTGGGTCGACGTCAGCCCGTGCACCTGGGCCGATGTCAAGGCAGTCACTTGCGTGGTGGTCAGATCGGCGAGACCCGGGTCACCCAGACCGCCGAGCTGCACCGCCGTCAGGCCGAGAGCCTGGGTCGCGGTCAAGGATTGCAGGGCCGTGGTCGAGAGGCTGTCGAGCGCCGTGGTGGACAGCGCGCCGACCTGGGTCGAGGCCAGCGACGCGAACTGTGTCGTCGACAGATTGGCCAATGCGGTGGTCGACAGGCTCCCCAACTGTGCGGCGGACAGGTTCGTTGCCGTCAGTGCCTGCACCATCGTCGACGTGGCATCGGTAAGCTGTGTCGCGGTCAGGCCGTGCAACTGCGTCGAGGTCAGCGCGGCGATCTGTGTCGTGGTAAAGTTCGCCAGCATCGTGTCGGTGAGGCCTGCCAACTGGTCGGAGGTCAGGCCGAGGACCTGACCGGTGCTGAGCCCCTGCAGCTCAGCCGGCGAGAAGGCGTTGAGCGCGGTGGTCGAAAGGGCGCCGACCTGCGTCGAGGCGAGGGCGCCGAGTTGTGCAGCCGAGAGATCGGTGAGCGCGGTCGTCGTAAGATTGGCGAGCTGCGTGACCGTCAACGATGCGGCCATGATGGCCTGCAGGCTCGACGGCGACATGTCGCTGAGCTGCGTCGATGTCAGGGCGTGCAATTGGGGCGACGACAGGTTCGCCAGCTGCGTCGTCGAGAACTGCGCCAGTGTCCTGTCGGTCATTGCGCCGACCTGGTTCTGGGTCAGGCCCGAGACTTGGCTCTGACTGAGGGCCTGGAGGCCGGTCGTGGTGAAGGCGTTGATCACCGCGGTCGAGAGTGCGCCGATCTGCGTTGCGGTCAGGGCTGCGAGTTGGGTCGACGACAGGTTGCCGAAGGTCGTCGGGCTGAGCGAGACGATCTGCGCCTGGGAGAGGGAAGACGCCGTCAGGCTCTGGACAACCGTCGTCGACAGCGTGCCGAGTTGCACCGGGGTGAGCCCTGCGACCTGGGTGGATGTCAGGGCGCCGAGTTGCGTCGCGCTCAAGGTGCCGAGCGTCGTCGTGGTCAGGCCTGCGATCTGGGTCGCGGTCAGGCCGAGCGCCTGGCTGGTGGTCAATCCCGCCAGCGTCGTCGGCAGCCCGTTGAGCGCGGTGGTCGAAAGGGCACCGATCTGGGTTGCCGCGAGGCTTGCGATCTGCTGCGCCGACAGGTTGCCGAGTGCCGTGGTGGTCAGCATCGACATCTGCAATTGCGACAGCCCGGAGGCCGCGAGGAGCTGCAGGGTCGATGGGGCGAGAAGGCTCAATTGCATCGACGTCAGGCCACGGACCTGTGTCGTGACGAGCGCGGCGAGTTGCGTCGAGGAGAAGTTGGCGAGGGTCGTCTCAGTCAGGCCGGCGACCTGCGTCGATTGCAGGCCCGTCTGCGAGACCGAGAGATCCTGGATCTGGGTGGCCGACAGCGCGTTGAGCGCCGTCGTCGACAGGGATCCCACCTGAGCCGAGCTCAGGGCCGCGAGTTGATGGTCGCTGAGGTTGGCTGCCGCGGTACTCCCAAGCCTCTGCAGTTGCGCAGCCGTCAGGCTGGCGGGATCCAGGGCTTGCAGTTGGGTGACGGCCAGGCTCGAGAGTTGGGTCGTCGTGAGACCTTGCACCTGCCCGAACGTCAGCGCCCCGATCGTGTCCGAGGACAGGCAGGCGAGCAGGGTCGTCGGCAAGGCACCGATCTGGCTCGGGCTCAGCGCCGCGAGCTGCGTCGCCGAAAGATCGTCGAACGTGGTGGCGGCGAGCCCGCCGACCTGCGCCGTCGTCAGGGCGTTGATATCGGCACCGCTCAGCGACTGCACCTGGGTGCTGGTAAGCGCGTCGAGCTCCGTCGTGTCGAGCGACCTGACCTGGGTGGCGGTCAGGTCTCCGACCGCCAGAACCACGATCTGATCGAAGCTCATCCCGTTGAGCTGGCTGCTGGTCAGGCCCCTCACCTGGGTTGCCGTCAAAGTGCCGAGTTGGGTCGCGGTGAGGCTGCGAAGCGACGTGGGGCTCAGGCCTCCGATCTGCGTCGGCGTCAAGGCTCGGAGCTGGGTGTCCGCAAGCCCTTGCAACTGCGACCGATCGAGAGACGCCAGTTCCGTGGTCGACAGACCCGATACTTGCCCGGCCGAGAAACTTGCCAGGTTGTCGTCCGCCAGCACCTGGAAGTTGGTCGGCGTGAGGCCGGAAAGGGAGTAGGCCGACAGAGCCGTGACCTGTGTCGAAGCCAGGGCGGCGAGATCAGCGGTCGACAGCTCGTTAAGTTCGGTCGCCGAGAAAGCTTCCAGCTGCGAGCTGCTGAACTGCCCCATGTCGGTGGTCGAGAGACTCCGGATCGTGGTCGCGCTCAGCCGGGCGATCTGGGCAGGCGTGAGCGACGAAAGCAAGGACGTCATCACACGATCCTGTCGGGGAGGGAGCGCGGTCGCGACGGTGGAGGTGGCGACCGGCGGCGCGCGACGAAACGTCCGCGCGTCATCGGCACCGTCCGGGGGTGCTCGAGCCTTTCGGAAACATCGAAGCGCACGACGGGTGAGACCTCTTCACCGCGAGACACTGTTCTTGATCCGATAGCGCCGCATCGAGGTGCCGCCCTCGACCAAATCACCGGGCTAGGGGACGGGGATTGGCAGGTCTTGTCAAGATTCTGACGCACCTCGGGTCGAAAAGTTTCGACGCACTCCGCAACCCGGCGAGCGCGGAGTCGCAAAACCAAGCGGTTCGTGGCACAGCGGCCAGGCAGTCCGGTTGGAGCGCCCGCGGGGGCTCTGCCGATCCGTCCTGCCTTCCCGATCGAGGAGTAGGCCGCGGCTCATGATGACCAGTCAATCGACCATGCGTTTCGACGAGCTTTGCGACCTCCTGGCCACCATCTTCAAGCGGCACGGCACCTCACCCGAGGTCGCCGCGACGTTGGCCCGGAACTGTGCCGCTGCCGAACGCGACGGCGCCGAAAGCCACGGCGTGTTCCGGATGCCCGGCTACGTCTCGACGCTCCGGAGCGGTTGGGTGGACGGCCACGCCATCCCGATCGTGGACGACGCCGGGCCGGCGTTCCTTCGCGTCGACGCGCGCAACGGCTTCGCGCAACCGGCCCTGGCGGCAGCGGCACCTCTTGCGACCCTGAAGGCACGTCGGGCGGGCGCCTGCGTGGTCGGCCTCCACGATTCACACCATTTCGGGGCGCTATGGCTCGACGTCGAGCCCTTCGCCGAGCAAGGGCTCGTGGCGCTGGCGGTCGTCAACAGCATGGCGGTCGTGGTGCCGCACGGCGGCAGGAGCCCCGTCTACGGCACAAATCCCATGGCGTTCGCGGCACCGCGGGCGGCGGGTCGTCCGCTGGTCTTCGATCAGGCCGCCAGCACCATGGCGCATGGGGACGTCAAGATCGCGGCCAAGGATGGCCACGACCTGCCGGACGGCGTCGGTCTCGACCGGGATGGCCACGCGACCCGGAACCCCAACGCCATCCTGGACGGCGGTGCGCTGTTGCCGTTCGGTGGCCACAAAGGCGCGTCCATCGCCATGATGATCGAAGTCCTCAGTGCCGCGCTGACCGGTGGGCTGTTCTCCTTCGAGGTCGACTGGTCGCACCATCCGGGTGCCCAGACGCCCCGTACGGGCGAATGCGTGATCCTGATCGATCCCGCCAAGACGGGATCGCTCGCGCGGTTCACGCAACGGGTCGAAGACCTGATCGCAGCCATGCGGGCCGCGGGCCAGGAGCGGCTGCCGGGCGACCGCCGCTTCGCCAACCGGGAGCGCTCGCTCCGCGAAGGCGTCCCGATCGGCACCGAGACACTCGCGCTGCTTCGGAGCCTTGCCGAAGGCCTTCCTTGACGCCAACGTGACGACCCCGCCTTCACGAAGCGGGGCGACGCCGCTTCGGCTCGACACGCGGCGGCTCGAAACGGCGGGGCCGGTAATCCAGAACATCCAGGCCCTCGGCGGCGTCGAAGACGAGATCCTGGTTCATGCGCTCGAAGACCGCGCTGCCGAAGCCGGTCTCGCGCAGGAGACCGAAGCGCGCCGCGAGCGCGAAGGCGCCCCGCAGCCAGGACACCGGGAGTAAAAGAAGCCGGGGCTGCAGGCCCTGGCTCTCGAAGACGCGTTCCACCATGGCGCGGTAGGTCAGGACCTCGCCGCCCGCGATGTTGAAAGCGCGGTCCTGGGCCGCAGAATTGTCGATCGCGCCGAGGATCGCCTTGGCGATGTCGTCGGCGTGGATCGGCTGCCGCAAGCCGCTGGATGGACGCGCGATCGGCAGGATGCGGCAACGCCTGACGACCCGGATCATCCTGGCGATGTTGCGGTCCTCGAAACCGTCATAAACGAGCGTCGGGCGCAGGATCGTCGCAGGGGTGCCTTCCTGGGCGCACCACCTCATCACCATGGACTCGGCACGCTCCAACTTGCGGGCCGTGGCGCGTTCGTTCTCGTCGTCGCTGGCCGTCTTGCTGAACAGGCTGGTCGAACCGATCGCGATGATGGCCCTGGCGCCGGTCAGGCGCGGCAGGGCCCCCGCCAGCACCGCGAGCGGCAAGACGCTGATCACGACGGCCTTGGCGGGCAAAGCCCAGGGTTCGTCCTCCAAGAAATCCAGGCGCTGAAATCGAAACCCTTCGGGCACCTCCATCGGGCGGCGCGCCAGGACCAGTGTTTCGTATCCGGCCGCCCGGAGCCGCGGCATCAGATAGGCCGAGATGAGGTTGGTGCCGCCGAGCAGCACCACCGGTCCGCGGAGGGTGCCGTCGGGCCCTGAGGCGACATCGACCGTCATGCGAAACTCAGGCAGGGAACGCTGCTCCGGTGCTCGGAGGGCCGCGAAAGGTCCTCCTCCCGACCCTTATAGGAAGGGCGCGTCCACGGCGCCAACCTCTTTCGCTGTCTTCCGGACCGCTCCGTCGGGGCAGCCCGCAAACATCCTGGTGCTTTCGAATGGGAAAGCCGCTAGGACATCCGGCGATCGGCGACGCGCCGGCCGCTTCGTAAGGCCAGACGACGCCGGACCCGGAACCTCGGCCGAAGAGGCTCGCGAAGGGAACCAAAGAGGACCGATGACGCCCAGTACAGACTCGTCCGGGATCTCGCAGACCCTCAAGCGCGGCATCATCATCGCGCACGATCTCGTGGCGACGGCTCTGGCCTTCGGAGGCTGCCTGATCCTGCGCTACCAGTTTTGGCAGCTGGCGCCCATGCTGGACGAGATCGTCCGCATCATGCCGTGCTTCGTGCTGGTCGCGGGGATCGTGTACCGGATCTTCCCGCTTTACGCCTCGAAATGGCGGTTCGCCTCGCTGCCGGATCTATTCAACATCTTCAAGGCGGCGAGCCTCCTCAGCGTGCTGATGCTGGCCGGCGATTACGTCCTCGTGGCCCGCAACCTGAGCCCCTGGCTCATGTTCGGCGAGAAGACGGTCGTCATCTACTGGCTGCTGCAGATGTTCCTGCTCGGCGGACCACGCCTGGCCTACCGCTACCTGAAATATGTCCAGTCGCGCCGCGTCGGCGACCGGGAGAACGTCAGCTCCGTCCTGGTCCTGGGCCGCGCCACCGAGGCCGAGGTCGTGTTGCGGGCGCTCGAGACCGGCATGCGCCGACGCTTCGTGGCGAGAGCCATCCTGTCGCCGCGTCGCAGCGATTACGGCACGTCGATCCGCAGCGTCCCGGTCCTCGGCAACTATGCCGAACTCGAGCGCATCGTCTCCGAGGCCCAGGACGGCAACCAGCCGATCACGCGGATCATCTTCGCGCCGAACGAGTTCCTGCCGGAATCGGAATCGGAGATGCTGCTCGCGACCGCCAACCGCCTGGGCATCCCGCTCTCGCGCATGCAGGCCATCGAGGAAGGCACGATCCTCAAGGCCGCCTTGAAGCCCGTCGCCATCGAAGACCTGTTGTTCAGGCCCAGCGTCGAAGTCGACCGAACCATGCTGGCCGACCTTATGCACGGCAAGCGCGCCATCGTGACGGGCGGCGGCGGCTCGATCGGCTCCGAGATCTGCGCCAGGCTCATCGCGTTCGGGATTTCGGAGCTTCTGATCCTCGATCATTCCGAACCGGCGCTCTACAACATCCTGGAGACGCTGTCGCCGCTCCGTACGGCGACCGTGACCCTTTCGGGCAAGATCGCCGACGTCCGCGACCGGGAGCGGATCTTCACCCTGTTCCGCGACTTCAAGCCGGATCTCGTCTTCCACGCGGCGGCGCTCAAACAGGTGCCGTTCCTTGAGATCGACTGGACCGAGGCGATCAAGACCAACATCTTCGGCAGCATCAACATCGCCGATGCAGCCGCCCAGACGGCGAGCGCCGCCGTGCTGATCTCGACCGACAAGGCCGTCGATCCGGTTTCGGTGCTCGGGGCCACGAAGCGGTTCTGCGAGATCTACGCGCAGCTGCTCGATGCCGAGGCGGCCGCCGCCCTGAAACCCGCGCGCCTCCTGTCGGTGCGCTTCGGCAACGTGCTCGGTTCCGTCGGCTCCGTGGTTCCGAGGTTCAAGGCGCAGATCGAACGGGGCGGACCCGTGACGGTCACGCATCCCGAGATGGTGCGCTACTTCATGACGGTCCGCGAGGCCTGCGATCTCGTGCTGACGGCCTCGGCCCATGCGCTCGGCCGCAAACAGTCGAACACCGAACGGGCCTCGGTCTACGTGCTGAAGATGGGCCAACCGGCCCGCATCGTCGACCTTGCCACCCGCATGATCCGCATGGCGGGCTTCGAACCCGGGCGCGACATGGAGATCGTCTTCACGGGGATCCGCAAGGGCGAGCGGCTCAACGAGGTGCTGTTCACCGGGGATGAACCGCTGCTCGACATCGGGGTCGACGGGGTGACGGCGGCCCGGGCCGTCGGCTATGACCGGATCAGGATCGGTCGCTGGCTCGAGATGCTGCAAAGCGCCATCGCGACCGGTAATCGCGGCGAAGCCGATCGCGTTTTCGCCGAGGCCATGCCCTCCTTCGCCAAGCTGCTGAAGGAGCGGGCGAGCGGCAAGGTCATCGACCTCAGCGCCGCGCGTTCGGCCAGCGAGGACCGCAGTTCGGCCGGCGAGGGCGAGGCCTCGACGAGCCAAGCCGGCGCGATGCGGACGTGAAGGCGCGCTTCACGGTGCCGAGGCACGACCCGGGAAAGGAGACCGAATGAACGCCGCCGCCCTGACGAGACGTTTGCGCCGTCCCGAAACGCGTCGCTTCATCGCCTTCCTGCTGACGGGCGGCCTCGCGGCAGCGGTCAACATCCTGAGCCGGATCCTGTTCGAAACCGTGGTGCGCTACGAGATCGCGGTGGCCTTGGCGTTTCCGGTCGCCATGACGACGGCCTTCCTGCTCGCCAAGGTCTTCGTCTTCCCCGGATCGGGACGAAGCCTTCACGTGGAATACGGACGGTTCGCGCTCGTCAACATCGCGGCGCTGCTCCAGGTGCTCGCCGTCAGCGTCGTGTTGGCGAAGGTCGTTTTTCCGGCCATCGGAATGGCGTGGAATGCGGAAACCATCGCCCACGTCATCGGCGTGCTGAGCCCCGTGGTGGTCAGCTACCATGGGCACAAGCGCTTCTCCTTCGCGTGACGGACCGGGGCTTTCGGATGTCCGCCGCGACCGACGCGGCGTCGCCGGAACACCGATCGCACCATCGGTCCGATCAGGATCATCCAATCACGATGCCTAAATCCGATATGGGCCCGAGCTCGATCGAGGATTCCAGGGGAACCCTTGCGAGGCTGCGTCAGGCCGCGTCCCGGTATGTCCGGCTGATCGTCGATGCGACCCTGCTCCGCCTGCTCGGGTCCTCGGACGCCGCGACCCATCCCGAAGCGCCCGATGCCCGGGCGCTGCGGCGGCAGGCCAGGCGGCTGACCGAGGCCGGCCTCGTGGCGCCGCGCTGGTACAGACGGACCTATCCCGAGGGTCGCGGCGGCGGTCGGCGGCCCGTCGAGGATTACCTGAGAAGGGGCATCGTCGAAGGCCGCGACCCCAATCCCACCTTCGATACGCGGCGCTACCTCGCCCTGCACCCCGAATCGAACCAGGACGGTCGCAATCCCCTGGCCCACTTCCTCGACCGTGTCGAGGAAGTGGAGGCGGCATCGCCTCAGGCGATCCATGGGGCAATCGAGAACCTGCCCGTCACGATCCGTACGGGCCTCGGCACGGCGCTGTTTCTGAAGGGGTGGTGTCATCCCACCCGCGGCCGGGTCCGCTTCCTGGATCTCCTCGTGGGCGACGTCCGGCACGCGATCGAGGATCATTCGCAGCCGCGCCCCGATATCCTCGAAGCCCGGACCGACGACGATCCGGGCGGCCACTCCTTCTTCAGCGGGTTCGACGTCGTCGTACCGTTCCCTCCCCTGGCGACCGAGACCAAGGTCGACCTGCGTCTGCGTCTCGTGACCCGGGACGGGGATGTTCTCGAACGGACGGTCGGCAGCTTGACCGTCCTGCCCGGAGACGGCGCGACGCCGCTCGATGTCGCGTGGCCGAGTTCGGGTCGGCGGGTCGCGATCTGCATGGCGACCCATCATCCGCCCCTGGATCTCTTCGCCGCGCAGGTCGCCTCGATCAAGGCGCAGACCCACGAGAACTGGATCTGCATCGTTTCGGACGACCACTCTCCGGACTACCTGCTGCGTTCCATGGAGGCACTGCTCGACGATCCGCGGTTCATCCTGCGAAAGCATGCGGAACAGCTCAACTTCTACGGCAACTTCGAGCGAGCCCTGCGGCTCTGCCCGGCCGACGCCGATGTCGTGGCGCTCAGCGATCAGGATGACCGCTGGTATCCCGAGAAGCTCGAGACGCTCCTCCGCCATCTCGAGGGCGACACGCAAATGGTCTCGAGCGACGTGCGCATCGTCGACCGGGACGGTACGACTCGATCGGACACGTTCTGGGTTTCACGCCGCAACAACGTCACGTCGCTCGCGAGCTTGATGGCGGCCAATACCGTCATGGGCGCGGCGAGCCTGTTCCGGGCCACGCTGCTGCGTCAGATCCTGCCGTTCCCCGAGCGGCTCGGCGCGGCCTACCACGACCACTGGATCGCGTTGAACGCCCTCGTGGCGGGATCGATCCGCTACGTCGACACCCCTCTCCACGACTATGTCCAGCACGGCGACAATGTCATCGGGCATAAGAAGGACGGCGACGCGCCGGGTTTGCTGGCGGCCGGCCAGGATATAGCCAGGGCCTTGCTGCGTCGCAGATCCGTCGGCCATACGGTCCGCGACATCCTGGTGCGGGCCATCGACGATCGCCAATCTCTCGTGGCCCAGAAGGTGGTGCTGGCGCGCGTGCTCCTGGCCCGTCATCCGCTGCTGCGCCCGGACGCACGGCGCGTGCTCCAGCGGTTCTCACGCCTCGGCCGCCTCGGGACCGCCCTGCGCGAGAGGGTGATGTCGGCCATCGAGAAGCGGCCGACGCTGAACCACGAGGGCCATTTCCTTCGGGCCGTCCTGATCTCCCGCACCCGACAGGCGGCCTATCGGACACGCTATCGCGCCCAGTCCCGCAAGATTGCACGCATGCGCCTCGAGCACGCTTCGCGCCACCTCATGGCCGAGAACCGACGGGATGCGGCCCTGCGGTTCACGCCCCCCGCCGGCGGCCGCGACGTCCCGGCAATGGACTTCGGCAACGTCGGCTGGATCTTCCACAACGTGTCGCCGCTGCGACTCAGGGTATCGCGTCTCCAGCCCCGGCGCGTGAACCTGTTGTTGGCGACGATCAATTTCGACGTGATCTTCGGCGGCTACATCGGGATGTTCAACCTGGCGCTCCGGCTGCGGCGCGACGCTCACGCGGTGCGCATCGTGCTCCTCGACGAGACCGAGGTGCGCCTGTCGATCTGGCGCAGCAAGATCGCCCGCTATCCGGGGCTCGGCCATCTCTTCGACGAGGTCGAGATCGCCTACCGGTACGATCGGTCGGTCCAGCTCGAGGTCAGCCCGGACGACACCTTCGTGGCCACCAGCGGCTGGAGCGCCCACGTGGCCCACCAGGCCACGCGCGACCTCGGCCACGAGCGCTTCCTGTTCCTGATCCAGGAGTTCGAACCCTTCTTCGGTCCGATGAACACCAACACGGCCCTGCTGCGGCAGGCCTATGATTTGCCTCAGTTCGGCCTTTTCTCGACGGCGATCCTCAGGGACTATTTCGCGCAAAACCGCATCGGGCTCTTCGAGGAGCCGGGCGGGGAAACGCGATCCGCCGTGTTCAGCAACGCCATTCAGCGGTTCTCGCCCGAGCGCGCCCGCATGACGCGGCCAAGCCGTAGAATCCTTTTCTACGCGAGGCCCGAAGAACATGCGGCCCGCAACATGTTCGAGATGGGCATCGCGGCACTGGTGGCCCTGTTTGCCGACCCCGCGATCACCGCGGCGGGTTGGACCGCCCACGGCATCGGATCGATCGACGTCAAGGACCGGCTGGAGTTGGCCCCGGGCCAGTTCCTGCGCATGGTGCCGAAGACGAACCTCCAGGATTACACCGCCATGCTGCCGGGGTTCGACGTCGGCTTGTCGCTGATGCTGACCCCGCACCCGAGCCTCGTGCCGCTCGAGATGGCGGCGGCCGGTCTCTCGACGGTCACCAACACCTTCGCCAACAAGACCGCCGAGCGTCTTTCCGAGATTTCCGCGAACCTGATCGGAGTCAAGCCCACGCTCGACGGCATCGTCGAAGGACTGAGAACAGCGATCGCCCGAACCGGCGACGTCGATGCGAGGCTCGGCGGCGCCCGCATGTCTTGGCCGACGGATTGGGACGCGGCCTTCCCGGCCGACACCATGGTCAAGGTGAACGCCTTTTTGAACCGGTAGGGTTGCGGAGACGCGCGGCCCGCTCGGACGCGGGCCCTCCTGGAGCTCAGTCCTCCAGCACGCGGATGGGAGTGCCTGCCCGCCAGGCCTCTATGGCTTCCACGATCTGGGGGAACGCGACCGCATAGGTGTTGCGACTGACGTAGCCGATGTGGGGCGTGGCCAGGACGTTGGGAAGCGTGCGAAAGGGGTGGTCGGGCGGGAGCGGCTCCGTGTCGAACACATCGAGGGCCGCCCCTGCGATCGATCCGTCCCGCAGCGCCGCCACCAGGGCCGCCTCATCGACGATAGGACCGCGCGACGTGTTCACCAGCATGCACGCGGGCTTCATCAGGCCGAACTCGCGGACGCCGACGAGGCCTCGCGTCTTCTCGCCAAGCTTGAGATGGATCGTCAGGACGTCGGATCGCAGGAACAGCTCATCTTTCTCGACGCGCTCGACTCCGACCTCGGCCGCACTCTCGGCCGTGAGATTGGTGCTCCAGGCGATCGTGTGCATGCCGAACACCTGGCCGAACTGGGCCATCCGGCGCCCGATCTTGCCGAGACCCAGGATGCCGAGTGTGCGACCCGCGATATCGGCGCCGAGGCCCACCTGCCAACCCCCGGCCCGCACCGATGCCGATTGCGCCGCAATGCCCCGCGTCATCGCCAGAACGAGTCCCCAAGCGAGCGCCGGCGTCGCTTCCGGGTCACCGCCGGCCGTTCCGCAGACCGGGACGCCGCGCGCCCGCGCGGCCCCGACATCGACCGCGGCGTTCCACAGACCGACCGTGACGACGAGCTTCAGACGCGGCAAGGCCGCGATCAGCGCCGCATCGAGGGGCGTCCTTTCGCGCATCAGGACGAGGATGTCGAAGTCGAGGAGCCGCGCCGCCAAGGCGGCCGCGTCGGCCACATGGTCGTGGAACATGACGACGCTGGCGTCGGGGCCGAGCCGCGGCCAGTCGGCGAAGGCGTGCGCGACCTTCTGGTAGTCGTCGAGGACGGCGATCCTGAGGGTAGTGGATGACGGCATGCGAGCACCGAAACAGAGGAGAAGGGCGACGCGCGAAGGCGCGTCGATGGCCAACGTTCGACGGCGCAAGAGCGCTGGGGAGAGCCCCACGGAAGGGCCCGGCGAGTTTTCGAATTCGCAAGTTCTTTCCGGCCGTTAACACGCGCCGCCCGCGACAAAAAAACTTCGAGAAAAAGCTTGTGCATCCCTCGCTTTTTCCCTATCTCTGCCTTGCCCAATTTCGCACGTGCCTGTGGTCGTGTGTCGGTTGGCGGGGTTCGGACAAGAGGCCGATAAACCGTCAGTTCCAACCGGC
>CAXUOD010000157.1:7655-12359 GCA_964252585.1 uncultured Lichenihabitans sp. | reverse complement strand
GTGTCCTTGAACACCTCCCAATCGAGCTTGACCGGGTCGCCGCCGACCTTCTCCAAGGCCTGGTAGATCGGCACCGTGCCGATCGGCACCGGTGCGTTGCGGATGATCCAGGAGCGGATATTGTGGATGTTGCGGCCGGTCGACAGATCCATGACCGTGTCGGCGCCCCAGCGGATCGCCCATACGAGCTTCTCGACCTCTTCGGCCGCTCCCGACGTCACGGCCGAATTGCCGATGTTGGCATTGACCTTGACCAGGAAGTTGCGCCCGATCGCCATGGGCTCCAGCTCGGGGTGGTTGATGTTGGACGGGATGATGGCGCGGCCGAGCGCGATCTCGCTCCGCACGAACTCCGGGGTGACGAGGTCCGGGAGCGCGGCCCCGAAACTGTCGCCATCGTCGAGGCGCGCCCTGGCTTCCCCATGGGCTGACTCGCGGCCGAGGTTCTCGCGATGCGCCACATAGGCCATCTCTTCCGTCACGATCCCGGCGCGGGCGAACTCGTATTGCGTCACCATCTGGCCTGGGCGTCCGGCCCGAAGCATGCGGTGCGCCGGACAGGCCTCCACGATCCGGTCCTCGGGGAGGTTGCCGTTGTCCTCGGGGCGAAGAGCGCGACCCGCGACGGCATCGAAACCCCGACCCGCGATCCAGCCCTCGCGGACGGCCGGCAGGCCCTGGCGCAGATCGATGCGCGCATCGGCGTCGGTGTAGGGGCCGGACGGATCGTAGACCCGCACGGGCGGCTCCTTAGGATCCGACAAGGTGATCTCGCGGAACGGCACGCGCAGCCCGGGATGCGACGCGGGCACCGCATAAATTTTGCGAGACCCCCCGATCGGCCCCGTGGTGACGCTGTCGGGCGCGGGCTGGAGCCTGGGTTCGGATGATTGAAGCGACATGGATCTCCTCCTTCATGTGGAGATCCGGGCGCGATAGGGGTGTGGCATGGCCGGGCATGGAGCGCGGCCGATCCCGTCCCTTCGCCGGCATGACCCGGATCAGGTTCAAAGGGTTCGGCTCGATGCCATCTCAGCCCCGGAATGGGACGCCCCTCGGACAAAGTGAGAGTGCCGAAACGCGGAAGGGGCGTCAAGCGGCCGTGAGGGATCCTGTCTCTCGTGCTGCCCACCCCTTTCTGCAGCCGCGCAATCCGTTCGCAACCCGTCGCAACAATCCGGCATTCTGCCGGTGGTCCCCATGCGCAGGCGCCGAAGATGGACAACACGGATATCGAGGAGATGTTTTCGAGGCTCGGCCCGGTGGCGATCAAACGCATGTTCGGCGGCAAGGGCATTGACTACCGGGGGCTCATCCTCGCGATCGAGATCCGGGACACGATGCTGCTGAAGGCCGACGCCGTGAGCGCGCCGGAGTTCGAGGCGGCGGGCACGACGCAATGGACCTACGAGGGGAAGAAGGGTGTCCCGGTGCGAGCGGACGAGACCGGCGCTAAAGCTGAGCCTCTATCGCTGCTTTATCGATCACCGACCACACCTGCCGAATCCTCCCACCCTGCAAGGTGTAGACTACATTCTCCGCGAAAGAGACTCGTTTGCCGTTCACCGGGAGTCCGAGAAAGCTTCCTTTCGGCGTGCAGTCGAAGTTCAGCCGGCTGGCGATGTGCGGTGGGTCGCAGACCAGCAATCGGATATCGAAATGAAGATCGGGGATCTCCTCGTAATCCCGCACCAACATATCGCGGTAACCCGATATGCCGATCCACTTGCCATTGTAGGTCACGTGGTCGTCGACGAATCTGTCGAGATTCGGCCAGTCCTGCTCATTGAGGCAGCCGATGTAGCTGCGGTAAAGATCGGAAATTTCGGTTCGATCCATGATGAGAGCCTTATGGGCGAAGCTGACCGTCAGGCGACCTTGGCGAAACCGGACCGCGACGCGGCTTCGATGGCGCGCTCGCCGGCGCTCCTGAGGTCCGCGAGGCGGTCGAGACCGGCACCCCTGCGCGCCTCTTGAACGATCTCGGCGCAGAGTGCGCTCAATTCGCGGAACCCGAGCTCACCGGATATCGACACAAGCATGTGCATCTGATCCGACAGCGTTTGCGGTCCTCCCGATTCGGCCAGCGCCAGCCGCGATGGCAGTTCCTCGACGAACTTCGTGAGCATTCCGACCAGGCGGTTGCGACCGAGCAGGCCGGCTAGCTCCTCGAGCTTACGCGTTTCGAGGACACCCGCAAACCGGGTGACGTTGCCCGCGTAGGTCGGCGGCCGATCCTTTGACCCCAGCAGCCGGTCCAGGGTTGCGAAAAGGCTCGCCCATTCCACGGGCTTGGCCACATGGGCATCCATACCCGCCGCAAGACATCGCTCCGCATCTTCCACCATGGCGTTGGCCGTCAAGCCGATGATCGGCGTTCGCGCGCGGCCGGCCTCGGTTTCATGATGGCGGATGGCACGTGTGGCGCTAAGACCATCCATCACCGGCATCTGCAGGTCCATCAGGATCAGGTCGAAGCCGGCTTGCTGGCGGGCAGCCTCTTCCGCCCGAGCCCCATCGGGAACGACCGCCACGGCGTGGCCCTGGGTTTCGAGCATCGCGGCGATGATCTCCGCGTTGACGGAATTGTCCTCGGCCAGCAGAAGCCTCCGGCCCGACGTTCTGCTGGCCATCGGACCTGGGGCGAGCGCGGCGAGGGAGCCTTCGTGCCGGGCCAGCGGCAGCTCGAACCAGAAGTTCGACCCTCCCGTCTCGGGAGCGTCGACGCCGATGAGACCGCCCATGAGCTCGACGAGGCGTTTGCTGATCGCAAGGCCCAGGCCGGTGCCGCCGTATCGCCGCGTCATCGTCGCGTCGGCTTGGGTGAAGCGCTCGAAAAGCAACCCGATCTGGTCGGTTGCAATGCCGATGCCGCTGTCGGTCACGTCGATTCGCAGCGTCCCACTGCTGTCCGAGAACACGGCCCGGATCGTGATGTCGCCGCGCGGCGTGAACTTTACGGCGTTCGTCAGCAGATTGAGGAGGACCTGCCGGATCC
This sequence comes from uncultured Lichenihabitans sp., assembly GCA_964252585.1. Classification (GTDB taxonomy): domain Bacteria; phylum Pseudomonadota; class Alphaproteobacteria; order Rhizobiales; family Beijerinckiaceae; genus Lichenihabitans. Next base: position 9,361 of record CAXUOD010000157.1, on the reverse strand, counting down.
GCGTCGGATCGCCCCGGTAATGACCGAGGACGGCGGGATCGGACTCTGAAACGATCCGCACCGGCTTGCCGTGTAGCCCTCCTCGCGCGAGATCGCGGCAACTCGCGATGACGGCGTCGAGGTCGAAGGCGACCTGTTCGATCTGCACCTGCCCGGCGTCGACCTTGCTGAAATCGAGAACGTCGTTGACGATGGCGAGGAGCGAACGCCCGGCTTCGCTCGCAAGGCCGACCAGACGTCTTTGGCCCTCGCTCAGCGATGGGTCGTTGCCCAGGAGGTCATGAACGCCGAGAATGCCGGTCAGGGGCGTCCGCAATTCGTGGCTCATGTTGGCCACGAATTCGGTTTTTGCTCTCATCCCCGCTTCCGCACGCTCCTTGGCGACGAGCAGTTCCTGTTCCGATTTCTTCTTGGCCGAGATATCGGTGTGGATGCCGATCATGCGCAGCGGCTGGCCGTTCCCGTCGCGTCCGATCACCTTGCCGCGATCATGGATCCAGACCCAGTGGCCGTCTTTGTGGCGCATGCGGAACTCGTGATCGAACGCGTCCGTGCAGCCTTCGAGATGGCGGAGGTTGGCCGCTAAAGCCGCCTCGCGGTCGTCGGGATGCATGAGGTCGAGCCAAAGCATGGGACTCGTCTCGAGCTCGTCGTTCCGGTAGCCGAGCAGCGCCTTCCAGGCCGCCGAATAGAAGATCTGACCGTGCTCGAAATCGTTGTCCCAGACACCCTGCGCCGAACTCTCCAACGCGAAGCCCCAGCGGGCTTCGCTGGCCGCGAGGGCCTGTTCGGCTTCGTGCCGCGCGCTGATGTCGCGAGCCCGGACGATGACGTTCTGATTGCGGTGGCCGGCGTTGGTCAGGCTGAAATCCGCATCGAGCCAGATCCAGTGTCCCGCCTTATGACGAAGGCGATGCACGCTGGTCCGACACGGCGTCTGCGCGCTCAATGAGGCAAATAGGGCCGCGACCCGCTCGCGATCCTCGGGATGGATCAGATCGGATGCCGGTATGGCAGCGAACTCATCGGGATCGTAGCCCACGACCGAATGCGACGACGGGGAGACATAGGCCCGGACGCCATCGAACGTGGGCTTCAAGGTGATCAGGTCGCTCGAATGATCGGCCAGGAGCCGGTAGCGTGCCTCGCTGTCGGCCAGCGACTGCTCCACCGCGCGGCGGTCCGTGACATCCCGCCCCGCCGCGACGACATCACCGGTCTCGGTCAACAGAAACACGGAGTCGAGCCAGATATAATGACCCCTCTTGTGTCGCACCCTGTGCAGGCTCGTGACACGCGGGCGCTGCGGGGAAAGCGAGCCGAAATCGGCGGCGACCCGGTCGAGATCCTCGGGATGGATGAACTCCTCGATCGGCAGCACCCTGAGTTCCTCGGGCGCCCATCCGACCATCGCTCGGGCAGAGGGCGACACGTAAGACCTGTGGTCGAAAAACCCCGGCTTCAACGTGACCAGATCGCTGGCGTTCTCGGCTAGGATCCGATATTTGCGATCGGACTCTTGGGAGATGCGCTCGAACGATCTGATTTGCCGGCTCCGCAATTCGCTGACGACGCCCAAGGCGATCAGCAACAGCCCGGCCGCCCCGACGAACCCCGCTTCGACAACGGCTTCCCGCCTCCAGTCCGCCAAGACGTCGTCGACCGCGATCGCGACAGAGACCGCCAGCGGATACTTGTCGGCATGT
>CAXUOD010000157.1:0-7555 GCA_964252585.1 uncultured Lichenihabitans sp. | reverse complement strand
ATGTCCGGAGAAGGAGGAACTTGGACGAGCTTGCGCCCGTCATCCAACGTCAGGGCGATCGTGTCGTGTGAGCCCAACTCGACCTTTTGATAGAAGGCGCGAAAGAAATCCGGGTTCAGCGTGCCGACCGCCAAGCCGCCGAAGGACGCGTCGGCTTTGGTGATCCGCCTCGAAAGCGGGATCGTGACGCGACCGCTCGTCTTTCCGACCACGGTCTCGCCGATATGCGGGCCGCGATCGGCGTGATCGCGGTGCCACGCGAAATAGTCGCGGTCGTCGCTGCTCATGGGAGCATGCGGCGGGACCGTATCGGCGATCCAACGGCCGCTTGCATCAGTGATGATCAGGTTGAAGACCTGATCCAAGGGACTTCGGCTATGCAGGTAGGCGATGAGCTCTGCCGGGCTTCGGCCATTCTCCGCCTGCGCAACGGCATCACGAAGATCGAGGTCGACGGTTTCGACGGTCCGCCCGGCATGTTGCGCGAGGACTCGCGCAAGCGTGCTGGTGTTCTTTTCGGCATCCCGCAGGATCGCCTCGCGTGTGCGGACGAGCTGCCAACCGCCCAAGCCCAGGACGATCACGGCGGCCAGGAATGCCACCATGGCGGCGGTTCCGACGGGCGTCGAGGAACGCTGGGTTGCAGAACTCGCCATTCGTTGAGAGCATCCCATCGAATCAGCTTCGCTTTTAGCGATGATCTTTCTATTTCGTGTAGATATCGTCAACGCGCGATGCGGACTGCTGCGCCGATGTCTCTCGGGTCTTTGCTATCCTGGGGCGATCGAGAGTCAGCATCGAGCCGTGCCAGGCTTCCTCGCATCGATGTCGCCTCGCGGACCCAGACGAAGCCTTGAGCACTGCCGATGGTCCGGATTTTGCAGGCCGTGACCAGATGCGGGATGACGCGGCATCGGCAGGAGAGCGGACCATGGCGGCCATCAAACTCGCCCCGCTTCCCGAGACACCGTTGGGCTTCGCGACCCGGATCGAGGACTGGCTGAGGTCCACGCCGGCAGGGGCCTCCGGGATTCGACACGCCGCACGGGCGTTCGGGCGCAGCCCCCGCAGCTTTCAGCGCGAACTCGCCGACCTTGGCCTGACCTACGCCGAAATTAGAGATGCCGCACGTTGCAGTGCGGCCAAGCGGCTGCTGGAGCAAACCACGTCGTCGATCACCGACATCGCGCTCGAGATCGGCTACAGCGAACTCAGCGCGTTCTCGCGAAGCTTCAAGCGCCAGGTCGGCCTCGGCCCCTCGCGCTACCGCGCGGCTGTGCTCGACCGATCCAGCATGGTGGACCGCCGGGCGTCATCGTGACTCCCGGCTGCCATCCGATCAGCCTTCGAGGTCGTGCTCGATGTTGAGCAACTCCTGCGGCGCCGTCTTTTTCAAGAACAGGAACCAGGCCACGCCCACTAGCATGTAGACGACGAAGATGTAGGGCAACAGGTTCAAGGGATAGTCCGGTACAGGATAGACGCTGCCCCAGATGACGAACAGCATGAGCGCGACGCCGATCACGCTGTAGACGATGTTCTTGGCCTTGAGTTCACCGTGCCTGTAGAGATCCATGGGGGCCACGATGCAGACCAGCAGGTAGACGACCAGGAAGCCGAAGGTCGCGACCGTGCCGGCGTCGCCGAAAGCGTCGAGCGGGCTCAGATGCACCAGTTCGAGGATCGCCAGGGCGATCAGCATCGAGAGGGCCGCCGCCAGGATGACGGCGCGGTGCGGGGTCTGGTGTGCGCCGTGCACGGCGCCGATCGAGGAGCCGAAGAAGCGGAACCGGCCCATGGAATAGATGAGCCGAGACCCGGCATTGATCGACGCCAGGGCGCAGGCGAAGCTCGAGATGATGGCGCCGGCGTAGACGATCGTGGCGGCCCAGGGCATTCCTGCATGGGTGGTGAGATCCGCGAAGGGCGAGCTCGACTTGCCGATGGCATCGGCATTGCCGTCCATGCCGAGCACCATGAAGTAAGTGACGACGATGAAGAACGTGCCCGCGAGGGCGGCGCTGAGGATAATGGCGCGCGGCACGTTGCGGCCCGGGTCGGCCGTCTCCTTGGCGAGGGTCGCCGAGCTTTCGAAACCGACGAAGCTGAACACCCCGAAGGTCAACGCCGACGTCACGCCGCTGAGACTGAGATGCGAGGGCGAAAGCTGGATCGGATCGATGATCGTCCCATGCCGCACCGTCACGACCGCGATGATGGCGATGATGATGGCGATCGAGATGCCCTCCATCATGAGCCCCATCCGCGACGAGAACTTGATGTCGCGGTAGGCCGCCCCGGCCACGATGACGCTGAGGATGACGGCCATCAGCCAGGCCGGTGGTGTCGCATCGGCGAGCCCGAGCCCCGTCAGCACGTTGCCGAGGAAGATGCCGATGCTGACGATCACGGCCACGGCCGTGAGCAGGTAGGCCGCGATCATGGACCAGCCCGCCATCACGCCGGCGAAGGGGCCAAGGGTCCGGCCGATATAGATGAAGAACGATCCCGACAGCGTATGCCGCCGCGCCAGAGCGTTGATATTGGCACCGACGAACAGCATCGCGATGGTCGAGACGAGATAGGCCAACCATGAACTCGTCCCGGCGAGGCCGGCCACCACCGAGATGTTGAGGGCCGGCGTGAGCGTCGGGGCGATGTTGGCGATGGACTGGCTCAAGCTTTCGAGCGGCGTCAGCGACCCTGCCCTGAGCTTGATGCGGGTGTCGGGGACGGCCCCGTCGAACGGAAGGGTATCGATCGAACTCATAGGATACGGATCCTCTGTCGTGTCCGCGGTCAGGCGGGATGGCAGGAAGGGCAGGCTGGCGTGCCGTGAAGACGGCTCGCCGCATTGATGTCCGGCGGCAGGTCGATGGCCGGGTTACGGTCGAAGAAGCCCGAAGGCATCAGCCTGAAGCCCGTGCTGATGCAGGGCTGCACGGGGAAGTCCTCCGGCCGCGGATTGTGATGCAGGCCGAAGACGTGCCAGAGCACGATGCGGCGGTCCGCGATCGCGCGGCCTTTGGCCACCATGTCGGGGAGGCCGCCGGCGCCGGTCGAGCGGTTCATGAAGTCGCCGCCCGGATAGCGCTCCTCGGGGTCGTAGGCCGTGACCCAGAGGTGGTTTTCGGTGAAGGCGCTGCGGCGACCGGAGGGTGAGTCCGGCCTCAGGAACGGCTTTATGACATTGGAGGGCGCGAGCTTGTAGCCGACCGGCCGGCCGAGCCCGTTGAGCCTGTTCGGGTTGACGATCCGCCAGTAGCGTTGCGTCTCGTAATCGGCCTTGCGCCCCGCTTCCCGTTCCAGCGTCGTCTCCGCCACGTAGAACCCGTTGCCGTGAGGGTTCAGTTCGTCCTCTTCGACCAGCGTGTCGCATTCGACGACGGAATTCGTGTTCCCGTCGAGGGCGGGCTCGAGGCGGGCGCAGAAGGCATGCTGATGGATCTGCCCCTCGACGCCGGGCGAGACTTCGACGCCGTATCTGGAGGGGCTTCCGGGTCGGCAACCCACCGTGTTGACGATGCCGGTCGCCTTCATCTCGAACGCGATCTCGCCATCCTGCTTGAACATCCAGTAGGAGGCGTATTCGTAGTTGCCGACCGTGCACACGCAGGAGATCACGAGCTTGCGGCCGCGCCGCACCTCCGTGCGATCCGTGCGGAAATCCCAATGTTTCCAGAGGAGGCCGTCATCCTCCTCGTGGATGCAGATGGCTTTCTCGATCCTGAACGCTTCGCCCGTCATGGTGTTGAGGTCGGCGTCGAGATAGGCGATGTGGCCCAGGCAATCGCAGCCGAGCGTCAGCGAGTTGGCGAGCTTGCCGAGCCCGTATTCGCCGATGTCGAAGACGTTCTTGCGGTGATGCGCGCCCTTCGGCGAACCGTAGGGGACCACCATCTCGACCAGCGATGCCCGGCGGAACAGCGGCCGGCCGTCGAAGCGGATGTCGTGAAGCGTGATGGCTTCGCGGGCGTTGAAGCCGACCACGAGGCTCCAGCGATCCCAGGCGATCGAATGCCCGTCGAGCACGAAGCTCGGGCCTTCGGGCTGCACGATGTCGAGCGGCTTCAGCTTCGGCCGGAACGTCGTGAAGAACTGTCGTTCGTAGTTGCTCTCGGCCATGGGGACCGGCAGCACGCCGTGGTCGTCGACCCGCAGCACCGTCTTGGCCTTGAGGTCGACCACCGCATTCAGGCCCTCGATCGGATGGGCGTAGAGGTTGTCGTTGTCGCGCGTCCGGAGCCAGCAGAACGTATGGGCGATGTGCAGGCCTTCCTCGTCCGGCAGGTTCGTGCTGCCGGCCGACCAGGGATCGACGCAGACAAGGCTCATGTCGGTGATGCCGCGGGTCGCGCAGGCCGCGACGAAGCGTGGGTCGGCACGCGTCAGGTCCTCGATCACCGCGAACTGTTCGAGCTGGATCATCGGTCGCGCACCGGCCACGAAGGTCCGGGTCAGAACACGCCCCCGCGCGATCGAAACGGTCACGCGCCACACTCCGTCTTCCGTATCGCGGAACAGGTTGGCGCGAGCCTCGCGGGAGGCCGTGCCCTCCTGCAACGCCTCGGGCGAGGGCTCGAGAAGCTCGATGGTCTCGAAGAAGATGCCGGAGGCGAAATCCGGGTCGCGCCGCACGATGGCGACGACGTCGCGGAGCTCCGCGGCGTCGAGCGGCGCCAAGGCATGATGCCCGAGCTTGCCTCTCGCCGCTTCGACCCGGGGTCTGTCGAGAACCTGATCCATGGTGGTTCGCCTGTCGGGCCCGGCCGCGTTCCGGCCGTCCTGGGTCAGGCTATGGGCTGAAAGCCTCGGCGAGCTTGACAATACACGCCAAATACAATGATTGATCAGCAAAACAGCAGATATGACCAACTGAGGCAGTCTTATGCCGATCAGTTGGGCGACAGTGCTGCATTCTGCTCCGATGAGGCGCCTGCTCTTCTCCTTTGTTCTGCGGAGCGCGGCGTGCAGACGGGCCTCGGCGGGGCGAGGGACAGCCGACAGCGCTTAACGGGATGGCAGGAAGCGACAGGCAGGCTGGCTGGCGCGCGACTGCGCCGGAAGTGCCGGGAAGCCCAGGAACCATGACTTTCGCCTCCTCAGCCATGAAGGCTTCACCCCGGCGGCGCGACACGGCGCTGATCGCGACCGCTCCCGCTCGCATCCCGGCGCTCGACGGGCTGCGCGGGCTGATGACGCTGTTCGTCGTGTTCTCGCACTACGTCGTCGAGGTGCCGCACGGCATCGGCATATTGTCGGTCGGCTGGGTGGCCGTGATCGTCTTCTTCGTCCTGAGCGGCTTCCTCGTCGGCCGCCTCATCGTCGAAAGGCACGAGGCCGGCAACTTCCTCGCCGTGTTCTACATTCGCCGAATGTGCCGCACCTTTCCGATCTACTTCCTGTCGACGGCCGCCATTCTGGCCCTCGGCGGAGGCTTCGGGAACGGCAGCTGGGCCATGGCGTCGAGCGGGGGGCGCTTGCCGGATTGGTCCTATTTCGTCTTCGCGCAAAACCTGTTCATGGTCGTGCGCGACGGCACGGGGCTGCATTGGCTGGCACCGACCTGGACGCTGGCGCTCGAGGAACAGTTCTACATCCTGGTGCCGTTCCTGTTCCTGCTGGCGCCGCGCCGCGCCTGGGTTCCGCTGCTGATCGCCTTCAGCGTGGCCGGCTTCGGGGTACGCGCCGTCGGGGTCTTCTCCGGTCTGATCGGCACCGCGCCGCTGGCCCTGCTCCCCTCCAGTGCGGACGTCCTCTGCATCGGGCTTCTTCTCGCGGTGCTCGTCGCGCGGAACGGCATCGACTGGACGCGCTGGAGCCTGCAGGTCCGCTGCGCACCCGTCGCACTCCTGTTCGTCGCGGCCGCCGCGCAACGGCTCGATGGCGGTTCGGTCGGCCCATGGTTCCAGGTGCTCCAGCCGACGCTTATCGCCCTTGCGGCGGCGCTGTTCATCCTGACCCTGGTCAAGGGAGCGCCCGAAGCCGAGCGAATGAAGTCGCCGATCCTGCGCTTCTTCGGCGACATCTCGTATGGGGTCTACCTGATCCATCTGGCGGTTCTGGGTCTGCTGCACGGCCTCCTGCTGGGCGGCGAGCCGGATTTCTCCACCGGCGCGCAGCGTCTCGTCACAGTCGCTGCCGCCATCGTCACCGTCGGGCTCGGATGGGCGATCACGCGCTATGTCGAGCAGCCCGTGACGGCCTGGGGGCGGAGTTTCCGCTGGCGATGACGGTCCCGGCCAAGCCGCGCCGGAACGGGGCGGCTCCGAACGAAGCCGTCTAAGCGGCAGGCGGGATCTCGCGCGGGCGGCGGCTTTCGCCGATCGCCACGAAGGTGAATGTGGCCTCCGTCACGAGGCCGCTCTCGTCGGCGTCGCGCGAGCGCCGCCAGGCCTCGACCTTGATGACCATCGAGGTCCGGCCCACCTTCTCGATCGTGGCGTAGAAGCTTACCTCGTCGCCGACCAGGACGGGCCGGTGAAACGTCATCTTGTCGACCGCCACGGTGGCACAGCGCCCTCTGGCCCGGCGCGCCGCCGCATTTCCCGCCGCGAGATCCATCTGGGCCATCAGCCATCCGCCGAAGATGTCGCCCGCCGGATTGGTGTCGGCCGGCATCGCGATGACCCGCACATGCGGCGGCCTGTCGGGCAGGCCCGCAGCCGTGTCGTCCGCGGCGATCACGTGGGACGGGTGTTCCATGGGCCAGCCGGGTCCGCGGGTCGAAACCATAACTGCGGCCGACCATAGGGCGGCGTCGCGGCCTGCTCAACCGCGCCGATCGGGCCGGCAACCACGAATCGAATCCCCAGCCTTCGCGTCCACACCGCGCCTTGCGCGCCGCCCTCGGGTGCTATAGGTCCGGGCTCCGATCCGCGACCCAAGCTGAGGGAAGTCTTGACGCAACCGTCATCGATCCACTGGGGCAATGTCACGACCATCGTGTCGGTCTGCATTCTGGTCGGCACGGAACTCGTCGGCATGTCCTGGGCGGCGGGATGGGCGCTCGGCGGCCTGTTCGGGCTGGCACCCGCCATCGCCCGCACGGTCGAGATCGCGTTCGGCCTCTCGGGGTTCATTGCTCTGTATTATTTCATGCGGGCCGCCATCAAGGTGGAGCCCCTGAAGGGCTGACCCATTCCATTCCATTAAACAAGAAACTTGCTGGAGCCGGGCCTTCCCATGATCGACCTCGACCGCCGTTCGCTCTTGAAGGCGGTCGCGACCGCTTCGGCTCTGGGGATCCTCGGCGAGGGCGTCTCGCCGGCCCTGGCGGACACGGCCGTGCAGCAGGCGGCTCTGAAGCTCGGGAATCCGGAACCCTTCTCGTTCGACATCCTGAAGCAGCAGGCGCGGGACCTCGCGGGGCTGCCCTACCAGGCCCCGATGAAACCGGCCCCCGAGATCGTCAACAAGCTCACTTACGAGGAATGGGGCAAGGTCACGTTCAACACGGACGAAGCTCTCTTCGCCGACGGCCCCGGGCCCTTCCCGGTGACCTTCTTCCACCTCGGCATGTTCTTCGCCAAGTCGGTCGACATGCTGGTGGTGA
>CAXUOD010000156.1:0-12489 GCA_964252585.1 uncultured Lichenihabitans sp. | reverse complement strand
TGGAGAGACATGCGATGAACGACCTCAGCACGGAGTCGCCTCGCCAGTTCGACCGTCTTCGCGCGGAAGCCGCGATCGAGCCCGACGCCGTCTCGACGGCGCCCGCCACCAAGGAAACGCAGATCATCGCGATCTACGGCAAGGGCGGCATCGGCAAGAGCTTCACGCTCGCCAACCTCTCCTACATGATGGCGCAGCAGGGCAAGAAGGTCCTGCTCATCGGCTGCGACCCGAAAAGCGACACGACCTCGCTGCTGTTCGGCGGCAAAGCCTGCCCGACGATCATCGAGACCTCCGCCAAGATGAAGGCGGCGGGTGCCGAGATCACCATCTCCGACGTCTGCTTCAAGCGCGACGGCGTCTACGCCATGGAGCTCGGCGGTCCCGAGGTCGGCCGCGGCTGCGGCGGCCGGGGCATCATCCACGGCTTCGAGCTGCTGGAAAAGCTGGGCTTCCACGAGTGGGGCTTCGACTACGTCCTGCTCGACTTCTTGGGCGACGTCGTCTGCGGCGGCTTCGGCCTGCCGATCGCGCGCGACATGTGCCAGAAGGTCATCGTGGTCGGGTCGAACGACCTGCAGTCCCTCTACGTCGCCAACAACGTCTGCTCGGCGGTCGAATATTTCCGCAAGCTCGGTGGCAATGTCGGGGTGGCGGGCCTCGTCATCAACAAGGACGACGGCACCGGCGAGGCGCAGGCCTTCGCGGCCGCGGCCGGCATTCCGATCCTGGCCGCGATCCCGTCCGACGAGGATATCCGGAAGAAGAGCGCCAATTACGAGATCATCGGCCGTCCCGGCGGGCGCTGGGCGCCGCTCTTCGAAGACCTGGCGGATGCCGTGGGGGCGGCTCCGCCCGTGCAGCCGAAGGCGCTGAGCCAGGACGCGTTGCTCGGGCTCTTCTCGGGCGACAGCGTCGGCCGCGACGTCAAGCTCGAACCCGCCACCATGGCGGACATGCGCGGGGTCACGCACATCGAGCGCCCGTCGCTCGAAATCATCTACGACGCCGCCTGAGGCGCCCCGATGACGGACCGCATCACCAGCGAGTTTGCCGACCCCGACGCGACGCCGCGGCACGAGCAGCTGCGCGACAGCCACGATGGCTTCGTCCAGGACATCGGAACGGCGCCGGCGGCGGAGAGCTCCTCGTGCCATGCCGGCCGCGACGAGATGCGCCGCGCCGCCGCGAAGGCGGGGTCGAGCGCCGTCATCGACCGGCTCGCGGCCGATTATCCGCTGGGACCGCACGACCAGCCGCAGAGCATGTGCCCGGCCTTCGGCAGCTTGCGCGTGGGCCTGCGGATGCGGCGCACCGCCACGATCCTGTCGGGCTCGGCCTGCTGCGTCTACGGCCTCACCTTCACGTCGCACTTCTACGGCGCCCGCCGCTCGGTCGGCTACGTTCCGTTCAACTCCGAGACGCTGGTCACGGGCAAGCTGTTCGAGGACATCCGCGAAGCCGTCTTCAACCTCGCCGACCCGGCCCTCTACGACACCATCGTGGTCACCAACCTCTGCGTGCCGACGGCCTCCGGCGTACCGCTGCGTCTGCTCCCGCAGGAGATCAACGGCGTCCGCATCATCGGCATCGACGTGCCGGGCTTCGGCGTGCCGACCCACGCGGAAGCCAAGGACGTGCTCAGCGGCGCCATGCTGGCCTATGCACGGCGCGAGGCCGAGGCCGGACCCGTGGCGGCGCCGCGCGGCCCGCGGACCGGCCGGCCCACCGTGACGCTGCTCGGCGAGATCTTCCCCGCGGACCCTGTCGTGATCGGCCCCATGCTGGAGCCGCTCGGCCTTGCGGCCGGCCCGCCGGTGCCGACCCGCGAGTGGCGAGAGCTCTATCAGGCGCTCGATTGTGCCGTGGTGGCGGCCCTGCATCCCTTCTACACGGCCGCGACGCGCGAATTCGAAGCGGCAGGCCGCAGCATCGTCGGCTCGGCCCCGGTGGGCCACGACGGCACGGCGGCCTGGCTCGGCGCCATCGGCGAGGCTTGCGGTGTGGGTTCGGCCGACATCGCCAGGGCGCGAGACGCGGTACTGCCCGCCATTCGCGGCGCGGTCGCCGGATCCCGTATCACCGGCCGCATCACGCTCTCGGGCTACGAGGGTTCGGAACTCCTCGTCGGGCGGCTGCTCGTCGAGTGCGGGGCCGATCTGCGCTATGTCGGCACGGCCTGCCCGCGCACCGCGGCCTCCGAGGCCGACCGCGACTGGCTGGAGGCGCGCGGCGTGCTGGTGCGATACCGCGCCTCGCTCGAACACGACCTCGCGGCCTTCAAGGAGTTCAAGCCGGATCTCGCCATCGGCACGACGCCGGTGGTGCAGCACGCCAAGGCGGCCGGGACGCCGGCGCTCTATTTCACCAATCTCATCTCGGCGCGACCGCTCATGGGGCCGGCCGGTCCTGGGTCGCTCGCGCAGGTGATCAACGGCGCCCTCGCCTCGAAGCCGCGGTTCGATGCCATGCGGTCGTTCTTCGAAGGCGTGGGCGAGGGGCAGACGTCCGGCATCTGGCCCGAGGCGCCGGGTGCGAAAGCCCGTCGGCCCGCCCCGCCGCGCGTCGCCGTCAAGGCGGTTCCCGGTCGGAGGAGCGCCTGATGCTCGTCCTCGATCACGACCGCGCCGGCGGCTACTGGGGCGCCGTCTACTGCTTCACCGCCATCAAGGGCCTGCAGGTCGTCATCGACGGGCCGGTCGGCTGCGAGAACCTGCCCGTCACTTCGGTGCTGCACTACTCGGACGCCCTGCCGCCGCACGAACTGCCGATCGTCGTGACCGGCCTCTCGGAAGAGAACCTCGGCCAGACCGGTACGGAAGGCGCCATGAAGCGCGCCCATGCGGTGCTCGACCCGAAGCGCCCGGCCGTGGTGGTGACGGGCTCCATTGCCGAGATGATCGGCGGCGGCGTCACGCCCGAGGGCACGAAGCTCAAGCGCTTCCTGCCCCGCACCATCGACGAGGACCAATGGCAGGCGGCCGACCGCTCGCTGACCTGGCTCTGGCGCGAGTTCGGCCCCAAGAAAGGCGCAACCCCGCCGGCCACGCGGCCGGAAGGCTCCAAGCCCCGGGTCAACATCATCGGCCCGAGCTACGGCATGTTCAACATGCCGTCGGACCTCGCCGAAATGCGCCGGCTCGTCGAGGGCATCGGGGCCGAGGTGAATCTCAGCTTTCCGCTGGGCTCGCATCTCGACGACGTACCCTACCTCGCCGAGGCCGACGCCAACATCTGCCTCTACCGCGAGTTCGGACGCGGCCTCTGCGAAGCGCTGGACCGGCCCTATCTCCAGGCCCCGATCGGCCTCCACGCCACGACCGCCTTCCTGCGCGCCCTGGGCGAGGTGCTGGGGCTCGACCCCGAGCCCTTCATCACCCGCGAGAAACACACCACCATCAAGCCGCTCTGGGATCTGTGGCGCTCGGTGACGCAGGACTTCTTCACGACCGCGAGCTTCGCGGTCGTGGCCAACGAGACCTACAGCCGCGGTATTCGGGCCTTCCTCGAAGGCGAACTCGGCCTGCCCTGCACCTTGTCCGTCCCGCGCCGGGCCGGCGCCAAGACCGATAATGCCGCCATCAAGGCGGCGCTGACGACCTCGCCGCCGCTCGTCGTCTTCGGTTCCGTCAACGAACGCATGTATCTGGCCGAAGCCGGCGGGCGGTCGGTGTTCATCGCCGCCTCGTTCCCGGGGACCGCGATCCGACGCCACACCGGCACACCCGCCATGGGCTACTCCGGCGCCACCTATCTCGTGCAGGAGGTGTGCAACGCGCTCTTCGACGCGCTGTTCCACATCATCCCGCTGGCGTCGCAGATGGACGCCGTCGAGCCGACGCCGGCGGGACGCCAGGTGGCCGGCCGAGGTGCGGCGGGCCGACCAGCCGAACTCGATTGGGCCGAAGAGGCTCGCGCGGGCCTCGACGCCTCCGTCGAAGCCGAGCCCGTGCTGGTCAGGATATCGGCCGCCAAGCGCCTCCGCGACGCGGCCGAGCGCGAGGCGCGGCGCGGGGACGAAACCCGCGTGGAACTGCGCCACCTGCTTCGGGCCGGCGGCCGTGCCGCCCCTTCCATCCTCGAATCCGCGGAGATCGTGACATGAGCGCCTTGACGTCGAACCACTACGGGACTCGCGCCGCCACGCATCGGGAATACCGGCTGCTGTTCGGCCTCACCTTTCCGCTCTTCGTCGGCGGCGTGCTGCTGCGGCGCCTCGGCTTCATGCCCGACCGGGCACCGGCCGGCCCCCTCGGCTCCGCCTCCTTCATGGCCACCGTGCGCCGCCGCGTCGGCGCCGTCCTTCCCTTCGCCTTCATGGGCTGAACCCGCCGCGTCCGTCGCGCCCCAACCGGCCGGTCGCGGCATCACCACTCGCATATGAGGAGAAGCAAGTATGCCAGAACAGCCTATGACCGAATACGACAGGGCGCGAATATCCCTGTCGGGACTGACCCGACCCGAAGCTCAGGAATTCAATAAATTCTTTCTCATCAGCTTCGTCGTCTTCACCCTCATCGCCATCCTGGCTCATGTTCTCGTCTGGGCATGGCGGCCGTGGCTGCAGGGGGGCGCACCGGTCAACGTGTCGATGCTCGGCGCGGTGAAACCCTTGCTTTCCATGCTTGGCTGAGGAGCGGATCATGTATCAAGTCTGGCTCCTTTTCGATCCGCGCCGTGCCCTGATCGGACTTTTTACGTTCCTCTTGGTTCTGGCCCTGCTGATCCATTTCATCCTGCTCTCGACGAGCCGGTACAACTGGATCGAAGGCCCGTCTCCTTCGATCATCGGCACCAAGATGACGGCTCCGCCGGCCGTGCCGACGTCGACGACCAACACGTCTCAGCCCAAGCAATAGCCCAAACCTCCGGATCGCGGCGCCTTCAGGTCGCGATCCGTTCGGTCCGATCTCTTTAAAAGTTGTATCGCCATGGCTCTCTTGTCATTCGAGCGGAAATACCGTGTCGCCGGTGGGACACTGGTGGGTGGCCAGTTGTTCGACTTCTGGGTCGGCCCGTTCTACGTCGGGTTCTTCGGCGTCACGTCGATCTTCTTCGCCCTGTTAGGCACGTTGCTGATCTTCTGGTCGGCCGCGATCGGGCCGACCTGGGAACCCTTCCAGATTTCCATCGATCCCCCGTCGTTGAAATACGGGCTCGGCTTTGCGCCGTTGCGCGAGGGTGGCCTCTGGCAACTCGTCACGATCTGCGCGATCGGAGCCTTCACGTCCTGGGCGCTGCGGGAGATCGAGATCTGCCGCAAACTCGGCATCGGATGGCACGTGCCGATCGCCTTCAGCGCGGCCGTTTTCGCCTATGTGTCGCTGGTCGTGATCCGGCCGATCCTCCTCGGCGCCTGGGGGCATGGCTTTCCCTACGGGATCACGAGCCATCTCGATTGGGTGTCGAACATCGGCTACCAGTTCCTGCACTTCCACTACAACCCGGCCCATATGCTGGCCGTCACGTTCTTCTTCACGACCACGATGTTCCTCGGCCTTCATACCGGTTTGATCCTGTCGACCGTCAATCCCAAGAAGAAGGGCGAGCCCGTCAAAGCGACGGAGCATGAGAACGCTTATTTCCGTGACTATATCTACTACTCGATCGGTGCCTATGGGCTGCATCGGCTCGGGTTGTTCTTCGCCGTCAGTGCCGGTTTCTGGAGCGCGATCTGCATCATCATCTCGGGCCCGCTTTGGACCGGCGGATGGCCGTTCTGGTACAATTGGTTCCTCAGCATTCCTATCAAGAATTCGGCCGGCTTCTAGGCCCCGGGAGGGACGGACGTCATGTCCAACTTCGAGACGCTCTATACCAAGGTCCAGGTGCGTGGCCCCTTCGATCCCGGCGTGTCGCCGATCTGGCCGACGGAAAGCCGCTTCGGCAGGACCTTCTTCAGCTACTGGCTGGGAGCCATCGGCGACCCCCAGGTGGGCCCCTTCTATCTCGGCTGGGAAGGCGTGATCTCGCTGGTCCTCGGCTTTTCGGCCTTCGAGATCATCGGGCTCAACATGTGGGCCTCGGTGAACTGGGACCCGGTCGCCTTCGCGCGGCTCCTGCCCTTCCTCACGCTCGACCCGCCGGCCGCCAAATTCGGTCGCTCGCCGATCGTCCCCTTGCAGGAGGGCGGGTGGTGGATCCTCACCGGCGCCCTCCTGACCTCCTCGATCCTGCTCTGGTGGCTGCGCGGCTTCCGCCGGGCGCGCGCCCTCGGCCTCGGCATGCACGTGTCCTATGCTTTCGCCTCGGCCATCTTCCTTTACCTCAGCCTCGGCTATATTCGGCCGATGATCATGGGCAACTTCAGCGAGGCACCGCCCTTCGGCATCATCACCCATCTCAACTGGACCGCCACCATCTCGGTCCTGTACGGCAACTGGTACTATAACCCCTTCCACATGCTCTCGATCGTGTTCCTCTACGGCTCGACGATGCTGTTCGCCATGCACGGCGCCACGATCCTGGCCGTTTCCAAGTTCGGCGGCGAGCGAGAGGCCGAAGAGATCGTCGACCGCGGTACCGCGGCCGAGCGGGCGGGCCTCTTCTGGCGCTGGACCATGGGGTTCAACGCCAGCTACGAATCGGTGCATCGCTGGGCGTGGTGGTTCGCGATCCTGACGACGCTCACGGGCGGCATCGGCGTGTTGCTGACCGGCACCGTGGTCGACAACTGGTACCTTTGGGGCGTGAAACACGGCATCGCGCGCTCCTATCCGCAGGCCTATCCCGATTACCCCCTCCCGCCGAACGCCTTCAAGGACGGTGTCCAATGAGAATAGGGCCCTTCATCTTCGGCGGCGTTGCAGTTCTGGTCGGAGCCCTGCTGGTCTCGGTGCCGCGATACGATCGGCCGCCTCTCGTATCGGAAGATTTCGGTCCGGCGGCGCTGGAACTGGTCACCCTGACGAACCCGCGAACGGTGGTGCCGTATAACGTCGTGCCCGAGCCCCTGCCGGCCGCCGAGCCCGGCGGCCCCCTGGCGACGGATGTCTACAAGAACGTGCAGGTCCTCAAGGGCGTGAGCCAACACGAATTCGACCGGTTAATGGTGGCCATGACCCAATGGATAGCGCCGAAGCAGGGCTGTGGCTTCTGCCATAACGTCGCCAACTATGCCGACGACGCGCTCTACACCGACAAGGTCGCGCGGCGGATGTTGCAGATGACGATGCACATCAACACGACATGGGGCAACCACATGGCGCCGGTCGGCGTGACCTGCGCCACCTGCCACCGGGGCGAGAACATTCCGCCACGCGTCTGGTATCGGCAGCCCATCCCCGAACATGCGGGCCTGCTCGGCAAGCCGCGGCCCTGGCAGACCAATGCGCCGACGATCCGCCAATTCTTCCCGACGGACGGCAACCAGGACTGGCTCGTCAACGACGACGATTCCCATATGGAAGCGCAGGCGGCGCTCCCGGGTGAGAAAGGCAGCGGCGTCGCGTCCGAACAGACGACCGAGAGCATGTACGTGATGATGATGCTCTGGTCGGACGCCCTCGGCGCGAACTGCGGTCTCTGCCACAGCTCCCGCGCCCTCTACGACTGGAAGCAGAGTTCGCCCTACCGGCTGGTCGGGCTCTGGGGCCAATACGCCACCCAGGATATCAACAAGAACTACCTCGACCCGGTGGCGACGCTGCTGCCTCGCGATCAGCTCGGCCAGACGGGGGATGCCGCCAAGGCCGAGTGCGGGACCTGCCACATGGGTCAGGTGAAGCCTTTCGGAGGGTATAACGTCATCTCGCACTATCCGGAGCTGGCGCCCAGTGGCGTCTCGGCCGGTGCGGACCAGGCGGTGCGTGACATCACCCGGCCGATCGAGATCCAGGGACCCGCCTACGACCCGGGCGCAAAAGTGATCAGCGTGTCGATCCCGAGTTACCCGGCACCCCAGGGAGCGTCGGACGAGCCTATCGGCCAGGGCGCCCCGGTCGGCCCGGCCGTGGTGTCCCCACCGACCCCCGAAACGGGCGTGACACCTCCGTCGGTCCAAACGCCTGCGCCGGGAACCGCACCATGAGGCTCCAACCGCGCGCAACCCCCGTCGCGGCCTTGATGACGGCACTGATGGTCGGGCCGTGCTTTGCGATCCAACCGCTGCCGCTGGTGGGGGGTACGTATTGCGGGCCCGGCGACGCCAAGATCGTGATCGATGCCATCAACGACACGGTGGCGATCGACGGTGTCGTTTGTAGCTTTCCGATCATTGCGGCCGACCACATGCAGTCGGAGCTCTGCAGCAAGCCGGAAGGCATCAGCGAAGAGCGCATCTTCGACATGCATGTCGTCGGGCGTTCCTTCTACCACGACGGGCATTGGTACAACCTCTGCAGCGCTCCCGTGGTACCCGGAGGCTGAGCGGTTGATCGGCGATGCCGGCTCCAGTTGGACAAGGCGGCCCCATCGCAGAAATGGCGGGCAGATCGTACCGTCGGTCTACGCCGTATCGCCGACCCTCTCGAGGCATGCTATTCGCAGCATGCTGTTCGGGCAAACGCGACAATGGCCGTCTCGACGCTCATCCAGAGGCTACACTTGCTGAGCAGGCATGGCGATCGATGACGTCATGATCGCCATTGCGTGTCCGCCCTTCAGCGTCTTGATGTGCGGGAGCCGACAATGACCACGCCTCATGCGCCGAAGGCCCCGGCGCCGCTCGTCGAGAAGATCATCGAGCAGGTCATCTTCAATTCGAGGTGGATCCTTGCCCCAATCTACATGGGATTGATCGCCGGGTTGATCGCGCTGCTCGTCAAATTCAGCCAGAAAACGTTCGACCTCGTCCTCAACATCGGCTCGACGAGCGGCGACGACGCGATCATAGGCGTTCTGGGCCTTGTCGACCTGGCGCTCATGGCCGGCTTGGTCCTGATGGTCATGTTCGCAGGCTATGAGAACTTCGTCTCGAAGTTCGATTTGGGAGACCATGAGGATCAGCCGGCGTGGATGGGACGGATCGACTTTGCCGATCTCAAGCTCAAGCTCATGGCTTCGATCGTCGCGATCTCGGCCATTCATGTGCTCGAAAGCTTCATGAATATCGAGCATCTCACCGACCGTGAGCTCGGCTGGAGCGTGGGCATCCACCTGACTTTCGTCGTCTCGGGCGTGCTGCTTGCGGTCATGGACCGAATGAGTGGCGAAAAGCATGCTTGAAGAGCTCCGGACGGGAGTAAGTGCGCTACACGACGGAGCCAGCACAGGTTCCCGCGCAGGCTTATGAGCCATCGTACGGCTTCCAGTTGGCGGGCTCGACCGCTTGAGTCCGCACCGAGCCCGTCATCCGCAAACCATATGGCTCCTCGCGACTTCAAGCTCGATCGTGCGACGATGGCGCGTTGCTCGTGCACGGACTCTAACGGAAGTTACCCTTCCGTCCGGGCGAATCGGTGTGCCGCCTCTGGTAGCGACGGCGGAATGTTCTCGCCCATCCCCAAGCCGGCTCCGCTCAGGATGAGGCGCTTCCAGAAGACGCGTCGATGCTTTCGACCGTTGGTATTTGCTGGTAGGCGGCCTGGTTCCGGCAAATGAAACATCTGTTTGGGTTGACCGCCACTAGGCCGCGACGGCTCCGGCCTCGACCGCCGAGCAGGTCATGCCGGGCGCGTGGGCGGTGCAGCCGCACCCGAGCGGATGCGATGCGGCTTCCGCGAGCCCACGGACCGCACCATAGGTCCGCAAGGGTGCCGCGGTGACCGGTGTCAGGATCTCGCGATCGGCTCCGGGCCTGCAGGCTTCGAGCAGGCGCGCCAATCCATCGCGGTCGAGGTCATGCCCGATGGCGAGAGCCCGCGGAGCCTCGTCGCCGCGTGGCACGTGGGCCGACACGCTGGGGCGTCCTCCCGCAAGATCGAATTTCACCCAACCCGATCCGGCAGGTGCGATGCCCTTCACGCGCAGCACCTGCCCGAAACGGCCCGATGCCATCTGGGCCAGCGCCTCGCCCAAGGTATCGAGATCGAGTTCGCCCGCGAGCGGCGTGCTCCAGGACTCGAGTCCGAGCGCCACTTCTTCTCGGACAGGCGCCCGATCCATCGCGTCTTCGTGCGCCGCCGCCGGTGCCGCGACGGGTGCTGCGCGGTCGAGGTCGGCCGCCGCACCTTCGATCGGCACGCCGTAGCGAGCCGGAACAACGAGGGCGTCGGGGTTCTGGGCCCGCAGCGTCTCGATCACCATGGCGCGTTCGCCGGCCGAGACGAGATCGGTCTTGTTCAAGATGAAGACGGGGGCGAGTCGGGTCTGTACGTCGAAGTAATCGGGCATGCGGGCGAAGTCGCTGAGGAAGGCCTTGGCGTCGATGACCGTATAGAGCCGGCGCGCGCGGATCAGCGGCGCGATCTCGGGCGTGTGAAGGGCGCGCAGCAGCGACGCGACATCGGCGACCCCCGACGGCTCGATGAGCACGCGGTCGGGCTTCATCTTGGCCACGACCTCTTTCAGCTGGGCCGCGAGATCCGACCGAAGCGAGCAGCAGATGCAGCCGTTCGACAGTTCCACGACGTCGGCGCCGCGACCCTCGAGCAAGGCTCCATCGAGGCCGAGGGCCCCGAAATCGTTGACCAGCACCACGGTGCGGAGCGCGGGATCGGCCTCTTTGAGCTTGCGTTGCAGGAAAGTCGTCTTGCCGGCTCCGAGGAAGCCGACCACGATCTCGACCTCGAAGGGCTTGCGTTCGCCGCGCGACTTGAGGCCGGGTTGCCAGATGGCGCCGGCCGGCATGGGCAGCACCAGGAACCAGTGTTCGAGGATGGCCAACGCCATCAACACGGTCAGGAACGTGTAGCCGGCGCGCTCCGCCACACTGGCGCCGCCCGCCAGTGCCGCCTTGGCAACCAGCACCGTGATCACGGTCGAGACCGTCACCGACACCGGAAACAGGAGGTTCATGGAGCGCTTGCGCAGGAAGCTCTTCAGGAACTCCAGGTGCTCGGGCAGGAACTCCTCGTTGAGGTTGCGCACGCCGAAGAAGACGTTGAGCTTGGCGCTCTGGTGCATCCACCACAGCACCATGAAGGTCCAGGTGCCGACCTGGTTCGGGCCGTCCCATGTCAGCGCCACCACCGCAGCCGCGGCCGCGATGATGGCGAGTTCGTGGTAGAGGCTCGTTTGCACCGCGTGGACGAAATGGGCGAAGCCGCCGCAACCCTCGCGGCAGGGCGCTTTGCGCGACCCCGTCACGAACCCCATGTAGAAACTCATCTCCTGCCAGCCCCAGGCCAGGAGGCCCCAGGTGAAGGCCCAATAAGCCCCGGCCGTGGAGGTGTCGCGCGCCGACTGCTTCAGGCCGTACAGGGCGACGGCGAAGACCACGGTGGCCCCGATCATGCTCCATTTGAAGGTCGGGCGGGGCAGGTTGTCGAGATAGATGATGGCGACCGTCGAGGCCCACCAGACGAAGAGAGCGAAGAGCGCCGGCCAGAGATAGGCGATCATGCGGGTGCTCCTACCAGACGGGCACGAGATGGCTGCTCGCCGGCGGCACATGCGCCTTGACGGGCAGGGTATAGAGCCGGACGAAAGTCGCGACTGCCGCGGCGCGAGCGCCGAGCTTGTTCAGCGAACCCATGACCCCGCCCTGGCGGTTGGCCGCCGCGATCCGGACCGAGATGCGCCGCATGCGCTCGAGCCCGGCGCGAAAGCGCGGATCGTCGGTGTCGAGCGTCAACGGGAACACCTGCTTCGTGATCTCGGACGTGATCGTGAACACGCGGTGATCGTAGTCGGTCGGCGCGATGCCGAGGGCCTTGTGGAACTCCGGCCGCTGGTGGTCGCGCACATACATGGTGGCGTAGACCGCGACGAGAAAGAAGCGGATCCACAGCTTGTTGATTCCGCTGAGCAGCTTCGGGTCTGAGCGCATCAGGATCGCGAAGGCTTCCCCGTGGCGGAACTCGTCGTTGCACCACTTCTCGAACCACTTGAAGATCGGATGGAAGCGCCGCTCCGGATGCTGTTCCAGATGTCGGAAGATCGTGATGTAGCGAGCATAGCCGATCTTCTCGCTGAGGTAGGTCGCGTAGAAGATGAACTTCGGCTGGAAGAACGTGTACTTCTTGGCCTTGGTCAAGAAGCCCAGGTTCACACCGATGTTGAAGTCCTTGAGCGTATCGTTGATGAAGCCGGCGTGGCGGGCCTCGTCGCGGCTCATATAGCTGAAGAGCTCGCAGATATCGGGGTTCTTGCCGCGGCGCTTCATCTCCTTGTAGAGGATGCAACCCGAGAACTCCGCGGTCAGCGAACTCACCAGGAAGTCGACGAATTCCTTGCGCAGCCCCTCGGGAAGGGACAGGAGGTCGACCTTGTCCCAAGCGTCGGTGCGGCGGAAATGCGAACGGTTCGGGTCCGCCTTCAACTCGGCGATGAGCGCGTCCCATTCGCCCCTCACGCCCGAAACGTCGGTGCGGTCGAGCTTCTCGAAATCGGTCGTGTAGAAGCGCGGCGCGAGAAGCGTGTCCTCCTGGGCGAGCCGGTTCGTCTCGG
>CAXUOD010000155.1:3022-12573 GCA_964252585.1 uncultured Lichenihabitans sp. | reverse complement strand
AACGCCAAGGCAGGACTGGCACATGGCAATTGGCTGCGGCTGACCGGAGAGCGGGGCTCCGATTTTGACCCAGTTTCCCGGTAAGTCTCCATGTACCGACGGAGACGGCATTCATGCGGGTCCGATAGCCCGACCCTGCGCCTTGAACCAAGCGACCACATCGAGATCGAACTTCGCGTTGACCGGCGTCTTCGTGGGCGGCAACCCGACAATGCCGTTTGCCCAATCGTCAGCCGTCGTCGCCGGATTTCGGTATCAGCTTGCGCCATGCGCTCGATCTTCTCCTCGGCCAGCGCATCGACCTTCAACCAACCAGTACCGACACTGCGGGTGCTAGGTAATCGCTTGTTTGATACGCTGGATCTTCCTTTCTTCGCGGCTTGTTGGTCTCACCGGAAGTAAGATGATTCTGCCTCCATCATGATTAGACTCGAAATCTTCCTATTCGTCATGGAAGATCGACCCGTAGTCGATCAATATATGAGATTTGATGCAAACCGAGGTGCTGAAATGGGCCTCCCCACGCGGAGTTCACTCAGCGCCCGCCCCCGTCACGCGGCGTAGCGTCAGGTTGATGCGCCCGCCGTCGGCGAGCAGCGTCGATGAGCCGCCGATCACCCGGTCGATGCCGTGGAAGGCCAACCGCGCGGCGCCGCCGAGCACGATGGCATCCCCCGATGCCAAGCGGATCGAGCGGGTCGGGCCGCGGCGTTCGGTGCCGCCCCAGCGGAACAGCGCCGTGTCGCCGAGCGACAGCGACACGACCGGCGCCTCGAAATCCGCCTCGTCGCGGTCCTGGTGCAGCCCCATCCGGGCACCCGCGTCGTAGAGGTTGACCAGGCAGGCCTCGGGCGGGAGCGCGTAGGCCGCGAGGTCGCGCCAGGCCCGAAGCGCCAGGGCCGGGATCGGCGGCCAGGGTCGGCCGGTTTCCGGGTGCAGGGGCTGGTAGCGGTATCCCGCGACATCGGACACCCAGCCGAGCGGCCCGCAATTCGTCATGCGGACCGAGAACGGCTTTCCGGTCCGCGGCATCCGGGGCACGAAGGCCGGCGCCGCATCGAGGGTGGCCCGAAGTTCCGCCAGCAGCGCCTCCTGCGCGGCCCGATCGAGGTAGCCCGGGTGGAAGCCGAGACCCGGGGCGAGGTCGACCACTCGGGGCCGCTCTCGATCAGCCCTTGCCGACCTTGCCCTCGATCGCATCCCAAATGGCTTCGGCCAGATCCGGCCCGCCGAGCCGCCTGATGGCGCGCAGACCCGTGGGCGAGGTGACGTTGATCTCGGTCAGATGGCCGTCGATGACGTCGATGCCGGTGAAGAGCAGGCCGCGGCGCTTCAGTTCGGGCCCGATCGTGGCGCAGATCTCCTGCTCGCGCGGCGTCAGCGCCGTGGCGCCCGCAGCCCCGCCCCGCACCATGTTGGAGCGGATGTCGTCGGCGGCCGGCACGCGGTTCACGGCGCCGAGTGCCACGCCGTCGACCAGGATGATCCGCTTGTCGCCTTCCGTCACCTTGGGCAGGAAGCGCTGCACCACCCAGGGCTCGCGGAACGTCGCGGTGAAGAGGTCGAACAGGGAGCCGAAATTCGGGTCCCGCTGCGCGACCTTGAACACCGCCGCACCGCCGTTGCCGTAGAGCGGCTTCATGACGACATCGCCGTGCTCGGCCCGGAACGCCTCGATGGCGGTGCGGTCCCGCGAGATCAGCGTCGGCGGCATCAGGTCCGGAAAATCGAGAACGAAGAGCTTCTCCGGCGCGTTGCGCACGCCGGCCGGGTCGTTGACCACCAGGGTTTTCGGGTGGATGCGTTCGAGGAGATGCGTGCTCGTGATATAGGCGAGGTCGAACGGCGGATCCTGGCGCAGCAGCACGACGTCGACCTCGCCGAGATCCGTAATCTCGGGTTCTCCCAACGTGAAATGATGGCCGACTTCGTCGCGGACCGTGAGCGGCCGCAGGGGCGCGAAAACGCTGCCGGCTTTCTGCGACAGCGTCTCGGGGGTGTAATAGGAGAGCGTGTGGTCGCGGCCTTGCGCGGCGAGCAGCAGCGCGAAGGTGGAATCGCCCGCGATGTTGATGCGGTCGATCGGGTCCATCTGAACCGCGACTTTGAGCGCCATGGCAATCCTCGACATGCGGGCCGGACGACCGGCGTTCGGGTCGGCACTGTGCCGAGGATCGGTGTTTCGTCAACTGTCGTGCGCCTGAAGCATTCCGGAGCTTCGGCGTCGACTATTGCGCAGCCGTCTGAACCGGCGACAGACTGGAGCGGATCCCGAATGCTTCCTTGCTCACCAGCACGTCGAGCTTGTCGATCCGCGCGGGTGCGGCGAGAAGTTCGTTCGAGCGTTCCATCAGGATCCTCGCCCCCTGCCCGGTGAGGTGAGCCTGACGGCCGGCGTCATCCGGGAAGGCTTCGAAGATCCCGAAGGTGGAATGCGTATAGCGCACACCGTACCAAGGCCCGGTCGCGGGTTCACGCTCGACGCAGGCCAGGATCTCGCGAAGCAGGCTCGCCACCTCCTCCTCCTGGCCACGTTTGGCTTCGAGGTGGATGTGCAGCGCCTTGGCGACCGTGGCGTCAGCCGACCCGGTGATCTTCACGGGACGATGCGGGGCAGCCTTAACGGCGGCGCCGAGCGCCAGACCCAGACCCACCAGCGTGGCCCCGGTCACGATCGGATGCATGGCGGCCTTGGTGTAGAAGCTCACGCCCGAGACATGGCCAGGGTAGTTCCCGCGATCGGTCAGCCTCTCGGACGGCTGGTCGAGAATGCTTTCGCCACGACCCCGCAACGGCGGATGGCCGCTCTCGGTCGCGGGCGTCACGAGCTTCGCCATGACGGTGTCGGTGAGGCCCGGCGCGAAATGGCCCATCTCGGCCTGGATCTTGCCGCCGCTGCCGACGTAGAGGTCGCGGGTCGGAACCTCGGCGCTGTGCAGGATCGCGTCCGCCACCGTGTCGGCCGCGTAAACGGGCGGGACGTGCTGCGGCTCGCTGCCGAGGTAGTTCTTGGCGTTGACCGGGAACGGCGTATCGATCGCGCCGGGCTTGATCAGCGTAACCGATACCGGCGAACCGTCCGCTTCGATCCCTACCCTGAACTCGTCCGTGAAGGCCCGGATAGCGGCTTTCGAGGCCGCATAGGCGCCCTGCAGCGCCACGGCCCGATGCGACTCGACCGAACCGAGATTGATCAGCGCCCCGCCGCGTGTCTTGAGGTGCTTCAGCGCTTCCAGAGACCCGTAGACCAGCCCCCAGAGATTGGTGTCGAAGAGCTTGCGCATTTCGGAGACCGGTATCTCTTCGAGCCGCCCGTACATGCCGACGCCGGCATTGTTGATCCAGGTATCGAAACCACCGAACCGGTCGAGAGCCGCCTTTGCGATACGCGCGACATCTTCCTCCTGGGCCACGTCGGCCACGACCGCCAAGGCCTCGCCGCCGGCCTTTCCGATCTCGTCGACCAGCGCGTTCAGCGCATCCCGGCTTCGGGCCGCCAGCACGAGTTTCGCACCACGTCCGGCCGCCATGCGGGCCGTCGCGAGGCCGATGCCCGACGATGCGCCGGTGATGACGACGACTTGATGTTTGAGAGCTTTGAGCTTGATCGCCACGTTCCGTCCTTTGCTGTTGATCTCGTCGTTCAATCGTTGGAATTGGCGGCTCAGGGCTTCCGGTAGGCCGTGCCGTCTTCCGCCCGGGCGGGTTGCGCGACGTACCGGCCTTGCGCCGGCACGGCCATGGTGTCGAACTCGCGCGCCAATTCATGCAGGGCATCGCGGAGTGCCGACCCCTGCATGGCCCGTCCATGACCCGTGATCGCGAGGTCGGGATCGAGATCGGCCAGCGTCTTGACCGAAGATCGCGACGCATCCCAGTCGATGGTGAAGTAACGCGGCGGCCCGTGGATCTCCGCGGCCTGGACCGCGGTGGCATAGGCCGATTCCGGCGCGGTCGTGACGAACGCGTCACCGACGATCATCGTGCGGTCCGCCTCGCGCCAGAGCGAAACATGGCCCGGAGAATGGCCCGGCGTATGAATCCACATCCAGCCGGGCATGCCCGGAACGGTCCCGTCGGCCGGCAGTGGCCTGAGACGCCCCGACACGTCGACGGGTTTCGTCGGATAGAGCGAAGCGAGGCTCGCCATCAGCCCACCCCCGACCGTCGGGTCGCCGTCGGGATAAGCGGCTTGGCCCGTCAGATAGGGATGCTCGATCGTATGGGCATAGACGGGAACGTCCCATTCTTCCGCCAGATCTTCGAGGGCTCCGACATGATCGAAATGGCCGTGGGTCAGGATGATGGCCGAGGGGCGCGCGCCCGAACCGAACCGGGCGTCCGCAGCACTCTTGATGAAGTGCTTGGTGCCGACGACCCCGGCATCGATCAACACCCAACCGCGGTCTCCCGCGTCGGGCCGTCCGTAGAAGACGACGTTGACCATGATGAGCCGGCGGTAAGCCAGATCGGGCAGGATCTCTCGTGTTCCATCGTCGCCGACCTCCTCGCCGGGCCGACGTCCCGCATCTGCAGGCACCTGCTGCGCCATGGTTTCTCTCCCTCAGGTGGTCATCGAGCGCTCGTCGATGGATCGAGCCGGAGTGTCCGGGAACGGCTTGGCGACGCTAGGCCGGAACCTCGGCGACCGAAACCGGTTCAGCGAGCACAACGCCGTTGGTCGACCGGCGCAGGCGCGACATCTCGGGATAAGCCCGCAGCCGAGCCCGCATGATCGAGCCCAGCGGGCGATGGGCCACGAGGCTGTGCGACACGCAGAACGACAGGCCGTCGACGAACTGCCGGCGGGCCGGGCTGAAGGCGTCCTGCCTTGGGAGGCGAAGGCTCGCGACGGTTCGATACGGGCTCGCGTCTTCCGGCCACTCGGTATTGGCATTCTCGACCGGCATCGTCTCGAGGTCGGCAGGCGATGCATCGAGGCCAGGATTTGCTCGATCGTATCGCTCTCGCCGGCGGGGATCGTTTCGACGTCGGCACTGTAGCGAACGTAATCCTGCGCCATGGCAAGCCCTCTGCCCTCATTCTGGATAGGCGATTCAAAGCGGGACTGATCCAAGGCGCCCAACAAACGAAGCCGCTTGCGGTTTTCAACCCCGGGCGGCTCGCCAGGGGCCTGGTTCGATGACCGCCGCTGACTTCTAGTTGACAGCCTTGCCCGTGAAAGCGGTGCGCAGATCCTGCGCTGCCGCATCTTGTGCCTTTTCGGCATCCGCAACGACCGGAGCCATGCCGAAGAACTCGTGGGTCACACCTTCGTAGTTCTTGTAATCGGTCGCGACACCGGCCGCCTTGAGCTTGTCGGCCAGCATCTTGCCCTCCGACATCAGGGGATCGATGCTGTCGGTGATGACGGTCGCGGAAGGCAAGCCCTTGAGATCCGCCATCGTGGTGAGGTTCAACATCGGGCTCGTGGCGTCTTCGGGCTTCGCCAGAACCTTGTCGACGAACCAGCCCATGGCGCCCTTCGAGAGCGGCATGGCGTTCTGGTTCGTGATGTAGGACGGCGTGTTCATATCGGTGCCGGCAACAGGATAGACGAGCAGCATGTGGACCGGCTTCTGCACGTTGCCATCGCGCGCCATGATGGCGACATTGGCCGCGAGATTGCCCCCGGCGCTCTCGCCTGCGACGGCGACGCGCGCCGGGTCTCCGCCGAACTGCCCGGCATTGGCGAGAACCCACTTGTAGGCCGCGAAGGCATCCTCATGTGCCGCCGGAAACTTGTTCTCGGGCGCATGCCGGTATTCCACACTCGCCACGATGGCTTTCGACTTCTTGGCGAGCGCCATGGCGGATGCTTCGTAGCTGTCGACCGTCGCGATGACCCAGCCGCCGCCATGGTAATAGACGATGACCGGCATGGGACCGCTACCGGCGCCTTCGGGCGTGTAGATGCGTACGGTCTGGGTGCCACCTGCCGTCGGATAGGCCATGTCCTTCTTGGAGACTTTCATGGCCGCCATCAACGCGATGGGATCCTTGCCAGCATCTTTCAGCACCGCTTTGACAGCGTCGGGCGGGCCCGGCTGGGTGCGGGCTTCATCGACCGAGCGGGATTCGATCGGCTTTGCACCGAGGTCCTGAAGCTTCTTCAGCACCAGTCCCATATCCTTGTCGGCGCGCTTCATCGTGCCGCTATCCGGCGTTTCCGCCAAAGTCTGGACGGTCGAAAAGCCCGGCTCCATCACGGGAGCTGCGGGTGCGGCTGCAGTCTGGGCGAAAGCTGTCGGGGCGCTAAGGAGCGCCGCTCCCGCCATAAGATTTGTCACGAGGGCGGACGAAAGTAATGAACGGGTCATGGGTCTTGTCTCGTCAACGGGGAAATAGACAGGGGAGGATCCTTGAGGATCCCGGTAATCGTTCGGGCAAGGCGGCCGATCAGGCCTTCAATTCGGCAGTAATTCGCTTGCAGATCGCGACATGTTCCTTGAAGACGGCCAGCATCAAGGATGCCAGCAGCCGGCCCTGCTTTTCCATCGGATCTGTCGCACCGGCGCTGTTGTGGAGATAGGCGTCGGCAAGGTCGCGCAGGTACTCGTGGTTTTCGAGCTGGAACGCGATATAGGCGCGGTCGAAGGCCTCGCCCTTTGCGGTTGCCTTGATCTTCTCGACGGAGGCCATCGCATTGGTGTCGGGCGTGGCAGTGGTCCCGAGATCCTTCAGAACTTTGTTGACCGTGATGGCTTCGCCGAGCTCGAAACCGGCGAACTCGTTGGCGTCCTTATGGACCGTACGCTCAACGCCCAATTGCGACGTCGTCAAGGAAGCCTCTGCCGGGCCAAGGACGCCCATGTAGTACTGGCCAGCGGCCTTGACGTCGGCGAAGTCGGTGACCGGAGTCGCCGGGGCGACTTTCTGGGCTTGAGCCAGGGCGGCCGGTGAGGCTGCGATCAGCGCGAGCCCAGCAAGGATCGATCGTCGGTCGGTGATCATGATGAAATGCTCCTGGATGTGACGAACGGAACAGCTCCGCGCGATCCCATCGGTCACAGCGGCAGAGTTGGACCAAACCACCTGGAAATGGCGGCTGTTGAACCGTCGCGATCTCAACCAGGGTCCGTGCCGTTCGTCAGGTCAGGACGCGCGGAGACCTTGTGCGGACGATCGAGCACCAAGGCCGCGGTCGCATCCGCCGCGTGCGTCGCCCTGGCCGCGAGGAGGGCATCCACACCTTCGATCCGTTCGGGCTCGGCTTCGTCGTGCCCGCCGAAACTGCGGAAATCGGAGGGAGCCGACCCGTAGGTCGCTTCGAAGACGCGGCTGAACGCACTACGGCTCGCGTAACCGATGCTGCTTGCGATGACCTTCACGGGAAGGTCGGTGGCGGTGAGGAGCCGGGCCGCGATCCGCAACCTGACCCGCTGGACGAAGTCCATCGGGCCTTGACCGAAGATGGTCGAGAACCGTTCCGCGAAGGCCGTACGGCTCATATGAGCCAGCGTCGCCAAGCTCTCGACCGAATAGGAGGCGGCTGGATTTTCGAGGACGGCGAGGACAGCGCGGGCAAGCTTCGGTTCTTGCAAAGCCGTCAGCATCGGCGAGGCGTCGTCGTGGCTCAACAATTGGCGACGCAGCAGCACAATGAGACACTGCTTCATCAAGAGTTCCGTCATTGCCTGCGTGCCGAGGCTCGGCGTCGCCACTTCGGTCATCATGGCTTCGAAGGAAGCGTGCAGCGCGCTATTCGACGGGAAGCTCTCGATCATGGGAGCCTGGAACAGTTCGAAAAGGCCCAAGGCTCCCTCGTAGCTGGCCGAAATCTGACCGCAGACCACGAGCGTGTCGGGGCTGCCGTCGCCCGCCGAGAAGGTGACCAGCCCGTCGCCATGCAGCACGCAACGGTCTTCGGCGCGAGCTTCCCCGACGGCGTTGCCGGCTTCGCCCATCGCATGTGCTCGGCGGGCGGGGACGACAAGGATGCTGTGCGGTGCAAACGGGTGCCAAGGCCCGTCTTGGACCCGCAGGCTTCCGGTTCCGCGGAGGACGTAGTGGATCGTAACGGCTTCAAATGCATCGAAGCTTAGTCGCCACCCTCGCTGGATCCGGCAAACCGAGAAAGCCCGCAGCCGGACCGAGAGAGTGACCAGAAGGCGATCCAGGAGATCTGCTTGCATGGCGTTGTCTCTCGGTCAGCTCACCGCAGGCATTCAAATAAGGTTTGCGCGCCTGTCCATGACGGTATCGGACCGAACCCCCTGAGGCGGGCCGGGCCGCAGCATCGAGGCGCGCGGATCAGTTCGGGTGGAACACCACCTTGACGCAACCATCCTTCTTGTCCCGGAACTTGGTGTAGAGATCCGGCCCGTCTTCGAGCTTGTTGCTGCGGTGCGTGATCAAGAAGGTCGTGTCGACCTTCTTGTCCTGGATCAGCTTCGTGAGGGGCTCGAGGTAGCGCTTCACATGCGTCTGACCCGAGCGCATCGTGAGGCCCTTTTGCACGATCTGCCCCATGTTGACCGTCACAGGACCGCCGTAGACGCCTGGGACGGACACCACACCGCAAGGCCGCACGGCCCGGATCGCCTGGTCGAGCGCCGCCGTACGCTCGAGCGTCGTCAGTTTCTCCTTGGCGGCGTCCACCATGCCGAGCAAGCCGTGTGCGCCGCTGGCTTCCATGCCGACGCAGTCGATCACGCTGTCGGCACCTTCTCCCTTGCTGATCTCCTTGATGCGCTCGTAGACGTCCTCTTTGGCAAAATCGATGATGTCGGTCGCACCCGCCTGTTTGGCCATGGCGATGCGCTCGGGAACGGTTTCGATCGCGATGATCCGCTCCGCCCCCATCACCTTGGCGGACTGGATCGCGAACAGTCCGACCGGCCCGGCACCCCAGATCGCGACGATATCGCCGCCTTTGATCTCGGCATGTTCGGCCCCCATGTAACCCGTGGGGAAGATGTCGGTGAGGAACAAGACTTCCTCATCCGTCATGCCTTCGGGGACCTTCATGGGCGCCACGTCGGCCATGGGGACGCGGACGTATTCGGCCTGGCCGCCCGAATAGCCGCCCAGCAGATGGGAATAGCCGAAGAGCCCGGCGATCGGATAGCCGAACATCTCGGCCGCCATCTTGCCGTTGCGGTTCGAGCGCTGGCAACAGGCCCAGTTCCCCATGCGGCACTGGCGACACTCGCCGCAGTTGATGTTGAAGGGAACGATGATCTTGTCGCCCTTCTTGAATTTGGTGAACCCCTGGCCGACGTCGACCACTTCGCCCATGAACTCGTGGCCGAGGATGTCGCCGCTCTTCATCGACGGCATCATGCCGTCCATGAGGTGCAAGTCCGATCCGCAGATCGCACAGGCCGTGACTTTGACGATGACGTCGCGCGCGTCCTCGATCTTCGGATCCGGCACGTTATCGCAACGGATGTCATTCTTGCCGTGCCAGCACAAAGCCTTCATAGCGTCCACTCCGCATTGATTTCAGCGCTATAAGCATCAAGCATGAAAGCCCGTTCCCATCGGCGCTGGGAGACCCCTGCGTCGCTTTGGCGTCACGTCGATTGGAACCAGTTCGAGAGAACGCG
>CAXUOD010000155.1:0-2922 GCA_964252585.1 uncultured Lichenihabitans sp. | reverse complement strand
ATGAAGCAGTCGATCTGATCGACCCGCGTCCTGTACGAAATCGGCAGCTTGGCCTTGGTGAAGTAATAGCGTCGCGTGCCGAGGTTGTTGACGGTTGCGTCCGAAAGTTTGCCGTTCGGTACGACAATGAGACTGTCTTCTCCCGTGCGGATGCGGGTCGAACGGATCCCGACATATTCGACGGTCCCCTGTGTGTCGCCCGCAATGATCCAGTCGCCGCGGCGAAAAGGCCGATCGATCGCCAGGATACCCGCTCCGAACACGTTCGACAGGGTTTCCTTGGACGCGAAAGCCACGGCGAGACCGCCGATGCTGAGGCCGGCAATCACACCCTCGTAGGGCAAAGACAGTTCGATCGCGATGAAGATCAGCCCGCAAGCGACCAGAACGAGCTTCAATGCACCGAAGGCCAAGGAGACGACGATGTTGTCCAGGACCGCGACCGATCCTTCGGATCGCTTGAAGTAGAGATCGCCGATCATATCGATCAAGCGCCAGCCGCCCCACATCAGGGCGAGCGCCAGGAGCACGCCCGTGGTTCCGACCGAGATGCGCTTGACGGTTTCCGGTAGACCGATCACCGGAATCAGCAACTTGTAGATGGAAAACGTGATCGACAGCCAGAGCGGCCAGCGAAAGTCACGTTCCGCGGTTTGCTGCCGGCCACCGATCAGGCGACGCAGGACGTTGAGGATCAGCGCGCTCAACAGCAACGCGAGCAGGAAGGACACGACGAGGATCCCGGCCCATCCCAGGATCTGCCAGACTTCGAGAAGCCCAACGGCCGTCAGAAGCGCCGGGCTCTGGTCCCGCACCCATTGGCGGAGCTTGAAATAGGCCGACGGCGGTGCCGGGATGGCAGCGCCCGACAAGCTCGGCATGTCCTCGACGGCAATGTAGAGTTCGCGGGCCGTTTGCACCGTGTCGGCGTTCAGCTTCCAGGTGAGATGATCGCCGTTACCGATGGCCGCAACGATGATGCTTCCGGCCGGATGACTGAACGCGACGTAAGGGTCCAGCCTGGCCGGATCGTCGGGGATCTCCTGCGGCACGAAACTGCCGACCCGGTCGAGAACGCCCTTGAGGTATTGCGCTGCGAGTTCGCCTTCATAATCCCGCACGGCTGTATTCAGACGAGTCAGGTCGAGCGCATCGAGGGCCTGTTCGCGACCCGCTCCGTCCCAATCGGAAAAGGCGCCGATGAAGCTTCTGATCGCATCTCTCGGGTTGAGGCGGCGCTTGTAGTTGTCCGGCGTCGGCAAGCGGCCACCCGACCGTTCCAGAAGCGCATGACGTGACGACGCCATGATGTCGGAGGACGGGTCGACGATGAACCATCCTTGATCGGTCTTGATGAGTGTGAGTGGCAGGGTCGCATTGGTGCCGGCCTGAGCCAGCGTGAGATCGAGGTGGTCTCCGGTCGCTCGTTTTCCGGGGATGGCCCAAAGATGGAACGTGGTCTGATCCACGAGGTCGAAAAGGTTCTTCGCGGCCGCGAGCTTCTCCCCGGGGGCCATGGAGCTTCCTGCCCGTCCGAAATCGACTACGTCCGCGGCCTTGGCCATCTCGTCGAGAGAGCCGTCGCGAGCCGCATTGCCCGCCTGGACGAAGGTTCGAAGCGCTTCGCGTGCGCCGGATTGGTCGATGACGAGATCGCCCACGGCGGGAACGACCCGGCCGCCCGTCCACCATTCGCCATTGTCGAAGCGGCCCATGAACGTACGGCCGTCCGGAGCCAAAACGAAGTCCAGCCCTCCGGACCGCGCCCCTTCGGTCCATCGGCCAGTGAGATGCCGCCCCTCGACACTGCCCTCGATCCGGCCGCCATAGGCCGGATACTGTCCCGTGACCTTTCCGTCAGCCTCCTGCAGTTCCATCTGCGCGCCCCCGTCGCGCCACCTCGTATCCCATGATCCCGTCCAGGACGGCTCGGCGGCCTGGACCTGCGTACCGAGAAGAAGAGCGAAAAGGAGGAGGAATCGGTGGATCTGCATGCCGGCTGCCCATTCGAAACGGCCGTAGGCTGCTCGTACCGCCTGGCAGCGCGAGAAGCTTCACGTCATTCCTCAAGTCGCTCGTGATCCGTCAGAGCGCATCAACCGTATCACTACACCCGTCATGGCCTATGAGCCATTCGGATTGATTGCGTTTCACGTGGTTAACCTAAATGAGAGGCGTGGTGGTCTATTCCACTTGAACTACAAACGGTAGTTCGACACGGAATGCCTGCTGGACGTCGTAGACGGGCTAGCCTGCATAGGCTCGGCAATTTTCTCCAGCAGGAACGCCGTCGAGACCTTCTCGATGAAGCTGCCGGTGAATGTCGCACCACTGTTCACTTCATGCGCATGAAGTGCGACAGGTCCGGACTCGACGCCTGTCGGATGCGAAATGCCTTTCCCAGGCGTGCAAGGCATCGTGAATGCATGTCGCTTCGCCAAAGGATCCGTTCAGCGGGTAGGCGAAGCGCAAGACGATGCGTCGAGGCTCATCGGTCGTATGCCACCCGGTGGAAGGCCGAACAGCATCCTGATCCAGTTCAGGAAGACACCGTAGGGGCGGCCCAGGGCCAACATGATGACGGCAGCTGCCAGGACTCCTAGTATGAGTCCCCGGCCCGATGCACCGCTGACAGCAATGATGGCTGCGTAGATCGGGACTTGAAAGCTGACCAACGCGAAACCGTCCCAGAGTACGCGCGGCACCCTGCTCGATCGAGCGCGATCCATGATCCAATCACGCCAGATGCCGTAAGGACGCCCGACCGGGACCATAAGAGCCGCACCCAGCAGACGCGCGTGTAGGACCTGTTCCCAGGCCAGTCCTGCGATAAAGCGCTCGTTGATCACTCCTGTGGTCGTGAAGAACAGGATCAACGCTGTCGTGTCGGCGACGAAAGCGCGACGATGAGGAGAGATCTGC
>CAXUOD010000154.1:3914-12586 GCA_964252585.1 uncultured Lichenihabitans sp. | reverse complement strand
GGGTCGAACCAGGAGTTCACCCAGACGATCTTGATCTTGAAGTCCGGATCGATCTTCTGGGCGCCCAGCATGAAGGCGTCGATTCCGGACACCACCTCGGGGATGGGGAAGGACGCGATATAGCCGACGGTATGGTTCTTCGACGTCTTGGCTGCGATCTCGCCCATGATGTAGCGACCCTCGTAGAAACGGGCCGAATAGGTCGCGAGGTTTGGCGCCTGCTTGTAGCCGGTGGCGTGTTCGAACGTCACCTTGGGAAAGCGCTTCGCCACCTTCAGCATCGGGTCCATGAAGCCGAACGACGTGCCGAAGATCAGCTTATGGCCACTGCGAGCCAATTGTTCGAACGCCCGCTCGGAATCGGTCTCGGGCACGTTTTCGAGGAAGGTGGTCTCGACCTTGTCGCCGAGCTCCTTCTGCAGAAACTGCCGACCCTGGTCATGCTGGTAGGAATAGCCGAAGTCGCCGACCGGCCCGACATAGACGAAGCCGACCTTCAGCTTGTCGGCAGCCCGGGCGGATGGGGCCGCCACCACGATCGACATTGCCAGTGCCGTCGCGGCACCGATCCATTGACGCATCCTTGAACCTCTCGTTTCTGAAATCCCGGCCCGAGCCCTGAAGCAAAGCGGCACGGCCGCGCCGCTCTGCTCAAGCAATCGCCATGCCGGCCGGCCGCGCCGTGAAACCGGGCAGGACGGTCAGCGATCCGGCACGAAGGCCGTGCCCAGCATGGCGGGCGACACGGAACCGGCCTTGCGGCGCAGCGACAGCAGCACTAGAACCAGGATCGTGGTGAGATAGGGGATCGCCGACATGAACTGTCCCGGCAGGCCGATGCCGAAAGCTTGGGCATCGAGCTGCAGGACGGTGGCGCCGCCGAACAGGATGGCCCCCACCATGGCACGCCACGGTCTCCAGGAAGCGAAGACCGTCAGGGCAAGTGCGATCCAGCCGCGCCCCGCCGTCATGCCGGGCGACCAGAACGGCGTATAGGCGAGCGACAGATAGGCGCCCGCGAGCCCGGCGCAGCCGCCGCCGAACAGCACCGCCAGGAGCCGGACCTTGCGGACCGGAACGCCGAGCGCATGCGCCGAGGCGTGGTTGTCGCCGACGGCGCGCAGGACGAGGCCGAGCCGCGTCCGCTTGAGTACATGGGCCACCATGACGGCGAGCGCGATCGCTCCATAGACGAAGAAGTCCTCGCCGAACAGCAGCCGGCCTACCACGGGCAGGTCGGTGAGACCGGGGATCGACAGGTGCGGGGCGGGGTCGCGTTTGAGGCCGACGAAGCCGCTGCCCACGAGCCCCGACAAGCCGAGCCCGAAGATCGTGAGCGCCAGACCCGAGGCCACCTGGCTCACCGCGAACACGACTGTCAGCAGCCCGAAGATGCCGGCCATCGCCATGCCGACCACGATCCCCGCGACCGCTCCGACCAAGGTGGAATTCGTGAGGTAGGCGGCCGCGAAACCGCTGGATGCCCCCATGATCATCATGCCCTCGACGCCGAGGTTCAACACGCCCGAGCGCTCGGCCACGAGCTCGCCTAAAGCCGCGAGGAAAAGCGGAGTCGCGGCCGTTACGATGCCGACGAGCACGAGCGGTACCATGTCGGGGTTCATCGCCCGGCCCTCCCGACGAGTTGGACGCGGTAGCGCGTGACGACATCCGCTCCGAGCACGCAGATCAGCAGAATCCCCTGGAACGCCGTCGTCACGTCGAGCGGCAGTTTCAGCGCGATCTGCGCCCCCTCGCCACCCACATAGGTGAGGGCGAGGACGAGGCCGGCGATCAGGATGCCGACCGGCTGAAGCCGGCCGAGGAAAGCCACGATGATGGCCGTGAAGCCGTAGCCGGGCGAGATCGAGGGCTGTAACTGTCCGAGCTGGCCCGACACCTCCATGATGCCGGCGAGGCCCGCGAGCCCGCCCGAAAGCGCCAGGACGCCCAGGGCCAGGCGCCGCTCGCTGAAGCCCGAAAAGCGGGCCGCGCGGGGCGCGCTGCCGACGATGCGGATCTCGTAGCCGAACATGGTGCGGGCGAAAACGACGGCCGCGACCGCGACGGCCACGAGCGTGATGAGCACGCCGACGTGGAGCTGAGCGCCCTCGATCAGGCTCGGCAGCGTCGCCTCGGGGTCGAAATTGACCGAGACCGGAAAATTGAAGCCCGCCGGGTCGCGCCACGGGCCGCGCACGAGATAGTCGAGCGCCAGCTGGGCCACATAGACCAGCATGAGGCTCGACAGGATCTCGGAAACGCCGAGCGTCACCAGGAGGACGGCTGGCACCAGGGCGTAGACTGCGCCACCGATCGCGCCGAGCGCCAGCATGCCGGGCAGGATCCAGCCGCCGCCGAGGCTCCCCTGGTAGGCGCCACCATGCGTGGCGAGCGCCAGGGCGCCCCCCAACGCGCCGCCCGCGATGAACTGGCCCTCCGCACCGATGTTCCAGAGGTTGGCACGGAAGCAGAACGAGAGCCCGACCGCGATCATGATCAGCGGGGAGGCCTTCACGGCGAGGGCCTCGAGCGACCAGTCCTGCGTCAGAGGATCGACGAAGTAGACCTGGAAAGCCGCGACCGGGGAACGGCCCAGGATGGCCACGATGACGCCGCCGATCAGCAGAGCCACGACGAAGGCCGCGATGGGCGCCGCGATCCCGAGCCATTTGGACGGATTGAGCCGCGGCTGCAGGACGATGTTCAAAAGCTACTCCGGAAAATCGAGGGCTGCACGACCCCGCTGCAGGACGGAGGTGGAGCGTCGCTCCTGCGAAACCGGTGCCACGCCCCGCGACCTCGCCTCAATGGGCAAGGGCTGCTCCGGCCTTGACCGTCTCGACCACCCCCGTCCCGGCCATCCGGAGCCCGACGTCGTCGCGGTCGGTCTCCGCTGTGGCCGTGGCTGGCGAAAGCGTGCCGGCATGGATCACGGCGAGGCGGTCGCAGATGCGGAAGAGCTCGTCGAGATCCTGGCTGATGATCACAAGCGCCGATCCGCGCGACGCGAGGTCCAGGATCGCCTGGTGGATCGCGGCGCCCGCCAGCGCGTCCACGCCCCAGGTCGGCTGGTTGATGACCAGCACGCCGGGCTCGCGCAGGATCTCCCGGCCTACCACGAATTTCTGCAGGTTGCCCCCGGACAGCGTGCGGGCCGCGGGGTCCGGAGCCCCGACCCGGACGTCGAAGGCCTCGATGACCCGCCGCGACAACGCTTTCGCGACCCGCGGCAGCAGGAAGCCGCGACGGCTCACGCCGCCGGTGGCGTGGCGCGACAGCACGAGGTTGTCGCTGAGCGCGAAGCCCGGAACGGCGGCGTGGCCGTTGCGCTCTTCCGGCACGAAGGCGGCGCCGCGGCGGCGGCGGGCCGAGATGTCGGCGCGGCCGACGTCCTCCCCGTCGATCCGGATCTGGCCGGGCGCCCCGGCGAGGCGCTCGCCCGACAGAGCTGCGAAAAGCTCGTCCTGGCCATTGCCCGCCACCCCGGCGATGCCCAGGATCTCGCCGCCCCGCACCGAGAGATCGATGCCGCGCAGGGCCGTGGCGTGAAGGTCCGGCGCCGGGATCGACAGGTTGACGGCCGCGAAGCGCTCCGGTCCGGGCGCGCCGCGCCGCGCCGAGACCTCGCCGATCTGAGCCCCGACCATGAGGGCCGCGAGCGAACGGGCACTCTCCGTCTTGGGGTCGCAA
The DNA here is from genome assembly GCA_964252585.1 of uncultured Lichenihabitans sp. Lineage (GTDB taxonomy): Bacteria > Pseudomonadota > Alphaproteobacteria > Rhizobiales > Beijerinckiaceae > Lichenihabitans. The sequence continues at coordinate 8,893 of CAXUOD010000154.1, read as the reverse complement.
GCCCCGACCACGCGGCCGCCGCGCAGGATCGTGGCGCGTTCGCACAGGCGCTTCACGTCGTCGAGCCGATGCGAGATGTAGAGCAGCGCTCGCCCCTCGGCCTTCAACTGGTCGAGGATCGTGAAGAGCGATTCCGATTCCTGCGGCGTCAGCACCGACGTCGGTTCGTCGAGGATCAGCAGCTTCGGATCCTGCAGCAGGCAGCGTGCGATCTCGATGCGTTGCCGCTCGCCCGCCGAAAGCGTCCAAACGGGGCGCGACGGTTCGAGCTTGAGGCCGTAGCGCTCGGACAGGCCGGCGATGCGGGCGTCGAGTCGGCTCTGCCGGTCGGGCGGCAGCACCAGCGCGATATTGTCCGAAACCGTGAGATTGTCGAAGAGCGAGAAATGCTGGAACACCATGCCGATGCCGAGCGCCCGCGCGGCTTCCGGTGTTTCGAGCGTCACCGCCCTGCCCTGCCACAGGATCTCTCCCTCGGTCGGCTGCAGGAGCCCGTAGAGCATCTTGACGAGGGTCGACTTCCCGGCGCCGTTCTCGCCGAGCAGGGCGTGGTTTTCTCCCGCCCGAACGTCGAGGTCGATCTTCTGGTTCGCCTTGACGGGGCCGAAGCTCTTGGAAAGGCCGCGGATCGCCACCAGCGGGCTCGGCAGGCGGACCGAGGATGACGCGTCGTCCTCCGCCGGCACCTCAGGGCACCAGAATGGTGCTGCCGGAGGTTTCCCGAGCCTCGAGGGCGCGATGGGCCTCGGCGGCATCCTTCAACGCGAAGCGGTTGGTGACCTCGGGGACCAGCGCCCCCGACCGGATTGCCGCCATCATGTCCTCGGTCATGCCGAGCAGCCGAGCACGCTCGGCCACGAAGGTGAACAGGGTGGGACGGGTCGCGAAGAGCGACCCCTTGCGGCCGAGGAGCCCGATGTCGAAGGCCGCGATCGGCCCGGAGGCGGAGCCGAACGAGACGAAGGTCCCGAAGGCCCGCAGACAATCCAGCGCTTGAGGAAACGTCGCCTGGCCGACGCCGTCATAGACGACGTTGCACAGCTTGCCGTCGGTGATCTCCTTCACCCGCGCCGCGAAGTCCTCGTCGCGGTAGAGGATCGTATGATGCGCGCCATTGGCCCGCGCCAGGGCGGCTTTCTCTTCGCTGCCCACGGTGCCGATCACGGTGGCGCCGAGCGCCTTGGCCCACTGGCAGACCAGGAGCCCGACCCCGCCCGCCGCGGCCTGGACCAGGATCGTGTCGCCCGGGCCGACCTTGTAGGTCTGGCGCAGGAGGTACTGCGCCGTCAGCCCCTTCAGCATCATGACGGCACCGGCCTCGGTGCCGATGTCCGGCGGCAGCGGGACGAGATGGCGCGCCTCGATGAGGCGTTCCTCGGCGTAGCCGCCGAGCGTCGCCACATAGGCCACGCGATCGCCCGGCCGGAACCCCTCGACCTCGGAGCCGACCGCCACGACCTCGCCGGCCGCCTCGTTGCCGGGGATCAGCGGCAGCGGGTTCGGGTAGGCGCCGCTCCGCTGGTAGACGTCGATGTAATTGAGGCCGATGGCCCGCTGTGCGACCCGGACCTCGTGCGGTCCAGGTTCGGAGATGTCGAGATCCTCGAACTGAAGAACCTCCGGACCGCCGAAACGGTGAATGCGGATGACCTTGACCATGAATGGCTCCGAGCCGATCCCGTCATCATAGGAAACCGCCGCCCGGTCCCGCAACCCGCCTCGGCGGGAAGCCTTTCGGGCAGAGGCTTTTTCCCGCAGTTTCGCGAACCCCTATGGTCGATGCAGAAGATCCAGCCGGTAATCGGCGTTTCGCTCCTGCCGCAGCACCGTGAGGTTCTCGGCCGCAGCGATGAAGCGATCGCTCGCCTCGTCCTCGCCTGGTGGTCCCTGCTTCTTGCCGACCCAATGCACGAGGATCACGTCGCCGCCGGGCAGCAGCGACGCCGAGACCTTTCCGGCCAGGGCGACGACATCGGCTTCGCCGAGGTAGTCGATCACCTCGGACAGTACGACGAGGTCGAAGACCCCCTCCGGCCATTGCCCCGGCACGAACATCGGCTCGAACCGGATCCACGGCGACGCGTCGTTGCGACGTCTCGCTTCCGCCAGCGCATTGTCCACCGGTTCGATCGCCAGCAGATCGTCGCAGCGGCCCCCCAGCTCACGCGTCAGGACCCCGATGGCGCAACCGACCTCGAGGCCGTGGGCGTAACGTTCGCGCGGGAGCGCCGCCAAGGTGGCTGCATATTTGTCGCGTTCGTAATCGCTGCTGGCGAGCCGCCACGGGTCCGGGCGAGCCGCGTAGAGGTCCTCGAAATGGGTCAACGCGATCGTGTCCCGTCGCAAAATTCTCGGTCTCCTGATCAAGCCTCGGGTCCGCATGCGGCTCGGGGTCCGAGCCTCGTCGGCTAACCGAGATGCAGGATACCGCTGGCAAGACAATGGGCGATGCCGAACAGGCCGGCCAGAACGAAGGCTTCGATGGTTCCGAGGATCATGTCCATAGCTGAGAGACTCTTACGCGCGGGAAACGGAAAAGGGCGGCCCGGCGAAGTCTCCTTCGCGGGGCCGTTCTGGTCCTGGAGTGGGTTGACGAGCTACCAGCGATTGTCGGACTGGATGATGCCGCGGCTTGTGACCACGACCCAGTTGCGTCCGCGGCGCTCGATCGAACGGATCTCGCCGACACCCGGGACATATTCGCCCGGGGCGACCTCGCGGAGGCCGCCTGCCCGGCCCTCGACCAGGGCGACACCGCCGTAGACGTCACGCAACATCCACCCGTCGACGACGGCAGGCTTGACCGGAAGGTCCGGCTTGGCGACCGCGTCGGCTCTCGCGGTATCGGCCTTGGGGCTTTCGGCCCTGGCGATCTCGATCTTGGCGGCATCCGGTTTCGACGAGGGAGCCGCGATCGTGGAGGCAGCCACGACCACCGGAGGGGCGGGGCTCGGAACCGCAGCCGTGCGTGCGACCGGCAGAGGAACCGGAGTCGCGATGGACCCCGCCTGTTCGTTCGACGAGACCTGCCGCTCGATGCGTTCGATCCGCGACGAGATCTCGGCCAGCTTGGTCGAAGGGTCGTGGTCGAGCTTGTCGAGCCGGGCCGAGATTTCGGCGAGTTTCGGTGTCGGATCGCGGTCGAGTTTCTCGATCTTTGCGCTGAGCTGTCCGACGGCTCCGGTGCTGGACGACTTGACGCTTTCGAGATCCTGCTTCAGCAGATCGACGCTTCGTTTGAGGCCGCGGAGCGATTCGTCCTGACGGGCCGTATCGGCCGCCGACCGCAAGCCCTCGAGGCTCGCCTTCAGCGATCTGACTTCGCCCTGCACGCGGTAGAGAACGTCCATCTGCGTGTCGGCCGGAGGGTGCGTCACGGCGGCCTCGGCCGTCGATGGCCGGCCTGCGACGAACTCCGTTCCTGCGACGAAACCCGACCCCATCAGCACCGCCACGACAGCCGCCACGAGGCCGTGCGAGACCTGAAAGGCGGGAAAGCGACGGCGGGGTTTCTCGAGCGGCACTCGGATCAGGGCTGTCCCGGTCGGGACGGGCGCGTCGCGGGATTGCTCCCGGCCCTGGGTGTCCTGCGCGCCGAGGCGGGTCGATGCAGCCGTCTTGGCGCCGTCCGATGCCGCTCCCGAGGTCACTTCCGGCGCGGCCCCGATCGTGACCTCCGGTGCGGCAGCGGTCCCCCCGGTGGTCTCGCCGGATGTCGCGCCAGCCTCCGGCCCGAGAGCTGCCTCGTTCATCTGATTTGAGCTCCAGTGGTCATGATCTGGTAACCACTTTGACCGCGAGGCATGAAGACGGGCTTAGCGTCGGCGATCCATCCCCGTCTCAAAGCGGGACAGTCTCCTCGGTCTTGTCGGCAGATCCGACCGCATCTTTTCTCTTGCGAAGCGTCGTTGTCGGATCCTATGCCCAGGCATTGGCCTCGGACGCTTGCGAATGCTGGGGCAAAACAGCGGGGAGGAACGATGTATACCGAAGCCCTGGAGATCCACGATCCCCGGTTCAGGTCCCTCGTGTTCGGCAACGTTCACCTGGAAAAGCTATGGACCGGTTCCCGTTGGGCCGAAGGACCGGCCTATTTCCCGGCGGGCAAGTATCTCGTCTGGTCGGATATCCCGAACGATCGGGTGATGCGGCTCGACGAGACGGATGGCTCCGTCTCGACCTTCATCAACCCGGCGCGCCATCACAACGGCCATACGGTCGACCGGCAGGGGCGGCTCGTCAGCTGCGAGCACCAGGGGCGCTGCGTGTCCCGGATCGAGCACGACGGCAGCCTCAAAGTGCTGGTCTCGACGGTCGACGGAAAGAAGCTGAATTCCCCGAACGACCTCGTCGTAAAATCCGACGACACGATCTGGTTCACCGACCCGACCTACGGGATCGACAGCGAATACGAAGGCGACGCTGCGCCTTCGGAGATCGGCGAAAGCCACGTCTACCGCTACGACCCGGCGTCGGAGCAGGTGCATGCCGTGGCCCGCGACTTCGTGAAGCCGAACGGCATCGCGTTCTCCCCGGACGAGAGCCTGCTCTATGTCGCCGACACGGGGGCGACCCACCAGGAGGAAGGCCCCAAGCACATCCGGGTCTTCCGGGTCGGTGCCGACGGCGCGTCGCTCGACGAGGGACGGCTCTTCGCGACCTGCGATGTCGGGCTGTTCGACGGGTTTCGCTGCGACCGCAACGGCAACCTGTGGACCTCGGCCGGCGACGGCGTGCATTGCTACGCGCCCGATGGGACCCTGCTGGGCAAGATCAAGGTACCCGAAGTCGTGGCCAATCTGTGCTTCGGGGGCCGCAAGGGAAACCGGCTCTACATCTGCGGCACGACTTCGCTCTATGCCATGTACGTGAACGCGCATGGGGCGACGTGGCCGGTGCGGAAGTGAACCAACGGGGAAGCTCCCTCCCGGCTCCGCTCAGGCAGACGACGACGCTCTACTGCCCGCCATTGTTACAGG
>CAXUOD010000154.1:0-3904 GCA_964252585.1 uncultured Lichenihabitans sp. | reverse complement strand
CTCATCGACCCACTCGTGTGTCGACCTTGACCTCAACATCGGGTGTCAAACGGCGACCGAGGAGGTGCCCTGGAGCAGCCTTCGACACGGCCGCGTTCCGCGGCCGGCTCAGCACGAAGCGCGTCTAGGCGTCGACGGTCGCGGACCCATACCCTCTGATTCTGCCGGGCAGCCGCAGCTCAGGCGGCGGCTTCCGCCATCTCGGCCAGGAAGGCGCTCCTGTCGGCCGTGACGTCGCGCGGCACCGGCGTCGTCAGGCGCATCAGGGCAGCCTCGGCCCGGGAGGCCGCTCGGCCTTCGAGCCGGGGTGCCACGGCGGCCACCTGACGGGCTTCCTCCATCACCCCATTGCAATGAAGCGCGATATCGCAACCTGCCGAGAAGGCATTGTCGGCGCGGCTTCCGAGCGAGCCTTTCAGGGCTTCCATGGACAGGTCGTCCGACAGGAGAAGGCCGTCGAAGCCGATCTCGCCCCGGATGATCCCTTCGATGACGATCCGCGATGTGGTGGCGGGGCGTTCCGGATCAAGCGCCAGATAGGTGACATGCGCCGTCATGGCCATCGGCAGGTCGGCCAGAGCCTTGAAGGGGGCGAAGTCGCGAGCGAGCGCCGCGAGATCGGCCGAGACCGTCGGGAGCTCGACATGGCTGTCGACCTCGGCCCGGCCATGGCCGGGGCAATGTTTCATGACCGGCAGGGCTCCCCCGGCCATCAGGCCTTCGGCGAAGGCGCGCCCTAGACTGGCGATGCTGTCGGGGTCGCGACCGAAAGCCCGATCACCGATGACGGCGCTGCTGCCCTGCTGGGGGACGTCGAGCACCGGCGCGCAATCGACGGTGATGCCGCAATCCGAGAGGTCGCGGGCAACCAGTTCCCCGCCCCGGCGGGCCAACCGGACACCGGCCGCCGGATCGGCGGCATAGACCTGCCCGATCCGAGCCGCCGAAGGATAGCGGGACCAGTGCGGTTGGCCGAGCCGCTGCACGCGCCCGCCTTCCTGGTCGACCAGGACCGGGGCGTCGGGCCGCCCCACGGCGTCGCGGAAAGATCGCGTGAGATGGCGCAGCTGGTCCGGCGTTTCGACGTTTCGCCGGAACAGGATCAAGCCCCAGGGTTGGGTTTGCGCCAGGAAGTCCCGCTCATCGGGTTCGAGGGAGAGCCCGGCACAGCCGCAGACGAAAGCGCGGATCATGCTCGACCCCAGCTCAGTTATGGACCACGAAGCAGGATCCGCCGCTCGATTGCAGCTGCGAACAGAGCGTCTTGGCGTCCGTCTGGCTCAACCCGCCTACCCTCACGCGATAGACGGGCTTGTCGCCGGTCTCGGATTTGTGGATGCTCGCCGTGAACGGACCGAGTTGGCTCGGGTACTTCTTCTTCAACTTGGCAAAGGCCATCTCGGCATCGGCTTCGCTGGGCGAGGCGGCAAGTTGAAGGCCGAAGCCGGAGGATGGCGAGGAGGCATCCGCCACCTCGGTCGATTTCCCCGCGTCGGCTTTGCCGGTGTCGGCTTTGCCGACCGAGTGGGCTCCCGGGGACGCAGGCTGCCGCGCCGTGCTCTTGGCCGGCGTCGGAGCCGTCGTATCGGCCGAAGCGGGGTCAGCCGTCAGGGACGCGATCGTCATCGTCTTGGGTGTCGTACTGCCCTTCGCGGCCGTTCTCGGCGTTGCAGGAAGGGGGGCGGCAGCATCGGTCGGGGCGGCCGAGACCGGGGGTGCTGCAGCGGACCGCGACTGCGCAGCCTGAGCATCGTCGAGCGTCGTTCCATCGAGATGCACCAGGAACGTCTTTACCTTCTTGGGCTCGGGGAACGGGCTCGAGGCCGGCGGCAGCGGTTGCGCGCCATCGGCGGCATCGGGCGCTTTCGGCAACTGCGCGAGATCGACCGGCTGTTCTTCGCTGGACACGACCTTGACCGGGCCGGCGGCCTGCTTGCCGTTCTTGTTGAGGAGTGCCGCGTCCTGATCTTCCGGAGCCGTCGTGCTGCCGTCGTCGAGCTTGACCTTGGTGGGCCCGGTCGCGGCCAGGATGGTCGGCGCACCACCATGGTCCGACACCGCCACGTTGTGGCTGGACGTGCCTTTGGCCAGGAACGTCGCCGCAAGGCCCCCACCGGTCAACAGAAGGACGGCCGCCAGGACCGCGAGCGGCCGGCGAGCGCTGGCCTTGTCGACCGATCGCCGAAAACCGGGCTCACCGTTCAGTTCGGGGTCTATCTCGGGCGCAGTACCATCGACCCGGCCATCGTCCCTGGCCCAGAGATCGGGGATCGCAGCCATCGTGTCGTGGGCGGCGTCCGGTGCTGCATGCTGATCCGCGATTCCGGCATCGTCGTGATAGGTCGCGAGGTCTGCAGCATAGTAGCGTTCGTCAGCGGCTTCGTCGGCATAGACGGCGTGCTGCGGGATGGTCGCATGATCGGGAAAGGCGGCGGGATCGAACCCAGCCTCTTCAGTGGCGGGATCCGCCTCGTAGGCGACGTCGTGGTGCTCATACCCCTCCGCGACGGCCCAATGACCGTCGGGAGACACGCTGTCGTGACCCTCGACGGCAGCCTCCTGATGGGCCGCACGGCGATCGTCGCCGGGTCCGGAGGGCGCCGCGGGTCTGAAGACATTGCGGAACGGGTCGTCATGACCGACGAGACGCGCCAGTTCCGCCAGCGGATCCGACGCGGCCCCGTTCGCCCCGTTGCTCGTGCCGAATGACGGCTCGAAGCGAGCGTCCTCGCGGCGTGATCTTGCGGCTTCACTCATGGAACACACCCCGAATCACGTTCATCGCAGCCGACCGGCAGCCCGCCTTGGCCTCGCCGGGATCGCCCCTCTCCGGGCGGGTATGCCGGTCCGCCGGCCTGTCTCAGCGCATCTCGTCGGGTGCCGTCACGCCGAGAACGCCGAGCCCGGATTTCAGAACCAAAGTGGACGCGGTCACCAACCCCAATCGAGCCTTAGTTAGATCTCTCTCTTCTTCATTAACAAAGCGTAATTGTGGCTGATCTTTGCCTCTGTTCCACTGCGAATGGACGGCGCTCGCCAACTCGTAAAGATGAAATGCGATACGGTGCGGTTCGTGTGCGGCGGCTGCCGCCTCGACCGTGCGCGGATATTGCGCGATCAGCCGAATGATGGCGACTTCGCCGACGTCGGACAAGCTTTCGAGCTCGGATCGGGCCAGGGCGGCGGGCGATAGATCGAGGTCCGGGAACACCATCTTGCCGGTTCGCAGCACCGAACAGCCTCGGGCATGCGCATACTGCACGTAGAAGACCGGATTATCTTTCGATTGCTCGATAACCTTGGCGAGGTCGAATTCCAACTGCGCGTCGTTCTTGCGAAACAGCATCATGAAGCGGACCGCGTCGACACCGACTTCGTCGACCACTTCGCCCAAGGTCACGAAGTCCCCTGCCCGCTTCGACATCTTGACGGGTTCGCCGTTGCGCATCAGCTTGACGAGCTGGCACAGTTTGACGTCGAGCACCACACGACGATCGCTCAGGGCCGCGACGGCGGCCTGCATGCGTTTGACGTAACCGCCGTGGTCGGCCCCCATGACATCGATCAACGACGCGAAGCCTCGATCGATCTTGCTCTTGTGATAGGCGATATCGGCGGCGAAATAGGTGTAGGTGCCGTCCGATTTGACGAGTGGCCGGTCGACGTCGTCGCCGAAGTCCGTCGAGCGGAACAGCATCTGCTCGCGATCCTCGTAGTCTTCGCTCGCCTGTCCCTTGGGAGGCGGCAGGCGGCCGGCATAGATGAGACCCTTGCGTCGAAGCTCGTCGACGGCGAGCGAGACAGCGTCCGCGTTGCCGCTCCGTTCCGTCAGCGTCCGCTCCGAGAAGAAGCTGTCGAAGCCTATGCCGAGCCGCGCGAGATCGGCGCGGATGTCGGCCAGCAT
>CAXUOD010000153.1:0-12676 GCA_964252585.1 uncultured Lichenihabitans sp. | reverse complement strand
GGCCGCCACGTCGCGCGAATACAAGCGCTCCGCTGCGGCGTCGTTGCTGCGCAGGAAAGCGCCGTTCGGCTCGGTCATGCGCAAGAGGCCCGTCACGGCGGTCTCGCCATGGATCTCGCCGGCGCGACGCGACACCGGGTCCCGCAGATCCGCCGGCACGAAGCCGCGGTTCACGAGAAGGGTGAAGCCGGCGTCCGTGCGGAACGGCACGAGGACCCAGAAGCCGCCGCCGAAGTCCGTCACGGCTTGCACCAGCGTCTCGCGATCGTCGAGAAACCGGCCCTGAACCCGAACATGACGGTACTCGTCCTCCGCCGCCGTCACCGCCGGCCAAGCGGTGGGCGGGGGCGGAGGCATGGGGGCCGCAGCCACCCGCCGGTCGACCCGGGCGATCAGGTCGAGCTTCCAGGACAAGCGGTGCACTTGCCACGTCCCCAGCGCCACCAGAGCCATGAACACGACCAGGGCCGCCGCACCGATCACCGCGACGGCGGCAAGGGAACGGCGCCCATGGGAGGTCGGCCTATCCGTCTCGAGAGGCGTGCCCATCTCGCATTAGCTCAGGTTCTGCCGGGTTTCGGGTCTCGCCGTCCGCGCGGATCGTCGTCACGGCATCTGCCGCATGTCCTGCGGCGACATGGGCATCATGTTGGCGTTGAGGTGGTACATGACCCAGATCGAACCCGACAGCGTGATGACCACGAGCACGATCGTGAAGATCAGCGCCAGCATGGTCCAGCCGCCCTCGGAGCGCGTGTTCATATGGAGGAAGTAGACCATGTGGACCACGATCTGCGCGGCCGCGAACCCCATGACGACCAGGGCCAGGATGCGCGAATCCGCGATGATATGGTCCATCACGAGCCAGAACGGGACGGCCGTGAGGATCACCGACAGGACGAAACCCGTCATATAGCTCTTGAAGGTGCCGTGCCCGGCCTGTTCGTGGTTGGGCAGGGATTCGATGTGGGTGTCGACGCCGTGGACCTGGGTGCTCATGGCAGCACGCTCACAAGATAGACGAAGGAAAAGACGCCGATCCAGATGACGTCGAGGAAATGCCAGAACATGCTGAGGCACATGAGGCGCCGCTGGTTCTCGGGGCCGAGCCCGCGAGACGCCACCTGGGTCATCAAGGTGATCATCCAGACGATGCCGACCGTCACGTGCAGCCCGTGGGTGCCGACCAGCGTGAAGAAGGCCGAAAGGAAGGCGCTTCGCCCGGGCCCCGCGCCGTCCTGGATCAGGTGGGCGAATTCGTTGAGCTCGAGCCCGACGAAAGCCATGCCGAACAGCGCCGTGACGGCCATCCAGAGCAGCGTGCCGCGTCGGTCCTGCCTCTCCATGCGCAGCATGGCGAAGCCATAGGTGATCGACGAGAGCAGCAGCATCGACGTGTTGACGGCGACGACCGGCAGGTCGAAGAGGTCGGCCGGCGACGGGCCGGCCGCGAAGTTGCGGCCGAGCACCGCATAGACGGCGAACAGGGCCGCGAAGATGAGGCAATCGCTCATCAGGTAGATCCAGAAGCCGAGCATCGTGCCGCCTTCGGCGTGCCCATGCTCCTCGGCGACGTAGAACCGCAGTTCTTCCGTCGCCGTTGCGGCTGTCACGGCCGCCGCGTCGGGTGCGTGGGTGCTCGCCATCGCGCTAGGCCCGCACACCGAGGAGCCGGCTGCGTCGCTCCTCGGTCCGCATCACCTCGTCGGCCGAGATCAGGTAATCGCGGTTGTAGTTGAACGTGTGCCCGATCGCCACGACCACGATCCCGATGAAGCACAAGGCCGCGAGCCACCAGATGTACCAGATCATGGCAAAGCTGAAGACCGTGCACAGGCCCGCCAGGATCACGCCGGTGCCGGTGTTCTTGGGCATGTGGATCGGCTTGAAGCCGCCGAGCGGGCGGGCGTAACCGCGCTTCTTCATGTCGGTCCAGGTGTCGAGGTCGTGCACCACGGGCGTGAAAGCGAAGTTATAGGCCGGTGGCGGCGAGGAGGTCGACCATTCGAGCGTGCGCCCGTTCCAAGGGTCGCCGGTCAGGTCGGCCAGCCGCTCGCGGTCGCGGATGCTGACGTAGATCTGCACGAAGAAGGACGCGATGCCGAAGGCGATCAGGACGGCGCCGAACGCCGCGACGAGGAACCAGATCTGCAGGGACGGGTCGTCGAAGTGGTTCAGGCGGCGCGTCACGCCCATCAGGCCGAGCACGTAGAGCGGCATGAACGCGAAGTAGAAGCCGACCACCCAGAACCAGAACGTCATCTTGCCCCAGAACACGTCGAGCTTGAACCCGAAGGCCTTGGGCCACCAGTAGGCGATGCCCGCCATCACGCCGAACAGCGTGCCGCCGATGATGACGTTGTGGAAATGGGCCACCAGGAACAGGCTGTTGTGCAGCATGAAGTCGGCCGGCGGCACGGCCAGGAGGACGCCCGTCATGCCGCCGATCACGAAGGTGATCATGAAGGCGACGGTCCACATCATGGGCAGTTCGAAGCGGATGCGGCCGCGGTACATGGTGAACAGCCAGTTGAAGATCTTGGCGCCCGTCGGGATCGAGATGATCATCGTCGTGATGCCGAAGAACGAGTTGACGCTCGCACCGGAACCCATGGTGAAGAAATGGTGCAGCCACACGAGATAGGCCAGGATGGTGATCACCACGGTGGCATAGACCATCGAGGCATAGCCGAAGAGACGCTTGCCGCAGAACGTCGACGTGACTTCCGAATAGACGCCGAAGACCGGCAGGATCAGGATGTAGACTTCAGGATGGCCCCAGATCCAGATGAGGTTGATGTACATCATCGGGTTGCCGCCGAGGTCGTTCGTGAAGAAGTTGGTTCCCACGTAGCGGTCGAGCGACAGGAGGGCCAGGACGGCCGTGAGGATCGGGAAGGCGGCCACGATCAGCACGTTGGTGCACAGTGCCGTCCAGGTGAAGATCGGCATCTTCATGGCCGTCATGCCGGGCGCCCGCATCTTGACGATGGTGGCGATGAGGTTGACGCCGGACAGCAGCGTGCCGATGCCGGCGATCTGCAGCGCCCAGATATAGTAGTCGACGCCGACGCCCGGGCTATAGGCGGGTTCGGACAAGGGCGCCATGGCGAGCCAGCCCGTGCGGGCGAACTCGCCCACGAACAGCGACATCATGATCGTGATGGCGCCGCTGACCGTCATCCAGAAGCTGAAATTGTTGAGGAACGGGAACGCAACGTCGCGCGCGCCGATCTGCAGCGGCACCACGAAGTTCATGAGCCCCGTGACGAAAGGCATCGCCATGAAGAAGATCATGATGACGCCGTGCGCCGTGAAGACCTGATCGTAATGGTGGGGCGGGAGATAGCCCTGGTTCGAACCGAACGCGATCGCCTGCTGCGAGCGCATCAGCAGGGCGTCGGAGAAGCCGCGCACCAGCATCACGAGGGCCAGCACCATGTACATGATGCCGATGCGCTTGTGGTCGATGCTGGTGAACCACTCCTTCCAGAGATAGCCCCACAGGCGGAAATAGGTGAGGGCGCCGAGAAGCGCGACCCCGCCGACAGCCACGCCCGCGAAGGTCACGAGCAGGATCGGCTCGTGGTACGGGATCGCGTCGAGGGTCAGGCGTCCGAAGACGAGCTTCTGGAGATCCAGGTTGGCCAACATGCGGGTTGCTCGTTCAAATCTGTCGTGATGCTGTTCTAGGGGTCAGTGGTCGTTCAACTGCGCCGGGGCAGGGTCTTTCTTCATGCCCGGCATGTCCATGCCCGGCATGGCGTGGCCCTGGCCTTCATCCGGCGCGCTCCGCTGCCGGTTGACGTCCGGCGACAAGGGACGAGGGTTCATGCCTTCGGGCTGGACGTTGGTGTTGGGCAGGCGCCCCGAGGCCGGGAAGGTGGCACCCGGAGCCTCGTTACCCTCCTTCATGCGAGCGCCGTCGTATTTCAGGCGATCGCGGTTGGCCTCGCTGTCCTTGCCGCCGCCGCCGGCCGCGTCGATGGCCATCATCTCGCCCATGCACATCTTGCCCGGCTTGGTGCACAGATTCAGGATCGAGTCGTAAAGGCCGGGCGACACCAGCGAGAAATAGGCCGGTGGCACCGCTTCGCTGGGTTTCTCCAGTTCCTCGTAGCGGTTGATGTCGAGCGCCTTGCCTTGCTGCTTCACCTTGGCGACCCAGGCGTCGAACCCCGCCTGGTCGAGGCTGTGGAACTTGAAGTTCATGTTCGAGAAGCCGGCCCCGCTGTAGTTCCCCGAGAAGCCGTCGTAGACGCCCTGGCGGTTCATGACGGCACCGAGCCGCGTTTCCATGCCGGCCATGGCGTAGATCTGGCCCGACATCGCCGGAACGAACAAGGTGTTCATGACGGTGGCGGACGTGATCTTGAACGCGATGGGCACGTTCACCGGTGCTGCCAGTTCGTTCACCGTGGCGATGCCCTGGTCCGGGTAGAAGAAGAGCCACTTCCAATCGAGCGCCACGGCTTCGATCGTGAGCGGCTTCGCATCGGCCGGCATCGCGTGCTGGGCATCGATCCGGCCCACGGCCCGGAACGGATCGAGCACGTGGGTGCTGATCCAGGTCAGGGCCCCGAGCGCCACGATGATCAGGAGCGGCGCCGTCCAGATCAGGACTTCGAGCTGGGTCGAGTGGTGCCAGTCGGGCGCATAGGGCGCGGTCGTGTTGGAGGCGCGGTAACGCCAAGCGAAGATGGCTGTCGCGGCCATCACGGGAAGGATGATGAGCAGCATCAGGCCGGTCGAGGCGAGGATGAGGTTGCGCTGTTGAACCGCCACGTCGCCCGACGGATTCATCAGCACCATGTCGCAGCCGCCGAGCAGGGCGAAGACGGGGAGCAGCAGGAGGAAGCGCACAAATCTCACGGGCGTAGGGGCCATCTGTTCGGTGTCCCGGCTGATCTATGGATGAACCCCGCGCCGCGGCATTGGACGTTTTGTCCAAGCCCCTCGGGTTGGACCCTGCCGGGCCAACGCGGTATGCGTCTTGAGACGGTGGACAGCATCGAGTGGCACGTCATAGCAGGGATCCCGGGGATGGTCACAGGCGAGACAGCGGCGGACTCGTCGGCGTTGGAACACGACGCCAGGCTCGTGTCGGCCGACCCGCATAGCGTTTCCCCGGGTGAGATCGCGCTCGGCGTGGTGATCGGACGAACGTCGGAATCCTTCGACTTCTTCGTCTACGGCATCGCCTCCGTCCTGGTGTTCCCGGCCGTGGTGTTTCCCTTCGTCAACCCGCTGACCGGCACGCTCTATAGTTTCGCGGTCTTCGGCCTCGCCTTCCTGGCGCGGCCGATCGGTTCCGTCATCTTCATGGCGGTCGACCGGCGCCATGGGCGGGGCGTCAAGCTCACCATCGCCCTTTTCCTGCTCGGCGGGTCGACCGCGTCGATCAGCTTCTTGCCGAGTTACGGCGACATCGGCTCGTGGTCGATCGTCATGCTGGTCGTGTGCCGCATCGGCCAGGGACTGGCGCTCGGCGGCGCGTGGGACGGGCTCGCGTCGCTCCTGGCCCTGAACGCGCCGCAGAACCGCCGGGGCTGGTACGCCATGGTGCCCCAACTCGGCGCCCCCTTCGGCTTCATCGTCGCCAGCGGCCTCTTCGCCTTCTTCCTGCTCAACGCCTCGCAGGAGGACTTTCTGTCGTGGGGCTGGCGTTACCCGTTCTTCGTCGCCTTCACGATCAACGTCGTGGCGTTGTTTGCGCGGCTGCGCCTCGTGGCGACCGAGCAGTTCGCCGAGCTCATGGAAAAACGCGACCTGGTGCCGGCCCCCGTCTCGGTTCTGATCAGGACGCAGGGCTACGACATCGTCATCGGCGCGTTCGTGCCGTTGGCGAGTTTCGCGTTGTTTCATCTCGTCACCATTTTCCCGCTGTCCTACGTGGGCCTGTTCACGGATCGCACGCCGGGTGCCTTTCTGTTGCTGGAACTCGTGGGAGCCCTCGTGCTGGCCGTGACCGTCATGCTGTCGGGCCTGATCGCCGACCGCGTCGGGCGGCGCAACCTGCTCGGCGCCTGCGCGATCCTGATCGCGGTTTTCAGCTTCTTCACGCCGATGCTGCTCGGCGGCGGCGAAGTCGGGCAGAGCACCTTCGTGTTGCTCGGCTTCGGCTTGCTCGGGCTGTCGTTCGGCCAGGCGGCCGGCGCCGTCGCCTCGAATTTCGCAAGTCACAACCGCTACACGGGCTCGGCCCTGACCTCCGACCTCGCGTGGCTCCTGGGAGCCGGTTTCGCGCCTCTGGTGGCGCTCGGCGGCTACGAACGGTTCGGCCTCTGGGCGCTCTGCGCCTATCTCCTGTCGGGTGCGATCTGCACCCTCGGCGCCTTGGCCATCAACAAGCGCCTCGAACTCAGGGACCACTGAGGTCGTCGTCCCGGACCTGGCCTCGTCGGGGTCCGGCTCGGCCCGCTCGGGCCTGGATCCCCTGTTCCAGGATGGTGATCTGCGACCGGGCCGTTCTGCCGGTTGACGGGTGCCTCGATATCGGGCGTGATCCGTCATGCGGGCAGTCTCGCAGCGGCGGAGGACGGCGGACCCGGCTCCGGCGAGCAACAAAGGGCCCGTCGCCAAGGACGGGCCGGGTCGAGGGAGATGGCATGAAGACGATGATGATCGGGTTGATGGCGGTCGCCGCGCTGGCGGGCACGGCCTCGGCCCAGGACAAGGTGGTCAGGATCGGCACGGAGGCCGCCTATGCGCCCTTCGAGTACAAGGACGACAACGGTGTCCTGAAGGGCTACGAGATCGACCTCGGCAATGCCTTGTGCGCCGCCGCCAAGCTGAAATGCGAATGGGTGAACGCCGATTTCGATAGTCTCATCCCGGCACTGAACGCCCACAAGATCGATGCCATTCTGTCCCAGATGTCGATCACCGACGACCGCAAGAAGGCGGTGGACTTCACCAATCAGGTGACGGTGGCACCGGCCCAATTCGTCGCCAAGTCGGGTTCCGGCCTCACCGACGACCCGAGCACGCTCAAGGGCAAGACGGTCGCGGTCCAGAGCGGGACAACGCACGAGAAATATCTCGGCGAGAAGCTTTCCGGGGTCGTGACCGCCAAGGTCTACCAGAACCAGGACGATGCCTTTCTCGACGTCGAGAACGGTCGCGCCGACGCCACGCTGGCCGATGCGACGATCGAATACGACTGGCTGCAGAAGACCGGCAAGGCCAAGGGCTTCGCCTATGCGGGCAAGCCGTTGTTCGATCCGGCCATCTTCGGCGACGGCACGGGGATCGCGGTTCGCAAGGGCGACGCGGCCCTGCTCGACGGTTTCAACAAGGCCCTGGTGACCGTGACCCAGGACGGCACGTTCAAGAAGATCAACGACGCATATTTCCCCTTCGACATCATGGGTACGGGCGGCAAGAAATAGTCAGTCCGAACAGCCGGGCGGCGGACCGAGCCGCCGACCCGCCTTCGCCGACGTTCGCCGAAAGCACTGCGCCCGATGTTCGATCTCTATGGTTTCGGCGACCAGCTCCTGCAGGGGCTCCTGGTGACGCTCGAGGTGGCGGCGCTATCGCTGGTCTTCGGGCTCGTGCTCGGCATCCTCGGGGCCGCGGCCAAGCTCTCGCCATCCGCGGCCCTGCGCGGGCCGGTGACGCTGTTCACCAACCTCGTGCGCGGCATCCCGGAATTCCTGATCCTTCTGATCTGCTACTTCAGCCTTCCACAGTTCCTGTCGACCCTGACCGGTCAGGACGTCAGTATCAGCCCGCTGGTCGGCGGCGTCTTCGCGCTGTCTCTGGTGTTCGGCGCCTACGCGTCCGAGACCTTCCGCGGCGGGTTCCTGGCGGTCCCGAAGGGGCAGATCGAGGCCGCGCGCGCCTTCGGCATGCCCCGCGGCCGCATCTTCTTCCGCATCCACCTGCCGCTGGCCTGGCGCTACGCTCTGCCGGGACTCAGCAATCTCTGGCAGACGCTGCTCAAGGATACGTCGCTCGTGTCGGTGCTCGGCCTCGAAGAGATCATGCGAAAGGCCAGCATCGCGGCACAGGTGACCAAGAGGCCCTTCAACTTCTATCTCGCGGCGGCCCTGATCTACCTCGTCTTCATCCTGGTCTCGGGTCCGGCCTTCAACTGGCTCGAGCGTCGCGCCAATCGCGGCCTCGCAGGGGCGCGATGACGGCATGACCATGCTGGCCGATGCCACTGCGACCCTGGCGCGGGACCTTCCTCCGCTCATCGCCGGGCTGTGGATCACGCTCGAACTGCTCGTCGTCTCCTCCACCATCGGCATCATCCTGGCCGTGCCGGTGGCGCTCGCCCGGGTGTCGCCGTCGCGTCTGCTGTCGGTGCCGGCCACGGCCTTCACCTATTTCTTTCGCGGCACGCCGCTCCTCGTGCAGATCTTCCTGATCTACTTCGGTCTGCCGCAATTCGATCTCGTGAGGAACTCGGTTCTCTGGCCGCTGCTGCGCGATCCCCTGCCTTGCGCGCTGCTGGCCTTCTCGCTCAACATGTCGGCCTATGTGGCAGAGGTGATCCGCGGCGGCATCCTCGGCGTACCGAAGGGCGAACGCGAGGCCGCCTTGGCGGTCGGCATGCCGCGCGGCCTGTTGATCCGGCGCATCGTCCTGCCGCGTGCCTTTCGCGTGACCCTGCCGGCCCTGTCCAACGAAGTCGTCCTGCAGCTCAAGGCGACGTCGCTCGCCAGCACCGTCACCCTGCTCGACGTCACGGGTGTCGGCCGGCGCATCGCGGCCAAGACCTACACGAGCGAAGCCCTGTTCATGGCCGGCGCCATCTATATCGTGCTGACCGTGATCCTGGCCCAGGGCTTCCGCCTTCTGGAAAGGCGCTTCAACGCCTACCAGCGGCCGTAAGAGACGCCTTTCCGTGGCGGTCGCCGGGGTTGGCGTGTCGTGCGGGCGCCACACTGCAGCGCAATCCCGTCAGGTCGTCCCGCGCCGTGGCGTCCGCGCCTTGACCCTGGGCCGACCCTGGCGCCATCCTGGTCGGGGAGCGGTCGACCAGGAGCGGACCACGATGAGACGCGCATTTCGGGCCGTGGCTTTCGCCGCGGTTTTGGCGGGAGCGGCCGGAGGCGCCCTGGCGCGCCCGGTCGTGCCGGCCGAGCAACGCTACGACAGCTATGACGGGGTCCTCCCGGCCTGCGACGATCCGGGCGTTCTCGACCGCATCTCGAGCCGGTTCAGCCGGAAGGAATCGGAGTACTGGAACACGTCGCTCGAAATCGTCAGCTACGATCGGGTCAAGCTTCTGGCCGCGCGTCCTTACGGACTGGATCACGTTCCGCGCAATTTCTGCACGGCGCGGGCGCTGCTGAACGACAATTCCTATCACGAGGTGTCCTATTCGGTCGCCGAAGACATGGGCATCATCGGGTTCGGCTACGGCGTCGAATGGTGCCTCCAGGGGCTCGACCGCAACCTCGCCTATGCGCCGGCCTGCCAGGCGGCCCGCCCCTGATGCGATGGGCCGAACGGCTGCTGCCGGTCGCGGCGCTGTTCCTGGGCGTTCTGGCACAACCGGTTTCGGCCCAAGGCCCGGCACTGCCCTGCGTGCTCGACAAATGCATGGGGGCGGAGGCGCCTGCGGCTCCGGCCTCCGGCAGCGTTCCGGGTCGGCCAGGGAGGACCGCACCCGCGCCCGGCCAGTTCGATTTCTATGTCCTTTCGCTCTCCTGGTCGCCGGGCTTCTGCGCGACCGGCGGCGACAGCAAGGCGCCCGACCAATGCGCTCCGGGCAGCGGGCTCGGTTTCGTGGTCCACGGGCTCTGGCCGCAGAACATCCATGGGTTTCCGAGCGACTGCGGCCCTGCGGGTCGGGTGCCGTCGCGCCAGGCCCTCGACACCGTGCGGGGCGTCTACCCCGACGAGGGCCTGGCTCGCTACGAATGGCGCAAGCACGGGACCTGTACGGGCCAGAGTCCGACGGATTACTTCGCCGATGTGCGCAGCGCCCGCGAAAGCGTGACGATCCCGCAACCCTTGCAGGCGCCGCAGGGCGACCAGCGCTGGGCGCCGCTCGACGTGGCGAGGGCCTTTTCGGCTGTCAATCCGGGCCTGCGGACCGACGCGATGGCAGTCACCTGCCGACAGGGCCTGCTCGAAGAGGTTCGCCTGTGTCTGTCGAAGGACCTGCGTTCCTACGTCGGCTGTCCCGAGGTGGCGCGCGGCGCCTGCCGCAACGCCGGCATGACGGTGCCGGGTCTCCGGTGACGGGTTCGGAACTGCCGACCGCGCCGCGATGAACTACCGTCATGCTTTCCACGCGGGCAATTTCGCCGACGTGTTCAAACACGCGATGCTGGCGCGGGTACTCAGCTACCTCACCCGGAAGCCGGCACCGCTCCGCTTCATCGACACGCATGCGGGGATCGGGATTTACGACCTCGCGGGCCAGGAAGCGTCCCGCACCGGCGAATGGCGCGACGGGATCGGGCGGATCGACCGCGCCACGGTGCCGGCCGACATCGCCGCTCTGTTGGCGCCTTACCTCGACGCCGTCGGCCCGCGGGGCGCCGACGGCGGCTGGCGAACCTACCCGGGCTCTCCGGGGCTCGCGCAATGGCTCCTCAGGCCGGATGACCGGCTCAGCCTGTGCGAACTGCATCCCGTCGATGCCAAGACCCTGACGTCGCACCTCGGCCGCGACAAGCGGATCCACGTGCTGCCGATCGATGGCTACGCGGGGCTGAAGGCCCTCCTGCCGCCGCGCGAGCGCCGCGGTCTCGTATTGATCGACCCGCCTTTCGAGAGCCCGGACGAGTTCGAGGCCCTGTCGTCCGCTACCCTCCGGGCGACCCGGATCTGGGCGACCGGAACCTATATGCTCTGGTACCCTCTGAAGAACGAGGCCGCGGTGGCGCGCTTCTCGGAAGAGCTGGTGGCGTCTGGCCTGAAGCGCGTGTTGCAACTTCATCTCACGGTGGCGGGTTTCGTGTCGTCCGGTCCGTTAGCGGGCGCTGGTCTTGCGATCGTGAATCCGCCTTACACGCTGGAAGCCGAGGCGCAACGTCTGCTTCCCTGGCTGGCCGAGCGCCTCAAGCGCGACGACCGGGCCTCTTGGTCGTCGCGCTGGCTTGCGGGAGAGTAGGGGCTTGCCTGCGCAGCGAAGAACGCAAGGCTCGGTGTTTCGATGGCCTTAAGGCTTCTTCAACCATGCGAGACGAAGCTCCGATCCTACACCGGCTGACGTCATTCAGCCACAAAACCAAGGGTTGGCTCACAAAGCCGCACCGCGATGCCCTAATTCGGTGGCAACTCGGCTCTATGTCAATGCAGGGTTTGATCTCATCGGGTTGCCCCGGACGAGGGTCGCCTGACTTGGGTTCCAGTTGTGTAAAGATGTCGCGAACCTCGACGTCTACGTTTCTTCGGTATCGACGAGGCTTGGTCATGAGTTTGTTGTCTCGCTGCGATGGCTCACCTCGCTACGCCGTTGCCGTGCCCGTGTCGGCGAAGCCGGGAGGCGGCAACGCCTCCGGGGAGTCCTCACCGCGCGCCGCCATCGCGACCTTCTTCGAAGAGCTTGGGATCCTGTTTCGTTACGCGGCCGGTCTCGACTATTATGGCCGCCGCCTCCTGAGCGGAAAGCGCTGACCTCGGCGTCGAACTCCGAGCTTCGTTTTCAGGCGACCTCGCTCCGACGTGCTCGTCGACATGGCCCGTCCCGGCAGATCGCCGCCGCGTTGCCGTGAGGGCCGCGATGAGGCGCCTCCATTTGACACCCGCCTCGGCTCCGCCGTAATGAACCCCGTAGCACGCGCCCCCGCGAGGGGGCTGGCGCCTCGTGAGGGCGCTGGAAGGGAATGCGGTCGTTTTTCCTATCGGGAATTCGGCAAGCCGCGACTGCCCCCGCAACTGTGAGCGGAAAGTCGGGCCATCGATAGGCCACTGGAGCGGACTTTCGGGTCGTTCCGGGAAGGCGATGGTCCGGCGCTCGATCCGCGAGTCAGGAGACCTGCCGTGCTGGTCCGCGACCCTTCGGGGTCGGGGCTCGATGTCTGCGTGCTTCGGGCGGGGTGTCCCGAAGTCTGTCCGGTCCGTCTCCGACGGCGACCGGGTATCCTTGGCGGTTCTCCGCCGGGCGCATGCATCCCGTTCGACCCGGTGAAGCACGTCGCGGAGATCGTCGCAGGATGCAAGACCCCGATCCATCGGACGCCGAAGCAACGGCATCCGTCGGCGCAACCTTCGTCTACGTCTGCGTGACCTGTCGGGCCGAGGGCGAAGTGACACCCCCGCTCGAAGCGCGGGCGGGCCTGCGCCTCCACGACGCCTTGCTGGCCGAACTCGGACCTCGGTCCGGGATCTCGGTCGTTCCTGTCGAATGCCTCAGCGTCTGCCGGCGCCCCTGTACGGTGAGTTTCGCCGCGCGCGGCAAGTGGACCTATGTCTACGGCGACCTGCCGGCCGATGGTGCGGCTCCGATCGTGGCGGCGGCGGCCCGGCTCTATGCGGAGGCCCCGGACGGCCTCGTCCCGTGGAAACTCCGCTCCGACCCCATCAAGAAGGGGGTCGTGGCCCGTGTCCCGCCCCTGCCATCCCGGTCGCGGGGATTAGTCGCATGAGCCCGTTCGGCAAGGTTCCGGTGACGGTCGTGACCGGCTTCCTCGGGGCCGGCAAGACCCCCCTGATCCGCCACCTTCGCGAAGGTGCGCCTGGTCGGCGCCTCGCCCTGATCATCAAC
>CAXUOD010000152.1:0-12890 GCA_964252585.1 uncultured Lichenihabitans sp. | reverse complement strand
GCGGATGAGCCCAGACAGCCAGTCCACATCCTCCCATCTCTCGCCGGCGACGAGAAAGCTCGGCTTCGCACCCGGATAGGGAGCAGCCTCCACCACTTCGACCAGGTATGTCTTCCCGGCCGGGGTCGGCTTGAGGTAGAGCTGGTCGTCGCAAACTACGGCAACAAGCTTGTTGTCGCAGTAAAGACCGTACTCGCCGAACATCTTCTTAGCCGTCACGGAGCCTACTGGTCGGCATTGTTCGACGATGTAGTCGATCGTACGCTGCCGGGTCGCCATGCTGTCACTCGAGAGGTGGAGATGTCCAGCGACGAGGCCCAGCAACCGAACCAAGACGCGTTACGGCTTGAGCTCCGCCGCCTCACGGGAGGGAGGACCCGTCCCGGACCCCTGACGCGGCTTCTCGCTTCGACACCGGTCGGAGCAATATTTCACCTCGTCCCAGACGCGCTCCCACTTCTTGCGCCACGTGAAGGGGCGACCGCAACGGGCGCACATCTTGCTCGGCAGATCGGATTTCTTGCGCATCGACGATGGACCCGGGCCCTTGCAAGCCTGAATGTCGAGAGGGCATCGCCGGTCGACAAGCCCACGCGACACAGGCGACCTTCGATCCGACTCGTGCTTCGTCGATCGTGAGCAAGCACGCCAACCTGATCGCGCTCAGGCGATGATATCGGGCGTCATCTGGTCCTCGAGATAGGCGAGCCGGTCTCGCAACGCGAGTTTCCGCTTCTTGAAGCGTTGCACCTGGAGTTGGTCAACCCGCCCGAGATCCAGAAGGGCTTGCAGGGCCGCGTCGAGGTCGCGGTGCTCTTCGCGCAAGCGGTCGACTTCGGCCTGGAACGCCCCGCGTTCATCGTCGGTCAAGTCTTTCCCCATTGCCGGATCGATCCTTCGAATCCCATAGCGTCGGCTGCCATATTATCGCCCCGAGTCGTGGCATCCCGCAAGGCGAAGCGCGAACTCGGGCCAGGCCTTTCCCGTCGCGCGCGTTGGCTCGATCTTTGCGGGGCAGTGTGCAACTCAAGGCCACGGGGGCCGTTGACCGGCGGTCGGATCCGACGCTGCAGGCCCAGGCGCACCACGATCCCGAAACAGGAGCTGCCGGTGTCGGAAGACCACTACGACGTCATCATCATCGGAAGCGGTCCGGGCGGCGGATCGATGGCGCACAGCCTCGCTCCCACGGGCAAGCGCATCCTGGTCCTTGAACGGGGCGACTACCTGCCGCGCGAGCGCGACAACTGGGATTCGCGGACGGTGTTCGTCGCGGGCAAATACCAGGTCGACGAGACGTGGTACGGCAGCGACGGCTCGACATTCAAGCCAGGGTTGCATCGCTTCGTCGGCGGTAACTCCAAGGTCTATGGCGCCGCTTTGTTTCGCTTGCGGGAGAGGGACTTCGGCGAAATCCAGCATAGCGAGGGGGTCTCGCCGGCCTGGCCTATCGGCTACGACGCGTTCGAACCCTATTATGCCGAGGCCGAAAAGCTGTTTCATGTCCACGGAAAGAGCGGCGAAGATCCGAACGAGCCCCGCCGCGGAAACTTTCCCTACGACCCCGTATCGCACGAGCCGTTGATCCAGGAACTGAGCGACAAGTGGGCCGCACTGGGGCTCAACCCCTTCCACCTGCCGCTCGGCATCCTGCTCGACGAGAAGCACGGCAAGGCGACCCCATCGAGCATCTGCATCAGGTGCGACGCTTTCGACGGGTTTCCCTGCCTGCTCAACGGCAAGGCCGACGCGCAGGTGATCTGCATCGACCCTACGCTCGCCCGCTTCCCGAACGTCACCTTGCTGACCGGTGCCTATGCGGCCCGCCTTGAAACGGATCCCGCCGGCCAGAGCGTGAAATATGTCCACGTCGAGCGGGAAGGGCGGCAGGAACGCTATTCGGCCGATCTATTCGTCGTGGCATGCGGAGCGCTCAGTTCGGCGCAACTGCTGCTGCGGTCGCATGGGCCGGGCCATGAGAGCGGCCTCGCCAACGGCTCGGATCAGGTCGGCCGCAACTACATGCGGCACAATCAATCGGTGCTGATGGCTTTCCTCAAAAAAGCCAATACGACCGTTTTCCAGAAGACGCTGGCCTGCAGCGACTTCTACTTCAAGTCCGACGATTGGGACTATCCGCTCGGACTGATCCAGATGTGCGCCACGACCCATGGCGACCAGGTCCGCGGCGAGGAGGTGCCGAGCTGGCTCGACACCTGGTTGCCGCAGATGCCTTTCGACCTCGTCGCCGGCCACGCCCTCGACTTCTGGCTGTCGAGCGAGGACCTGCCGCATCCCGACAACCGCATCTCCTACGATGGCGACCGCACGATCCTGGCCTTGCATGAGACCAATATGGAGGCGCATCGCCGCCTCAAGAAGAAACTCGAGGAGATCATGCGCAAGTGCGGCGCTGCGCCCGTGCTGATGGAACGCAACCTCTACCTCGGAAAGGACATCCCGATCGGCGGCACGGCGCATCAGGCCGGCACAGTTAAATTCGGCACCGACCCGCGCTCATCCGTGCTCGACACGAACTGCAAGGCGCATCAGCTCGACAACCTCTACGCGACCGATGCCGGGTTCTTCCCTTCCATCGGCTCCGTCAACCCGACCCTGACGATCATCGCCAATGCCCTGCGAGTGGCCGACCACCTGCGTGAGCGGCTCGGCGCGACCGATCGGCCGCGGGCCGAACCCGCGCACGGCAACAGCTACGTCCTGAGCGGGACGTCTCCGGATCTGGTGCCGGCGTAAGGCAGGCGTCGCCGAGCGGAGCCGACCATGCCGGACATCTACGAGATCCTCGACGAACGGTTCAGAAGCTTCGTCCTGTCCAATGCGCCGTTGCAGACGCTCGGCGATGGGTTCGGCTGGCTCGAAGGCCCGGTCTGGTTTGCCGACCAGCAATGCCTGCTGTTCAGCGACATCCCGAACGACAGGGTCCTGCGCTGGACCGCATCGGGCGGGGTCTCGATCTTCCGCGATCCGAGCGGCTTCGAGAACGGCCACACCCGCGACAGGGCCGGCCGGCTCGTGTCCTGCTCGCATCACGGGCGGGTCACCCGGACCGAACTCGACGGCCGCATCGAGATCCTGGCGGACCACTTCGACGGCCGGCGGCTGAATTCACCGAACGACGTCGTGGTGAAGTCGGACGGTACCATCTGGTTCGGCGATCCGCCCTACGGGATCGAGACGGATTACCAGGGCGGCAAGCGGGCAGCGGAACTGCCGGCGAACCTCTACCGGCTCGACCCGCGGGATAACCGTTTGACCGTCGTGGCCGACGACTTCCAGGGTCCCAACGGCCTCGCGTTCTCGCCGGACGAACGGCTCCTCTACGTGGCCGAGACCGGCCATCAGTTCGATTCGCCCCCGAAGCAGTTCATCCGGGTCTTCGACGTCTCGGAGGATGGAACCCGACTCCACAGGGGCCGCGAGTTCCACAAGGTCGAGCCCGGCTTCTGCGACGGCTTCCGCATCGACGAGGACGGCAACCTGTGGAGCAGCGCTGCCGACGGCGTCCACTGCATCGCGCCGTCAGGAGACCTCCTCGGCAAGATCAAGGTGCCGTCGCTGGTGTCCAATGTCACGTTCGGCGGACGCGACAGGGCGCAGCTCTTCATCTGCGCATCGCATACGCTCTACGCCGTCTTCACCAACCAGCGCGGGGCGCAGCGCCCATGAGCATCGCGGCCCATCGCATCCGCCGGATCGGTTTCACGACCGCGGATCTCGGGCTCATGGCGGGCTTCTATGCAGCGCTGGGGTTCGAGGCGATCGGCACCGACACGGTCGACGCGCCGGAGCTGGCGGTGCTCGGCATGGCGGGTGCGCGGGCCGAACGGCTGTCGATGCGGCTCGGCCGGCAGGAGGTGGAGTTCCTGCGGTTCGATCCTCCGGGCCGCGCCTATCCCGATGGCAGCACCTCGACCGACCTGTGGTTCCAGCATATCGCGATCGCGGTGTCGGACATCGGCGAGGCTTACGCCCGTGCGATGGCGGCGGGCGGCCATGCCATCACCGAGGGCGGACCTCAGACCCTGCCGCCCAACACGGGCGGCGTCGCGGCGTTCAAGTTCCGCGACCCCGAAGGCCATCCCCTCGAACTCCTGGCTTTTCCGCCCGGGGTTGGCGAAGAGGCGTGGCAGGCGAAGGGCGCCGCAGTGCCCTTCCTGGGAATCGATCATACGGCGATCGCGGTTTCCGACATCGCGCGGAGCCGGGCCTTCTACGAAGGCTTGGGATTCCGGATAGGGCCGGGATCGGAGAACGCGGGTCCGGGTCAACAACGCCTCGATGCGGTCGCGGCCGACCGGGTCGCGGTGGTTCCGCTCGTCCTCGGCGAGGTACCGCCACACCTCGAACTTCTGGGTTACGAAGTGGGACTGCGCCGCCCGATGCCGCCGGATACGCGGGCCGCGGACCTCTGGGCGACGCGCGTCGTCGTCGATGTGGCGGCGGTCGTCGAGGAACAAGAGGGGAGTGAGCGGCGATCGGTGATGATCCGCGATCCGGATGGGCATGCCTGCGTCCTCGTGGACGGTTCTGACGAGAACTGAGCAGTTTTTACGCTATGGCGAACCGTCGGCTCGCCGCTTCTTCCGAACTGGACCGCCCATGGAAGACGACCGCACGCGGGCACTTTTGGGCTCGCAACTCGCCACGGCGCGACGCGACAAGGAGTGGACGCTCGAGCAAGTCGCGCGTCGGACGGGGCGCGCCGGTCCGCGCTTGAGCGAAATGGAAACAGGCAAGGCCAACAGCACGATCGATACGCTCGAGGCGGTCGGACGTTTGTTACCTGAAGAACTGGTCCTTCCTGTATCGCCGCGATGGCAATGTGCACTCGGTGGCGCATCACGTTTGGAACAGGCCGGGAGTGCCGCGACTTTCCCCGCAGTGCACAATCATCGAGGACCTACATGACCGAGGCAGAAGCGACCGGCAGGCCGGCCCTCAAGATCGCGGCCCTGGACCCGGAAGATCTCGCCATCCTATCGGCGCATCTGCAGGACGCGGAGGTCAGCATCGGCGACATGGCCTATCTGCCCAAGGCCCAGCGTTTCGCCTTGGTGGCCTCGCGCTTCGATTGGTATGGCGCCGGACAGGGACTCTGCGAGCGCTGCCAGACCGGCCTCCATTTCGAGCGGGTGTCGCGCGTCCGCCGGGCCGGTTTCGACCAGGATCCCGCGACCGTCCTGACGTTGCTGGCGATCTCGTTCACGCCGACCGAACGGCCGGCCGGCACCGTGATGCTGCATTTCTCGGACGACGGGGCGATCAGGCTCGACGTCGAGTGCCTCGAAGCCGCGCTGGCCGACATCGGTCCGCGCTGGCCCTGCACCAACCCGCCGAAGCGCGATCCCGGGGCTGTTCCGCCCGGACCGGATGGAGAAGCGACCGGCGACGCGGCGACTTGAGGGCAGGGCGCCCAAGGTCTAAGACCAAAGCCGGATGGCCCCATCCTCCTCGTGCTGAGCCGGCGAAGCACGCCCGGAACCGATCCATGAGGGCTCTCCAGCATCCTTCGACTCTGCCGCGTCCCGCGGTCGGCTCGGGATGAGGATCGCGGTAGGGTAATGCAACACGTCATGCGGCTCGACGCGCGCTCGAGCGATTTCGAAGGGGCCTTCGGGCGACTCCTCGCCGCCAAGCGGGAGGTCTCCGAAGACGTGGACGCCGCGGCGGCCGCCATCATCGCGGATGTCGTGGCGCGGGGCGACGATGCCCTGATCGACCTCTCGCAACGTTTCGACCGTGTCGACCTGCGCACCCTCGGCCTCAGGGTCGCCGGAGACGAGATCGCGGATGCTGCCGGCTCCGTCGCGCCCGATACGCTTGCGGCCCTGACGCTGGCGCGAGACCGGATCGCAGCGTTTCACGAGCGGCAGAAGCCCGTCGATCATTTTTGGACGGACGCCCTCGGCGTCGAACTCGGCTGGCGATGGACCGCCATCTCGGATGTGGGGCTCTACGTCCCAGGCGGCACCGCGAGCTATCCGTCTTCCGTGCTGATGAACGCCATCCCGGCCAAGGTGGCCGGCTGCGAGCGGATCGTGGTCGTGGTGCCGACGCCGGACGGACGGTTGAACCCGCTGGTGCTGGCCGCCGCCCATCTGGCGGGTGTCGACGAGGTCTACCGTGTCGGCGGTGCCCAGGCGATCGCGGCGCTGGCCTACGGGACCGCGACGATCGCGCCGGTGAGCAAGATCGTCGGGCCCGGCAACGCCTTCGTGGCGGCCGCCAAGCGCCGTGTCTTCGGCAAGGTCGGCATCGACATGATCGCGGGCCCGTCCGAGGTCGTCGTGCTGGCCGACGGCTGCGCCGTTCCGGACTACGTGGCGGCCGACCTCCTGGCCCAGGCCGAACACGATGCGGTGGCGCAATCGATCCTCGTGACCGACGATCCGGCTCTTGCGGATGCGGTCGAAGCCGCTGTTCTGCGGCAGCTCGAAACCCTGCCGCGCCGCGACGTCGCGGTCGCGAGTTGGCGCGATTACGGCGCCGTGATCCTCGTGCCGTCGCTTGCGGAGGCCGTGCCGCTCGTCGACAGGCTGGCGCCCGAACACCTGGAGATCATGGCGCGCGACGCGGACGCCCTCGCGCTTCGCATCCGCAACGCCGGTGCGATCTTCCTCGGACACGACACGCCCGAAGCCATCGGGGATTACGTCGGCGGGTCGAACCACGTGCTGCCGACGGCCCGCTCGGCCCGTTTCGCGTCGGGGCTCGGGGTGCTCGACTTCATGAAACGGACCTCGATCCTGAAATGCGCTCCCGCGGCGCTCGCCACCCTCGGTCCGGCCGCCATCGCGCTCGGCGAAGCCGAAGGCCTCGATGCCCATGCGCGATCCGTGGCGCTGCGGATGACCAAGACAGGATAAGCGATGGCGGAGGGTGGACCCCGGCGGCTGATCGCCGTCAGCCTCGACGAGGGATCGATCGGCCGCGGCAACCCCGACCAGGAGCACGAGCGCCGCATCGCCATCTACGACCTCGTCGAGGAGAACAGCTTTTCGCTCCACGGCCATGATGGCGGCCCCTACCGGCTGACGGTCGGGGTGCAGGAGGGCAGGCTGTTGCTGGCCGTGACGGATGAAGCCGGCGCAACCCTCATGTCCCACCTCCTGTCGCTGAAGCCCTTTCGCTCGGTGCTGAAGGATTACCTGATGCTGTGCGATAGTTACTACCAGGCGATCCGCATGGCCTCGCCGCGACAGATCGAGGCGATCGACATGGGCCGGCGGGGACTCCACGACGAGGGTGCCGCCCTTCTCGGCGAGCGTCTGCGCGGCAAGATCGAGGCGGACCACGACACGCTGCGGCGGCTTTTCACATTGGTGACAGCTTTGCACTACAAGGGTTGAGGCGCTGCGTGGCGCGGCGCGGCGCGAGGTTGGCGCGTGACCTTCGACCGCGGGGAGGCACAATGGCCCATGGGCGAGGAGGCCCTGCGTATCAAACCGCAATCGATCCTCTTCGCCTGCTCCGAGAATGCGGTCAGGTCGCCGATGGCGGAGGCCATGGCCAAGCGGCTGTTCGGGCGGTCCATCTACATCGCCTCGGCCGGCGTGCGACCCGGACAGCACGACCCTTTCGTCGATGCCGTCATGGACGA
The DNA here is from genome assembly GCA_964252585.1 of uncultured Lichenihabitans sp. Lineage (GTDB taxonomy): Bacteria > Pseudomonadota > Alphaproteobacteria > Rhizobiales > Beijerinckiaceae > Lichenihabitans. The sequence continues at coordinate 5,266 of CAXUOD010000152.1, read as the reverse complement.
GGTGGGGCTCGATACGCTGCGCCATAAACCGCAACGCTTCGAGGATCTCGAAGACTCCCTTTTCGATATGATCGTGACCCTGTCGCCCGAAGCCCATCACCGCGCGCTCGAGTTCACTCGGACCATGGCGGTCGACGTGACCTACTGGCCAACCGCCGACCCGACGGCCGTCGAGGGCTCGCGCAGCCTCGTGCTCGACGCCTATCGCGCCACGCGCGAGGGACTGTCGCGGCGGGTCAAGGACCTGTTCGACTGGCGCCCGATCGGCAGCGTTTAGGATGAGAACCTGGTGCTTCAACCCTCGGTGAGACTGGCCCAAGTTCTGCGACCGCCCTTGTCGCCGCTCCTCGATGCAGGCATCAAGAACCCCGCAGCATCCGATCCGGAGTGTCCATGTCGCCGTCGCGCGTTCCACTGAGTACCGGACACCGTCTCAACGACCGGCGAGACGCGTCCGGCGGAGACGAAACGACGTTGCCCCCGACCCTGAAGGTCGTGAGCTGGAACCTGCTGCGCCGGGTGGGAGCCTCGCTCGACGACGTGGTGGCGCTGATCGAACGCGAAGCGCCGGACCTGATGCTGATGCAGGAGGCAACGAGCCATTTCAACGATCTGTGCGGGCGGATCGGCGGGCACTATGCCTGGGCGCCCCTGCCGGGACGCATCCATGGGCTCGCGATGTGGAGCCCCCTGCCGTGGCGGCAGTCACCGATCGTCCGCCCCTTGCCGGCCGGTTCCTTGATCCAGCGGGTCTGTCAGATCGTCGAGATCGGCGACGTCGGGATCGCCAACGTGCACCTCTCGCATGGCCAGAGGCTCAATCGCCAGCAGTTGCGGACCATCTCGAGCCTGCTGCCGCCCCGGGCCGCCGTGCTCGGCGACTTCAACCTCGTCGGCCCGGCCATGCTGCCGGGCTTCCACGATGTCGGGCCGCGCCGCTCGACCCACATGATGGGGGAGATCGTGCCGCTGAGGATCGACCGTTGCCTCGTGCGCGGCCTGTCGTGCGGCGACGCGAGGGTCCTGCCGCGCCAGCAATCCGATCATCGCCCCATTACGGTGCGGCTGACGAGCGGCCCTTTCGAGGCCGGGCGGCCGGTCTCTAGATATAGGGCAGCAGTAGCCGGAGTGCGGCATCGCGCAGCCGCACTGGCAGGCTTCTCGCGTTGAGTTCCCGCGCCCGCAACCGCTTGGTCTGGTGGGTCAGCATGAAGGCATCGAGTTGTCGGGCCAGGTCCTCGCTGTAGACCTCGACGTTGAGTTCGAAGTTGAGCCGCAGGCTGCGCATGTCCCAGTTGGCGCTGCCGACCAGGCACCAATGCTTGTCGACCACCATCAGCTTCGAGTGATTGAAGGGCGGTGGCCCGGCCCAGAACCTTACGCCGTGATCGAGCAGGGGGCCGATATGCGCCCGCATGGCGAAATCGACGAAACGATGATCGCTCTTCTGGGGTACGATGATATCGACCTTGACGCCACGCAATGCCGCGAGTTCCAGGGCCATGACGAGATCCGAACCCGGCAGGAAGTAGGGCGTCATGATCTTGATGGAGCTATGGGCGCAGGCGCTGGCTTCGAGCAGCACGGAGCGGATCTTTTCGAGATCCTGGTCCGGCCCCGACGTGACGACGCGGGCGAGGTTCGGCCCTTCGGATTTGAGATCCGGAAACCAGACGGGTCCTTCGATGTCCTGGCCCGTGGTGAAATACCAGTCCTGGGCGAAGGCGTCCATCAATTGGGTGACGACGCTGCCCCGGAACTTGAAATGCGTGTCCGACACCGGACGAGGCGGATGTTTCGCGACGAGATTGGCGGCCGAGATGTTCATGCCTCCCGTGAAGCCGACCGTGCCGTCGACGACGAGCAGCTTCTTGTGACTGCGCAGGTTGAGGAAGGGCATGCGCCAGGGCAGGGCGGAATGCATGAAGAGCGCCGCGGGAATGCCGTTGCGCTTCAATCTGCGGAAAATGGGAGGGAAGTAACCGCTGCCGATGCCGTCGATCAGGACCCGCACCTCGACGCCGCGCTCCTTCGCGGCTTTCAGGGCCTCGACGAAGCTGATCCCGACCGCGTCGTCCCACATGATGTAGGTCGAGAGCGCGACGCTGGATGTCGCGTCTGCGATCGCGGCCAGCATGACCGGATAGGTCGTGTCGCCGTCGTGGAAGACCTCGACCGCGTTGTCGCTCTCGGCCATCCGGTTGGTGATGCGCCGGATGGCCTTTTCCAAAGGCAGGAAATGCTCGGCGATTTCGTGGGCCGGCAAATCCGTGGCACGTCGCCTGGGCTGCCGTGAGCCGCGCGCCTTGCGAGCGCGGCGCGTCACGCGGTTGATCCCGAGCATGACGTAGAGGAGCGCGCCCCAGACCGGCGCCAGCCAGGCAAGGCCGATCCAACCGATACTGGCGTCGACGTCGCGCTTTCTCAGCAACACATGGCATGTGACGGCGACGGCCAGAAAGAGGCCGAGCGGTGTCGCCACGGGCGCCAACACCCGGTCCATGTCGGCCCAAACCCACTCCATGTCGCCAGACAGCTTCAGCAAAGACCTCCCCCCATCGCTCATCACGAAGGCCACGGTCCCGCCTGGAGACCGCCGGCCGCTTCGCCTGACGGCGGCCACCTGTAGCAGAGCCTTGGGGGTCGGCAATGATTCCCGGCGAATGCGCAGGCAGGCGCTGCTCAGGGGAAACGGTCCGATGGGAGGAGGAAAGGCCGCGGGCACCGCTCTGCCCCATCGCCGACGCGACAAGCGTCACTCGATCCGAGGAGGGGTTCGTCCCATTTTCGGCTCTCAGGTCCTGCTCGAAGGGGACCGCGGTGCGGCGCTCTACTCGACAGCCTGCTGCAGGAAGAAGGGCCTGGCCCGGTTCACGATCAACGGGCGCAGACGATCGAATCGCGTCCTGTCGCAGATGAACATCAGGAGAGCGTAGACCAGAACTCCCGTGACCATGGCCAAAGGCAGCACCGCCATCGGCGGCAACATGAGCCCCAGGCGGCCCGCGATGCCGGAGACCACGACCGCCATGAGGGCCGCCGCGGCCCAGGATCGGCAAAGGTCGCGCAACAGGGCTCTTCGCGGCAGCAGGATCAAGCCGCCGCTGAACCCCATCGTTATGGAGGCCTGGACGATGTCGCCCGAAGCGCGTGCCACGCCGATGAAGATGGTGCTCAAGCCGATCGTGGCGACCAGCACGGTCATCATGGCCGAGAGCCCCGCGACATTGGCATAGGTCGATTGTTCCGGCCTGCCTGCGGCCGACAAGGCCGCCAGGACGACCTGGGACGGGACCGAGATCATGCCGCCGATGGCCAGCATGACGGCGAGCGGGACGGCCGCGTCCCATCCCGGCCCCGCCAGGAGCGGGACCATGATCGGGGTGACGGCCGCCACCCCCATGAAGATCGGTGCCGTCGAGACGGTCGACTCCGCCGAGATGCGCCGGGTCTCCTCGCCGAGCCGCGCCCGGTCCCGCGCAACCGTGGTGAAGAACGAAAAGCAAAGATTGTAGGTGACCGCGATGATGGCGCCGCGGATGGGCTCGATGAGGCGCATCGCCATGTTGGCGTAGCCCAGCACGGCGATGCCGAAGAAGCTGCTGACCGCCACGTTGTAGACCACGAAGGCCAGGTTCTCGACGAGGCGGGTCATCAGGATGTATTTGGCGTAGCGGGTGAGTTCGCCGACCGCCTGTGCCGACCAGCGCGGCACGAGGACGAGACGCAACAGCACCATGAGGATGATGGTGTTGGCGACGACGATCCCGACCCGCAGGCCGATCAGAGCCCAGATGCCGCAACCCGAGAAAGCAAGCGCAAGCGCGAAGCCGGCCCCGATACAATGGCCGAGCAGACCCGCGATGTTGATGGCGTAGAATTTGCGCCGCCGACGGGCGACGGCGGTCGCGATCGCGAGCGGCCCTTGCGCGAAGAGCATGCAGGCCGTGACGGGCAGCATGACCACGAAGACATGCCGGCCGTAGAGCCGGTCCATGACCCAGCCGATCACGATCGAGAGCAGAACGAGACAGACGGCCGTCAGGAACGAGGCGGCGAGCGCCGCCTCGAGGTGGACGCGTCGCGTGACGCGGCGTTGCGCCAAGGCTTCCTCGTAGGGAGCACCGACGAAGACCGTGAAGATCGTGACGATGCTCAGGATCAGCGCCGTTTCACCGAAATCGCTCGGGCCGAGCAGGCGCGCCAGGACCGCGGTCGTGGCCGACAGGATGACGAGGCGCCCGACCGCGTCCGCCATACCGGCCCCGACCCAGCCCCGGACCTTGGCGAATTGCATGCTCATGGCGCCCGACCCGTCACCATGGAAGACTTCACCTTTCTGGTTCCTGCGCCGCTGACGGCCAGGTCGGCCAGCGTGACAGGTTCCGCGGCGTGCAATATTTCAGCCAGACCCACCCGTTCCAAGATGGCACGGTCGGGAGCTGTTTCGCTCGAACCATGGTGTGGGACTCTCCGATGCAGGATGCAGATCAGGTCGGTGAGGCGTCCTACCGAGCACCTTGGCGCCAACCCGCCGATCGAAGAGGTTGCGGTCGCACCGGGCTCAGAGCCGGCTGACTTTCGCGGTTCCCCCCGATGGACCCGCTCCGGATTGGTTGCCGCCGGATTGGCCCGCCGGGGCACGCGGCGTCGCCGCGTCCCAGCCGCCGGGCGGCGAAGCCACGTCGTTGGCTGCGGCCACCGGCGTCGCGGCCCGGTAGGCATCGGCCATCGCCTTGGCGCTGGCCAGCGTCTTGGCATCGAGCTTCTGGCCGACCTCGTCGCGCTTCTTGCCCGCGTCCTCGTCGCCCTCGGCGGCCGCGATGGCGAACCAGGTATAGGATTGCGCCAGGCTCTGTTCGAGGCCGAGACCCCGGGCGTAAAGGATGGCCAGGTTGAACTGGCTGTCGCGAACGCCGAACGCCGAGGCTTTCTGAAACCAGTTCGCCGCCTTGGCGTAATCCGGCTTGCCGGCCGCGCCCTCGGCCGCCATGACGGCGAGGTTGTGCATGGCGCGGATGTTCCCCGCATCGGCTGCCTTGTTGTACCATGCCATGGCCAACGAGGGGTCGCGGTCGACGCCGACGCCCTTTTCGTAGGCCGAGCCGAGCCGGTACTCGGCCGGGGCCAAGCCCTGAGCGGCAGCTTTTTCGAAATAGGCCACGGCCTGCTTCGGATCCCGCGTCACGTCGCGGCCATCCGAGAACCTGAGCCCGGCTTCGTATTCGGCGGCGGCGTCGCCCGCCGCGGCAAGGCTGCGCAAGCC
>CAXUOD010000151.1:0-12912 GCA_964252585.1 uncultured Lichenihabitans sp. | reverse complement strand
TTCGCTTATCTGCCTCAGAGCTCTGTATCGCAGGTTTTGAAAGGTGTTCTAAGAAGCTTTGCATTGCCTTTTGTTCGTTCTGCTCCTCCTGCAGGCTCGTAAGGCCGATTTACCCAGACCGAAATAGGCGTTCAGGCAGGACTGTCGGTCCAGACCGTACGCTCTTGGAACGGAGACGGCGGGCAGGCGTACCTTAATAACCTGGAGACCGCCCTCGGCGAGTGCGTAGAAGCAATCGAGTCACCGCACGGCGCGTCAAGACAAACGGGGCACAGTGCTGCACTCACGTAATAGGCTGCCTTGTTCAATGGCCGGAATGGTAGAGCGTATACATGTCCTGGACGACTGAGCTGAGAGTTCCGGTCACCACGTAGGTCGTGTAGATGGTCTGACCAGCGGGCATGTTGCCGGTAAACACCGCACTCCATTTTGTAACTCCACCACATGCTCGAAAGTCCCACAGCCCGTAATAGGCCACAGATGTTTTGCCCTTCGCCTTAGAACGTCCATAGATCCCCATTGCATAGCTTCCCGAGGCGTTTGATATGATCACACCTCCCCTTCCCGAAGGAGGGGTGTAGGGTAATCCCGTAGAGGCGGTGCATCCGTTAGGCGGATATGCGGCCTGGAGCGCATTAGACTTGCCATCATAAGTGAAGAAGTTTGTGAAGACACCAGCGGCAAGGTAAGCCGTTGGGATTTCGGCAGTTGCGGAATTAAGCGGAGTTGGTGTGTAGAACACCGTCTGGTACTGGCCAACAGGGCCGAGCCCGTCAAAGTTTAAAGTAAGGTTCTTGCCGATTTGCATACCGGAGTATACTGCCGGTGTATTGACGGTCACAGGATAGCCGCCAGAACCCGGTAGGCCGTATTCGAGAGGAATCGCACGCGTAATGTGAACGCCGTTGGTCACTTGATTCTGTAAAATTGGCGAGCCATGCCACTTATCAACTGGCCCATAGGATGGCCCACTGATGGCGTCCCCTGCCTCAATTGGATTAAAGGTAGTGTTACCAACCGGGACGAAAACGTCCGCTTGCATGTAGCGGCCATAATCGTTAGTGTCGATGAACTGCAAGCCATTCCAGGTCCAGCTTGCGACAGCGCCCCCGGCCACGGTGTCGGAGCCCTCCGTCACGCCGCCAGCCGAGTAGAGTTGAATAGCGGAAGATAAATAGCCGAATCGCTGATATCCGTACCTGCCACCCAAGTTTGAATCTGATTGATAGCCGTTGTACAAGCTTAAGGTGACGGGCACGGTTGTAGCGTGATCTCCTGTCGAAGGATTGAACAGCCGCGTAATAGGCGATAGGCCAGGTTCGGCTGAAAGGCTGCTCCAAGGTGAGCCAAGAGCTCCTTCAGTCGAGTAGCCGCCTTCTCCAGGGGTCTGGGAATCCATGTGGTCGTAGCCGAGGTTCCACAGTCGATACAGAGGTGCCAAGTTTGGGTCGGCCTGTATGTAGGCGATTTGACCAAGTAGCGGGAATTCATCTCTCTCGCTAGCATTTGCAGTCGTCATGAAATCCGTATACGAGCCATTACCGACGTTTACCTCGTATAGCACTGACAGCGGAGTTGGAGGTGTGAATGTTTGAGCGTCTGCCGTGCCGGCCACTAACAAGAGCGTCAGCGTAATGACCTCCATATTCAGTGTGGAACGGAATTTCGGGCGCAAAATCGGGCACATCTTTTTTCCTCCGGTCAAAAAAAAATTTTCTGAGTTGTTGTTGTTTGCTGGCCGTTCACATTGCCGTGAGTGACTTCGGCTACGTCGAACTGGCGTTGTGAGACGCCATCCACGTGCCCGAACCATTAAGCTTGCTAACAACTCGCTTCGATACCAACACGGGCGGGACGTATCTCGCCTACCCCAAATGGGGTATGGTGCTATAAGTTTTTAACATAAAGTGGTTCAACCGTCCGTTCCATTCGTGCACAGTGACAGAGCATGACCGATAATGGTGTGGGTATGGATCAGGGTTTGCTCGGCGACATCTACGAAGCAGCGATCCACGCAGATCGATGGCCTGATCTTTTGCATCAGCTTTCGGCGCGTTTCGGTGCAAAGGGAGGAGTCCTCCATGTTCATAATGCGCACTACCCTCGGTGGAGGGCGTCACCAGCCGTCTACGAAGACTTTGAGGAGTATCTCGCAGCTGAGTGGAATAGAAAGACTGACCGAGTTAGTCGAGGCATTAGAATGAACTGGCCAGGATTCCTCACGGATACTGATTTGTTCACCGAAGCCGAAATTGCCGTCCATCCCTTATATCGGGACTTCCTCATTCCGCGTGGTCTACAAGCTGTTGCAGGAACTCACATTGGGTGCGCAGCAGATGGCGAACTGGTCCTAACCATATGGGGATTTCCGACGCACGAATTGGCTCGTGCCAACGTGCCTGCACTTAACAGTTTGCGGCCGCATCTAGCCCGAGCCAGCATGGTTGCCGCACAATTGCAACTAGACCGCGCCCGCTCTGCCGTAGAAACCCTCGCGCTTATGAATGTGCCCTCGGCAATCCTCGGACAACACCGGCGCTTGTTAGTCACTAATGATCTATTTAATTCACACTTGTTTAATTTCGCTCGTGACACACCGAAAGGCTTACATCTGAGCGACATTAATGCAGATGCCAGTTTGGGAGCCGTGCTTTCCAGGCTGGAAGATGCTCGTGCTGGAGGGGCCTCACTGCCATTGCGTTTGCCGGCCGAAAGGAGGGCAGTGCTGCACGTGCTGCCGGTATGCGGCGCAGCGCGTGATTTGATCGTAGGTGCTCGCGCCTTGCTAGTGCTTACCACACCCCAGCTTAGCCATTCACTAAGCGCGGCTCTGATCCGGATTCTTTTTGATCTTACTCCAGCGGAGGCTACTCTGGCAGAGCAGCTATGCAAGACTGGAAGATTAGATAGCGCTGCAGAACGACTCTCTATTACGGAAGGAACTGCTCGTCAACATCTAAAGGCTATATTTAGTAAGACAGGCGTGCACAGTCAGACGGAACTCCTAGTTTTACTAAGTCAATATAATTCTTCCCTAGCCTTTGGTGAGGCTTTGTAGACGATTTGTCCTGGGGCCTAGGTGACACATGGAAAGCGTCTGCCCAGCATTGCATCTCCCCCGGTCTAGAGTGTTATAACGCAGTTTATCACGTGCTGCAATCCTTCTGCGTCGCTGGCGCAACCGCTGCGTTCCGCGGGCAACTGGTCACCCGGACCACCCTTTGCCGGTTCTAGAGGATTAGTATATAAGTTTGACTAGTTTATAAAACTACGCTTGTAGGCACCGTCGATGGGCAGGCCGAGGTGCACGTTGCCCAAACACTCGGGATCGCGGGATTGGAGGAGCGGCGTCAGGGTCACTATTGCGCAGCAATTGCTTGTGAGCGGATCTTGCGCGAGCGGGAAGGCGCCGCGACTCAATGGTGTGCTGGCATCTCGCGGCGGCGTAAGACTGTTCCAAGCACCTAGTGTGGCTGCAATCACCCTAGCCTTGTGGCTCCGGGAGCACGAGGATGCTGCCGACAACCGGTCGCCGTCTGCGTGGCGGCTTTAGGAATCGCCTTCCGTTGATCTCCAAACTCACATCCTCGATCGGCACCTGCTTCAGCTGCAAACGAGGGGGAAGCTTTCGAGGCAAGGCTATCCTTCAGCAACAGACTCGTGAGGAAGGCTTACTTAGTGTAGTGAAGAGCTCAGTTGCCGCGATGCGAAAACGGAGGCTTTCGCGACGGACGCGAACAGGCCCCAGAAAGGAGCTGTGGAGCGTCGCGAAAGCCGTTGAAAAATCACTGTCGCGCAAAGGAGGCGGCTGTTACGTTTATCGACATGCTGCTGGGCTACGCGCGAGTTTCGACCGACGATCAGACGACTCGCCTGCAGCTCGACGCGCTGGAGGCGGCGGGATGCGATCGCACGTTCTCGGAACGCGCGTCCGGAGCGTCGTCAGAGCGCCCGGTGCTCGCAGAGGTGCTCAGCCACTCGCGCGACGGCGATACCCTCGTCGTGTGGCGGCTGGATCGGCTTGGACGATCGCTGCCGCATCTGATCGAGACGGTGCAGAAGCTGGAAGGCGCTGGCGTTGCGCTGAGAAGCCTGACGGAAGGAATAGACACGACGACGTCGAACGGGCGGCTGATCTTCCACCTGTTCGGAGCGCTCGCGCAGTTCGAGCGCGAGCTGATTCGCGAGCGGACGATGGCCGGTCTGGCGGCCGCTAGGGCAAGAGGACGCAAGGGTGGACGCCCGCCGAAGCTCAGCGCAGAGAAGCTGCGGGTGGCTCAGCGGCTGCTGAAGACCCCGAATCAACGGTGTCCGAGGTTGCAAGGACCTTGGGCGTTCATCGCTCAACCTTGCACAAGGCGCTGCATGGGCCAGTGGCGAAGCAGGTGAATGGAGGGGGACGTGGACTTGTTCGGGGCGGATGAAGCTGCGCCCGGATCCCAACGCCCAAAGGCGGAGGCGAAGCCGGCCAAGCCGGAGAAGAAGAAGCGGATGGCGCGCAGTGACCTTTTAGTGGCTTTAGTGAAGGCGGGCGCGACCGGCGACCGTCATCTTGCGCGCACGTCTGCGGAAGCGCTGATTGCTGATGAGAAAGCGAAACAGCACACCATCCTCGCCGATCGTCTGACCGCGGCCCTGCGCACCAACGCGAACGGCAGTCATGCCGCAACGCCCGCGCCGACAGAACCCGTAGCGCGAGGCCCGTCGACACGCGATCTTTTCGTCGACCGCGTGCCTCAGCGTCGCCTGTCTGACCTCTTGCTGCCGCCGGTCACGCGAGAGGCGTGCGAGGAACTGATCGAGGAGCAGCGCAGGGCCGACGTTCTGCGCTCGCACGGTCTGGAGCCACGCCACCGTGTCCTTCTGGCCGGACCGCCCGGAAACGGTAAGACCTCACTGGCGGAGGCTATCGCTGAAGCGCTGAGCGTGCCTCTGCTGACTGTTCGCTACGAGGCGGTCATCGGCAGCTTCCTTGGTGAAACGGCCAGCCGACTCCGCCGCGTCTTCGACTTCGCCCGCACGACGCCGAGCGTGCTCTTCTTCGACGAGTTCGATGTCGTGGGGAAGGAACGGGGCGACATCCACGAGACCGGCGAGATCAAGCGCGTCGTCAGCTCGCTCCTTCTACAGATGGACGATCTCCCGAGCTGGACGATCATCGCGGCCGCGACCAACCATTCCGAGCTTCTCGACCGGGCCGCATGGCGACGGTTTCAGTTGCGGCTCGATCTTCCGGCGCCAGGTGAGCGGCAGATCGCGAACTTCATCGGCATGTATTTCCAGGTCCGGCCGGTGCCGGGAGACCTGGGACGGTCGCCGGACCAGCTGGCGCGCGCACTCCGCGGATCGAGTCTCGCGGAGGTCGAGGACTTCTGCACCAACATCCTTCGTCGTTTCGTCTTGTCACTGGGGGATGGACGCCCGAGCGAGATTGTCGAGCACGAGCTGAGGGTCTGGCGATCCCGCGTAAGCGCACCGGGCAAGAAGAAGAGCGAGAAACGTGGCGGAGAGACCCCTCCTTCAGATACCTGAGGCGACCCGTAACGAGCGCGAGAAGCGTGCTCCTGTCCCGGTAGACCCGAACGCGAAGATCGCGAAGCCGGGGTTCGGGCGACAGTCGCAACGGCTCGGCCCACGGTTCGATCGCCTTAGAAACGTCGCAGCTCAGCCGGCAGCGCAGGCGGGCATGACGCTGCGCGCCGATCCCGACGGGATCGCGCCAGAACGGGCACTCGTGTTCGAGGTGGCCGGCTCCCTTGGTGACTTCTACAGCCAGGTCGGCCGCATCCGTGGGCTTGAGTTTCTGCTGGAGGACGATGCGGACCTTGAGCCCAACGATGACTTCCACACCTTGCAGACCAAGCAGGGCGAGCAGGTCCGGACCGAAAAGCCGGTTGGCGGGCGTCTCTACATGGCGATGCCCGACATGCAGGCTCTGCGCGAGATCCTAAGCCTCTGGGATCGCTACCGCCAAGGCCAGGACATGCCGCGCGGCTTCGCGCCCTGGCGCACGCTTTTCGACATGCTGAGCGACCTGCGCGCCTGGGGTCCGCAGGATCGCGTCCTGCCGGAGACGCTGGCCTATTGGAAGGAGCGCATCGCCGATCGGCCGGACGATCCCGTCCGGTTCGAGGTCGAGATGTGGTTCCACGAGCGGGCCGAGCGCCGCACCCGAGCGGTCGCAAGCATTGAGGGGCAACTGGCCGAGCTCGGTGGCCAAGTGGTGACGGCCGCGGTGATCGAGCCGATCCGTTACCACGGCATCCTGGTTGATCTCTCGCCCCAGCGTGTGCAGGAGCTTATTGACCATCCGGACGTCACGCTCGCGCGGCTCGACGACATCATGTACCTGCGGCCGCAGTCGGTCGCCGCGATCGTGGAGCCGGAAGAGTACGGCGAGCCGACTGACGCGGCCGGCGGCCCTGCCCCGGCGGGCGACCCCGTAGCGGCGCTGCTCGACGGAGTGCCGGTCGCAAACCACCAGCGCCTCGCAGGTCGCCTGATCCTCGACGACCCCCGACGACTACTCTGCCCGAACGCCTGCGGCGAAGCGCTCGCACGGGACCAGCATGGCGTCGCTCATCGTCCATGGCGATCTCCAGGCGGGAGAGCTGCCGCTGGGTCGGCCGCTCTACGTCCGTCCCGTCATGGTCTTCGACGCGGGTAGTAACTCCGAGACGACGCCGCCCGATCGGCTGCCGCTCGACGTGGTGTATCTGGCCGTCCGCCGGCTGCTGGAAGGCGACGGAGCGGAGCCCGCTTCGGCGCCGAGCGTCGTCGTGATCAACCTGTCGCTGGGCGATCTCAACCGACCGTTCTCCGGCAGGATCAGCCCTTGGGCGCGGCTCATGGATTGGCTCTCGTTCCGTTACCGCGTGCTCTTCCTGATCAGCGCCGGCAACGTGCGAAGCTGGCTGCCGATCAAGGAGTTCGCGACGACGACCGACTGGGCGGCGGGGACGCCCGAGGCGCGCGAAGCTGCCATCATCAGCGCCCTCAATTCGGAGAAGGCGGCGCGGACGCTGCTTTCGCCGGCGGAGGGGCTGAACGCCATCGCCGTGGGCGCCTGGCACGCCGACGAGTTTGCAACGGCAGAGGACCCGTTCCACCTCAAGGATCCGTTCCCCAACGGCGGGTTGCCGAACGTGAGTTCAGGCGTCGGGTTGGGTTTCCGGCAAACCGTAAAACCGGATTTGCTGTTTGATGGCGGACGCGAGCTCGTCCGTGCATCGGAGGATGAAGGCCACGTCTGGTTGGCGGTAGACGGCGGCGGCGCCTATGCAGGCCAGATGTCGGCCGCGCCGGATGCTGGGGCGACCGGCAGGCTTGATTACCAGCGGCGTACTGTCGGCACGAGTAACGCGACGGCCCTGCTAACGCGGTCGGCGGCCCGCATCTACGATTCGCTGGTCGGGGCTGGCTACGACATCCCGCGCAGCCACTCGGCGGTCTTGCTAAAGGCGCTGCTGGTACACGGGGCAGCTTGGGGCGACGCGGGAGGCAAGCTCGATGGCGCGTTCGGTCCCGCTGGTCGCGACTGGCAGCGCCATCGCGATAACATCTCTCGCTTCCTTGGCTATGGGCACCCGGACATCGACCGCGTCATGGACTGCGCTGCCGAACGAGCGACGCTCTTCACCTACGGCGACATAGAGCAGGACACGCAGGACGAGTTCGACATACCGCTGCCGCCGTCGATCGAGGGCTCGACCGAGCTCCGCCGGCTGACGATGACGTTGGCTTGGCTAACGCCGGTCAACGCACGTCATCAGCAATATCGTTCGGCGACGCTGGAGCTGCTGCCAGCCGGCGACAAGGCCTTCTCACTAGCCGTCGAGCGGCTTTCTGGTCAGCCGACTCACTTCGCGGTTAACCGCGGAACGCTCTCTCACGGCATCTTCGAGGGGGAGAGCGCCGTCGCGTTCCTGGACGGAGGGATGCTCAAACTCCGCGTCGCATGCCGTGCCCAGGCGGGAGCGCTCGATGATCGCGTACCGTTTGCGATCGCGATCAGTATTGAGACCGCGGTCGGTTCAGGCATTGCAGTCTACGATGAAGTCAGGGCTGCGGTGAGGCCAGCCGTACGTGCCGCTGCGAGCGCCGGTCCCGCATGAAGTGCGTCGGCTTGCGAGATATTGGAGCCGGACCCCACATCCCTGCGCCGCCTAGTGTTCGGTTATGTAGATGAACAATACTGTGTGTAGCTCGGGGGAGCTCCGAGACACTATCTTCATCTCCAAGGCAACGCCTGGTGACGATGCCTTTGTTCTATGGCTCGCGCCGCGGCTTGAGGCGGCGGGCTACAAGGTGTTTGCGGACATCTTCGACCTCGACGCCGGCGACGAGTGGCGCGGTAAGCTGACTGCAGCCTTGCAAACCCGGGCCGTGAAGATGCTCCTTTGCTGCAGCGACGAGACGCTGGCGCGGCGTGGCGTGAAGGAAGAGATCGCGATCGCGGAGGATCTCGCCAAACAACTTGGGGATGCCAACTTCATCATTCCGCTGAGGGTGCGACGCTTCAAGAAGCTTTTGGCATTGGCGGCCTTCAGTACGTAGACTTCGAAGAGGGATGGGCCGCTGGCTTGGCGAGCCTCTTGAAGTCACTCGCTCGTCAGAACGTTCCGAAGGCCGGCGAAGGTATCATCCAGCCGGCCTGGAGCGCCTATCTGCGGCGGCGCGCGGTCACGGTGGAGGCCTCGCCGGAGGTGCTGACCTCGAACTGGCTACGCGTCCTCAGCATGCCCGATCATCTGAGCTACCTGGTCCCGCGACTTCGCGCCTCGGACGATCTGATGCGTCGTCTGGCGGCGTCATACGAGTTCCCCATGGTCGAGTTCGGCATGGGGTTTCTCACCTTCTCCAACCCCCTTGAGATGGAAGAGCATTTCTTACCTGTCGGCCCATTCGACAGGGTCGAGGAGCTTGACTTGGTGAGTTTCCTTGAGGGCGGTTCGGAGGAACTGGCGATCGCGCCGCGCGATGCGAAGTCGATGATCGTCAATCTGATGCGACAGGGTTGGGAGAAGCACTGCACCAGATTGGGCTTCCTTACGCATCAATTTTCGAGCGGCCTGTCCTTCCACGTTGGCGAGGACAAGCTCGGGCTCGGCAAGCGGGTCGCGTGGGGTCGTCAGGGGCAGAAGCGCAACTCGACGCTACGCAACGTGTCAAAGAAGAAGGTGTGGGAGTATGGCGTGAGCGCGATCCCCAGCCTGTTTCCTTATCCGCATCTTCGGCTGAAGGGACGCGTACTCTTCTCTGATCTCGGAGAGGCCCGCAAAGCCATCGTCATCTCGGACAAGCGAGTGCAGTTCCGATTGCGCCGCTCCGTGTGCTCTGGTTGGAGAAACAAGGCGTGGCACGGCCGGGTAATGGCCTTCATGGAGCTGCTCGCCGGCGAGAGCCCCTATGTTGATCTGGCGGTCGGCTCCGGGGACCGCATCACGCTCGACGCGATGCCCATCCAGTTCACGTCTCCCGTCACCGCGCGGCAGACGAACCGCCTGAACGAGGACGCCGAGGAGAGCGATCCGACGACGCTGGGCGGCCACTATGAGGATGAGGACGTGTGATCAGCTTTCCTGAATCCTCGCTTCCTGCGTTGTTCATTGATGAACCCGTGCTGGGATTCGGGCATGGGCAAACCTCTGACCACCCGAAGGACGGGTTTTACCTTTACGGTCCAGCGGATCCGCCAGATCGGCCGCTCATCACTGTAGGCGTAGTCGGAACGACCCACGGTCTCGACTACTTTCGCCGATGGGCTCGGGCGATTGCCGAACCGGTAGTCGTTCCTCCGCCCGGCAAGCGCGATAAGAGGCATCGCCTCCATCTGTCGGACTTCCCGGGGCTCGAGGAGGCCTATGGGATCAGGTTCGACCCTAATTCGCTGGTGACGTACTCCGTTGCGGTGGACAGCATCGGCGCCGCCGTGGCGATCGAGAACCATCACGAAGCCGTCGCGGCGACCGTGGAGCTGTTTCTCACGCTGATCGACCGTCACACGCGTGATGAGGAGCGCTCCGTCGACGTCTGGGTGATCGTCGTGCCCGAGATCGTCTTCGAGTCTTGTAGGCCTGAGGCCGGTAAGCGACCGAAGTTCGAACTTGTGAAGGGCGAGCACACCAAGAAGCAGAAGGAGCGAGTCGATCTGCCGCTACTCGCCGATGTGCTTGATCAATCCCTTGAAGCCGTGTTCGACGACATTCCCGATTTTCACCGACAGTTAAAGGCGAAGTTGCTCACGCTCGGTCAGACCTCGCAGCTGATCCGTGAGACGACGCTTGCTCCGCAAGAATTCCTGAACAAGGCGGGCTATCCCAGGCGCGGCACCCAGGATCCAGCGACCGTCGGGTGGAATCTCGCGACCGGCCTCTTCTACAAGACGCAGGCGAACCCCCCGTGGAAAATCGCGCGGATGCGCCCCGGCGTCTGCTACGTCGGACTAGTCTTCAAGCTACTTCCGAACAATGCCGACTATCACGCGTGCTGCGCCGCGCAGATGTTTCTGAGCGAAGGCGACGGCGTCGTCTTTCGGGGCGCGAACGGTCCCTGGTATACGGAGGAAAAGGAGTTCCACCTCACCAAGGCGGCGGCGCAGGCGCTCATCTCGAAGGTGCTCGAGACTTATCGCGGCAAGTTCGACCGCTACCCAACCGAGCTCTTTATCCACGGGCGCACGAAGTTTAACGACGAAGAATGGGAGGCGTTCGCCGACGCGGCGCCGGCCGGCACGAACATCGTTGGTGTGCGCATACGCTCGACCTATGGAGAGACGAAGCTGTTTCGTGACGGCGACTATCCCTGCCTGCGCGGCACGGCGCTCCAATTGGGAGAGCGCGACGGGTATCTGTGGACCTCCGGCTACGCCGCGCGGATCGACACCTATCTTGGCCCCGAGACCCCCAACCCGCTCTTCATCACGGTGTTGCGCGCGAGCGGCGACTTCCCGAAGCTCGAGACCGTCTTCGCCGACATTCTCGGCCTGACCAAGATCAACTACAACGCTTGCAACTACAGCGATGCTCTGCCGGTCACGATCTGTTTCGCCGATAAGGTTGGCGAGGTTCTCATCATGGGAAGCGCTGCCGGCGCCGAGCGTCAGCCGTTCAAGTTCTACATATGAACGTCATGAGCGGCCATAGCTCATCTTCCAGCGAGTGTTTTGGGCAATTGAGCGGCGCTGCCCGCGGATCGTCAGCAACCCAGAGGGGAGGCCACGACGATTTATCCCGCAGTGCCGTTGCTCGCCCGACGGTGCATGCTGTGCAGGTGCGGACATGAGCGCTGCACAGCCTCTGAACTGTTTCATCTCGTTCAGCATGGCATCCTCAGACATTGCCGACCAGCTGGCCGAGCTGCTCCGCGGACTGGGTGTAGAAACCTACCGCGCCGACCTCCTGCCGGGCGGGGAGTTCGGGCGTGAGATCCTGACGTCGCTGCGAGCGGCTGACTTCGTCTGCCTGATTATGGCTGAAGCCTCGCCGTCGCCGAACGTCGCGTTCGAGGCCGGTCTCACCATCGGGCTCGGCAAACCTGTTCTTGTGCTCGTGACGGGGGCTGAACTCCCGTTCGACCTCCTCCAAAACCTCCAGGTCGTGAGGGTCGCAGGCGGAGATCTCGCCCCTGCCGAGCGTGACATCGCCCGCTTCGTCCGGCACGTGCGACCCAAAGTCGGCGCGACGCTGCGGCCTCCAAGCTCAGCGCCTTCGCTGCATTGGGCTGCAGCCGAGCTGACGCGAATCAGAGAGAGCAAGGGCAGCGCCCAACGCGAGAAGAAGCTCGTCGATCTTGTGGCTCGGGTGTTCGAGACCTCCGGGTCCGAGGTGCTGCGGGAGGGGCAAGAAGACGACGCACGCCCAAGGATCGATCTTCTGGTGTGGAGCGATCCGCTGGTCGCGGAACTCGGAGGACCGCTGATTGTCGAGTGCAAATATTACGGCGGTGGTTCCGGCAGCGTGCTTGTCAACGCCCGGCATGCCTTCAGGCAGCTTGCGGGCTACGTCGAGCAGAGCAGCGCGAGGCTTGGTCTCCTCATCTTCGATCATGATCGTCCGACCGAATTGTCCCTGAGCGAACAGGAGACGCCAGAGGCGTTGGCGTTCTCTGTCGGCGACCTCGTGACCGCCGTGGCGGCGAACGCGCTGGGCGACGAGATCCGGCGCAGGCGTGCGCGCGCGGCGCGACTTCGAGGCACCCGTGGCGACCCCGATTGACCTCGGGCCCGAGTTGGACGTCATTGCCGCCGAACGCGACGCCTATCAAAAAGGCCGACGCCTTGAGCGGATGATCGGTCGGTTGTTCGGCGCCCTCTCGGGTGTGACGCTTGAGGATGAGGACGTGGTCAACGCGTTCGGCAGCGAGGAGATCGACCTGATCTTCTGGAACGAACAGCATGAGACCGGCCTGCGATTTCTCGACTGCCCGCTCGTCGTGGAGTGCAAAGGATGGTCGCGTCCTGTCTCAGGTCGAGAGGTGCGGTATTTCGCAACCGAGCTGAAGGACAAGGCGCGTCGGAACGGCGTGTTCGTGGCTCTGAATGGGATTACGGGAGACGAGGAGAACCTCACTGCCGCCTTCTTTCACGTCGCGGCGGCGATGATCGAGGGAGTGCAGGTCCTCGTCCTCACGGGCGAGGAGCTGGCGGCGCTGAGCCAAGCAGAGGACCTTCTCGCGATCTTCAAGCGCAAGCTGCTCGGCATGACCCGTCAGCAGATACGGGCTGCGAAGGGCGTGGACTAAGGGTGACGCGTGGGGGCCGCTTCCTGTTAGTACACCCGAGCGTTTCCGCCCGCTGTTCCGTCATGTCGGCTGCCGGACGCCCACGTCTCGAGATTTGGCACCGCGTAGCGCACGAACGTGAATATTGGCGCCGGTGAGCCGCACGGCGAGTGGAATGCCGCGCCGATCCGT
>CAXUOD010000150.1:0-12985 GCA_964252585.1 uncultured Lichenihabitans sp. | reverse complement strand
AACGGTTCGCATTGATTCTGCTCCGTTAATTCGTCGTCGATATCTCCAGCACCGGATCCGTTGCGGCCGAACGGAGGATGGCCTGTCACAGGCTGTGGCGGCCTTTTCGGGGTCCTTCCAACGCTCCGACAAGATGCGGGGTACGCGCGACCACGATGCGTCTCCAGGGCCGATGACCCGAACCCGGGAATGCAAGGTGAAAGGGCCGACCTCTCGGCCGACCCTTCGTTTTCTCAATAGCCGTACGGGCCGTAGCCGTAGGCGAAACGGCGGTAGGGATAGCCGCAACCGCCGTAGCCGTAGCCATACCCATACCCGTAACCGCAAGCGGCGCCGTAGCCGAGCCCTAAGCCGAAGGCTACGGGAAAGCCGAAGCCGTAGCCAAAACGCCTATATCCGAACCCGCCATAGCCGAAGCGGCGATAGCCGAAACCACCATAGCCGAAACGTCGGTAGCCGAATCCGCCGTACCCTAGCCGACCGAAACCACCACGAAAGCCATAACCGCCGCGAAAACCGCCAAACCCGCGGCCGAAGCCACCTCGGAAGCCGCCACCGTGGAAGAATACGCCACCGCCGCCGAAGCCTCGAGCTTGTGCTGTATCGGTCGAAGCGATCGTGGTGGCAGCTACGGTGAGTACGGCCAAACCACCTGCAATGGTTTTCTTCAGCGTTCCGCTCTTCAATGAAAGTGTATGCACCGCAGTGCCCTCTTATTGTCTATGCGCCAAAGACCTAATCAGGTACAGGTGATGGCAGTTCAACACAGAAGCTGCGACATAATGAACATAGTTGTTCATCTATTATTCATCAAAGTAAGCCAGCCACGCTTTGCGCAACTGTACTTACAACGGCGCATGACTTGCCATGCTCGACCGCGATCTTCTTTTTCAGCCTCTGGGCCCGCGCGGCCCGACTGTGCCGTCCGACGACAGGAGCCACGCGGGCAGCGGACGTTCGCTACACCTTGTGACGACCCCGGACTCGGCGCAGACCTCATCCGGGTCCCTTGCCGGCTTCTTCGTATCAAGACTGCGCCAATGTCGTAGCCAGCCTATTGCCATTGTGGAGCCGGACGGACAGATGCTTCGCCGCAACTTCGGCTACTACGTTTCCGTGTTCCAGTTCACGGCCTATCAAGCCGAAGGTCTGTCACAGGATGCGGGCAGGAGCTTCCATCCGTGTTTCGCCTGACTGCGTTGGAACGGTCTCCCATTCCATTCTCGAACAAGGATCTCGGGATGATTTCACATCCGACCATGCCGCTGTTGGCAGCCGCCTGGCTTCTCGCCACGACGCCGCAAGGCTTCGCCCAGGACGACGCTCCGCCTATGCCGGCCTCTCATGCCGCTGGTTCGACACCCTCCAGCACGCATCGCCCCACCAAGCCCCGAACCAAGCACATCGCGACCCATCAACCGGCCGCAAAGTCTCTCCCGATGGGCGGGGAGCAGATCGATCCGGCGGCGGAGCGCGCCGCCTCCTTGGAGCGGCGACGGAAGGCCTTCTTCGCCAACAAGCCGGACGACGGGCAACCGGCCGGCGATGGCTCTTCCGCGCCCGTCGGCGTCACACTCGGCGGGAGCGGCGGCTTGACTCCGGAAATGGGCCTGAAGTTCTAAACCGAGCCGTCGCGTCGGGAACGGCCGTCGTTCGTCCCATTCGGCCTCCCTTGCAAGACCAACCCTGTTGTGGGATTATTTCCCACAACGATGAGGAGGCTTGTCTTGCCCGCGAAGGTCATCGTTGCGCTTTGCGGGTTAGCCCTGTTCGCGACCTCGGCCGATGCCCAGGACGACACGCATGCCCAGCTCGCTCGGCTCGTCAGGCAGGGCGACGATCTCCTGGCGAGGGCGCTCGCCATAGTGCGAACCAAGCCAGCGACGCGTTCGCAGGTCGACATCGTCACCGACGGCTCCGCCCGCCAATGGGATGTCGATGAAAATGCGTTCCAGGTTCAGCTCGATTCCCTGCTCGACCGCTATCGGGAGCTTTCCCCGGACATGCGGGAAGGAGTCAACCGCCTCGTTCGCTTCGCGAACTATGCCTTCAACGGCATCATGCATATCACGTTCTGCGAGGATACCGAGGCCGATTGGGATCTCGTCATCGCGGCGCAATTGCTGCAGCACGCGAGGATGGCTTCGGAGGGCCATGCCGATCCGGAGTGGCATCCCGATGTGCAGTCGGACCCGAAGGTCAAGGGGGACTGTCGCTAGCTAGGCGATTTCGGGCCGATCTTCGGCCCGTGCCGGGTCGGGTGTAGCGTGAGGCTTCACCATCGCATAGCTCGCGCCCGACGGGATTTCGTGCGGGCCGAGACGGCCCAGCCCGCCAGGATCGCGAGGCCGGTGAGGGACACGCCGAGGCTGATGGTGCCGGCGGCCGGAAGCCCCTTGCGGTCGAGGTAACCGCCGCTTGCGTCGCGGCCGATCGCGAGCGGCTCGAGCAGGGCGCCTTCGCTGCGGGTCGACGGGCCAGCGCGACGCACGAGCCAGCGGAACATGGCTCCCGTCGCGAGTTCGGTGATGCGGGGCGCGACGGCGTAGGCGATCTGGCCGGCCCGGGCCGGCCAGCCGACCGCGACCTCGCCCCTCGGGTGCCGGGACACGCCAACGATGATCTCGGCGACATCTTCGGGCCTGTAAAGGAACGGTCCGGGATCGATCTGCTTCCCCGACACATTGGCCACGTGTTCGAGTCCGGGCGTGTCCACCATGGCGGGGAACACGCCGCAGACGTGGATATCCTCGCCGGCGGCGAACTGCTGGCGCAGACTGGCGTTGAAGCCGCGCAACCCGAATTTGCTGGCCGTATAGGCGGCCGCGAACGGCACCGGCGCCCAGCCACCCATCGATACCGTGTTGATCAGCACGCCTCTACCCGCCCGCTTGAAGACCGGCAGGGCCGCTGCGGCGCCCTGCATGGCCCCGATCAGGTTGACCTCGATCGTCTTGCGATGGAGTGCGACGTCCGCATCCTCGTAGGCGCCGAAAACGCCCGTGCCGGCGACGTTGACCCATGTGTCGATGCCACCGAATGCCGCCACGGCCTCGGCCGCCAGGCGGTTCACGGCCTCTGCGTCCGTGACATCGGTCGTCACCGCCACGGCGCGGCCGCCGTTCCGCTCGCATTCCCGGGCGACTTCGGCCAGGAGATCGCCCCGACGAGCCGCCAGGACGACGTGAGCCCCGCGCCGCGCAAAGGCCAGGGCTGTGGCGCGGCCGATCCCGCTCGACGCTCCTGTGATGACGACGGACGTAGCTTGGATCGGGCGGGCCATACGTGATGCACTCCGGACGCGGCCCAAAGATCGAGCCCGCAGCCCTCAACGCGTCCGTCGATCAGCGAGTCTCACACGGGTCGGCTCGGCACCCCAGGGCACGATGACGCGCCCAGGATCGCGCCCTCCCGGTGCCGAACAGCATCTCGGCGAAAAGCAGGCTCGCCTAGCGCCACATCATGGCATCGATGACGCCGATCAACGCCCGGAGCTGGTCCTTGATCAATTGCTCGAACCGCAACCCGACACGAACACGTTCTCCGTCATGTCGCGCGTAGCAGACCACGACGGGAAGGCTCTCTCCCGGCGGCAGCTTCAGCATGTAGGTCGTCCCCACGGCGTGCGAGACCTCCTCATCATGAGACACGATCTCGAGGCCGCAACCGGTCATCGACATGTCATGCACGAGCACCGGGAGGAGTTCGTCTCCTGCCGCGATGTCGGCTTCGAACGCCATCTGAAAGCGAGGCGCGACCCGACGCTCAAGCTCGACTTCCGGCAAGGGAGAGTACGACTGCACCGATGTGCTCCGGTGTCCATTCACACAACCGAGACCGAACACCAGATCCGTTACGAAGAGCTCAAACGCTTCGTTCGAATCCATCCGATCGGGCACTCTTTCGATGCTCGGATCGTGCTCGGAAGGATTGGCATGTTTGCGTCATAATCTTGAATGGTATTATGTCCGAATCGCACTCAATTTTTGGTCGTGAACAGATATTCGATCTGTCGTCCGATAGAGCATTCTGCAAGGATCTGGCGACAGCCCGGGCTCGATGCTGTGATCATCGTTGACGCCGTTAGGCTACCCGGGGCGAGACTCGCGGCGTCGCAGCATGGAGACACGCACTTGGCCGGGAACGATGGCTGTGCCGGCCTGCGACGACCGCACGACGACATTCCGGCCGGCATCCTTCGCGGCGTAGAGAGCGAGATCCGCGAGGCGCAGCAGTGTGTCGGGGCCTTCGTCCGCCGCGTCGACAGCGGTCGAGCAGACGCCGGCGCTGATCGTCACGATGCCGTATGGGCTGTCCTTATGCTCGAGAGCAAGGCGCTCGACGTTCTGCCGAATGCGGTCGGCCACCAGCGCCGCATTGTCCTCGTCGGTATCGGCAAGGAGCAGCGCGAATTCCTCTCCGCCGTAGCGGGCCGCGATGTCGCGGGTCTGCCGGATCGATGCCATGATCGCAGCGCCCACCCGCCTCAGGCAATCGTCGCCGTCGGGGTGGCCGTAACGATCGTTGTAGAGCTTGAACCGGTCGACGTCGATCATGACGATCGTAAAGCTTTCTCGGCCCTGCCTGGCCCGCCTATGGTACAGCGGTAGCATCTCGTCGAAGGTGCGGCGGTTGGCGAGACCGGTCAGGGCGTCCTGTCGCGCCAGCGCTTCGAGCCGCCGATTGGCATCGGCGAGTTCGATCTCCAGCGATTTTCGCAGCGAGATGTTCCGCATTGCGCCGATGATGCCGGCGGGCTCGCCGGTCTTCTGGTCGCGGATCGACCGGAATTCGACCTCGACCCACACCCAATGGCCGTCACGGTGCCGAATGCGGTTGGTGACCGATGTCCGCTCGACGCTGCCGTCGATCAAGGATCCAAACACGGCAGAGACTCGCTCGGCGTCGTCGGGGTGGACCTGGCTCACGGGCTTCAAGCCGACGAGCTCATGGGGCTCGTAGCCCAGGATCTCGCGCGAAGCAGGCGAAACGTACCGGCGGACCTGGTTGCGGTCGAGCTGGAAGATCATGTCGCTGCTCTGGTCGGCCAGCAGACGATAGCGGCTCTCGCTTTCGGCGAAGTGTTGCTCCGCGCGTCTGAGGTCCGTGATGTCGGTGACGAGCACGAAGAACCCGCAGGTGGTCCCGTCCGGGGCGCGATGCGGGATGTAATTGACCCAGGCGTGGGTGATCGTGCCATCGGCTTTGGTTAGGACTCGCTCGAATTTCTGCTCCTGGCCCGCCAGGACAGCGTCGATAAGGGGCAGGTTGAGGCTGAAGACATGGTCGCCGAGCAGGCTTTGCATGCTCTCGCCGATGATACGCTCGAGGGGGCGCCCGAACCAGTCCGAGTAGGGCCGGTTGGCGAACGAACAAAGAAGGTCTCGGTCCCAATAGGCCATCAGGCAGGGAACGGCATCGGCGATCGTTCTCAGAAAGGTATCACTGATCCGTTGTGACATGACCCGATACCGATGGCCGCCAGCCAGCGCGCGACGCGGCGATGCTGACGGGCGAGCGTTAAGGCTCGGTTAACCTCCGCGGCGTTCCCACGCCCGCTCCCATGCTGACTCCCACCGGAACGCCCGACGCTGAGGTCCTCGCGAGCCCGGTCGCGAGCTGTCGTCGACAGGAACCGCTCTACGAGGCATCCGATGTTGGAAGAGATCGCTAGACTGTTCTTGTGTTTTGCCGCCGGCGATGTCCTCGCCCGGATCGGGGTCCTGCCATGCCCGGGGTCCGTTTGCGGCCTCGTCTTGCTCTACCTCGATCTCCTGGTCCTCGGGCGCGTGCCGGCAGCCCTCGGCACCCTGGCCGACAACGTCCTCGGTTTCCTCGGCATGCTGTTCGTGCCGGCGGGCGTCGGCGTCCTGGCCTACCTCGACCTTTTCAGAACGCAGGCGATCCCGATCGCGGCCGCCGTCCTGGGTGGAACGGTCGTGACCCTCGGGACGACCGCCATAGCGGCCGACCGGATCGCCCGGGCGCAAGACCGGGGTTGCAGGGCCCCGAAGGTATCCGATGTCGCCGCTTGATCCTGCCGCCTGGCACGAGATCGCCGTCCAACCGGTCACCGGAGTGACCGAGACGATCGTGGCCTATGCGGCGGCGGTCCGGCTGCATCGCTGGGGACGAGGCCATCCCTTGCTCAATCCGACCCTGGTGGCCATCGTCCTGCTGGCGGCCGCAGTTCAAGCCTCCGGTCTGTCCTATGCGGCCTATGCGCAGAGCGCCTCCGTGGTGAGCTTCATGCTCTCGCCTGCCGTCGTCCTGCTGGCCGTTCCCTTGTATCGTCGGCGCGCGGTGATCCGCGCGTCCGGTTCCATCATCCTGGGTGCCCTCGCGGTGGGGGTCCCCATGGGGATCGCGACCGGGGTCGGCCTCGCGTCGCTGCTCGGCGCCGACCGAAGGACGCTGCTTTCATTGGCGCCCAAATCCGCGACCGCAGGCATTGCGATCGGGATCTCTGAAAGGATCGGCGGTGTGCCGGCCCTGACGGCCGTGCTGGTGATCATGACCGGGATCACGGGTGCGGTCCTCGCGCCCTCCCTGACACGGTGGCTCGGCATCAGGGACGAGCGCGTGGTGGGGCTGTCCATAGGCATCTCCTCGCATGGCATCGGAACCGCGAGGGCGCTGCAGATCGGCGAGGTTGCGGGGTCGTTCGCCGGACTGGGAATGACCCTCAACGGAGTGCTCACGGCGATCGTGTTGCCGATCGTGCTCACGCTGATCTGACGAGAAAGTCATGGGGCTCGCCGAGTTCCGGAGAGCTGGATGCCGGGGCCGCGCGACGTTCCCTTTACGGCACCCGGGTCTCAACGATGTCCGACGTCACGCCCTCCACTCGCGGCACGA
Source organism: uncultured Lichenihabitans sp. (assembly GCA_964252585.1). Lineage (GTDB taxonomy): Bacteria > Pseudomonadota > Alphaproteobacteria > Rhizobiales > Beijerinckiaceae > Lichenihabitans. The sequence goes on along the minus strand of CAXUOD010000150.1, from coordinate 6,127 downwards.
GGTTCCACCCGCATGCGGATCGGCCTCGAGGGACGGAGCGTGATGCGCATGCGAGGCGATGGAGCGCTTTCGACGGCGATCGGACGCACGGCGCGGAGCAGCACGGCCAGGATCGCGACCCCTTCCAGCATGCTGAACCCGGCCCCGATGCAACTGCGCGGCCCGGCGCCGAACGGCATGTAGCCGTAGCGATGGCGCGCCTCCGCATGCTCGGGCGCGAAGCGGGACGGGTCGAAGCGCTCGGGGTCTTCCCAGAGGCCGGCGCGGCGGTGCAGGGCATGGATCGGCACCACCAGCATGGTCCCGGCCGCAACCCCGAACCCTCCGATCACCATGGCCTGCTCGACGCGCCGCTCGATCACCGGCGCCGGTGGATAGAGCCGCATGGATTCCGAAAACACGCGGCGAACGAGTTCGAGGCGCGCGACATGGTCGGGCCGGAGCGGCTCCCCCTCGGTCACGGCTTCGACCTCGGCCAGCACGTCCGCTTCGATGGCCGGCTCGTCCGCCAGGCGACGAAGCGTCCAGGCGAGACCCTGGGCCGTGGTCTCGTGGCCTGCCGCGATGAAGGTCAGCAGGTTGTCGGTGACCTCGGCATCGTCGAGGCCGGCGCCGGTCTCGGTGTCTCGCGCGGCGAGCAGCAAAGACACCAGGTCCTGGCGATGTCCGCCGTTCTCGGTTGCCCGGCGCTCCGCCACCATGGCGCCGACGCTCTTGCGCAACCATTGCGCGGCCGCCATCGCCCGCCGCCGCCCCGGAAACGGCGTCGAAGCCGGCAGGCCCACCATGGCGATGGCAGCCAGCCAGCCTGTCGCTCCGAGGTAGGTCGCGAGGTGGTGCTCGAAACGCGGCGCATCGGTCGCGCCCGCTCCGGACAACATCGTTTCGACGATGATGGCGAAGGTCGTCGCCGTCATGGCGTGGCTGATATCCACCACACCGCCCGACGCGAGCCAGCCGTCGCGGGTCGCCTCGGCGGCGGCGAGCATCGCGGGCAGGCAGGCGAGCAGTTTTTCGTGGGCAAACGCCGGGGCGGCCGCCCGGCGCTGGTGACGCCATTGCGCGCCGTCGGCGGAGAGCAACCCGTTCCCGAAGGCCGGCTCCAGCACACGGGGCACCACCACGCCCTTCGAGAGCCGATCGGCGTTGCGAACATAGGCTTCGTGAATGAGAGCGGGGTCGCACAGGTACAGTCGTGGCCGGCCGAAGAGCGGCGCCGCCACGAGCGGCTCCTGGAAGCATTCGGCGGGCGTCGCTTCGATAGGATTGCGGACGATGGCGAACAGCGTCGCCAACGAATTTCGCCGGCTCCGAGGAATGAGCGCGCCGGGCTCGGACGTCGGACGAGAACCTGGATTGCGCATTGCGGATTGGCCGAGCCTGAACGCTCATCGCATTCGGAGGAAACGCAAGATCTTGATCGACCTACCCTGTTCTAGCGCCGAACGCCATGGTCCCAATATTCAACGAAGGGTCGCCCGGAAGATCGGCGTGCCCCTGCAGCACTTGCCGACCCCGATGCAGGCCTGCAGGATGGCGGACACGCCGGAGGCATGAGGGTCCAGCCGGTGAGCAGGAGGGAGCATGGGGGCTTTCGTGTGCCCGGCCTGCACCGCCCGTCGGTTGCTGCGGACATCGGCCATCCTGGGTCCCCCTGCATCGGGACGATTTCGAATGCCTCCATCCCCTGACCGGATCACAGAGCCCCTACGATCGCGACGGCTTGTGATGCCATGTGCCCGACACGTCGATGAACCGCCGCACAGCGGACGCTCGGTTCGATGGTGATCCAAGGCTTGTCGAGGTTGGACGGGCCGTCGGCTGCCGCTCCCTTCAGCGAGTGATCATGATTTTGGCTTGGATGGAGTTCGGCGCCGGGCTTTTCGTCGTCCTCCTCACGTTATCCGACATCTTCTCCAGCATCTTGATCCCGGGCCCCAACAAGGGTCTGCTCAAGATCGCCGTGAGAGTCCGCATCGTGGGCCTGCCGTTCTGGCGGTACCTGTCGAGGACACGCGGGCACGGTCGGCGGCAGCGCCTCTCCAACAGCTTCGCGCCGCTCATCTTCTTCGTAACCTTTGCAAGCTGGATCGGATTGCTGCTGGTCGGCTTCGCTCTGATGTTTCAGGCCTCGACGATGTCCTTCAAACCGCCTCTCTCGGGTTTCGACCAGGCCCTCTATGTCGCGGGGTCGTCGCTGATGACGCTCGGGGTCAGCGAAGTCGACGCGACCGGCTACGCGCGCTGGTTGATCCTATGGGCCGCCTTGTCCGGATTCGGCGTGATCACCGCGGCCTTCACCTTCATTCTTCAGGTGCAAGCCAGCCTGCACCAGCGTGAGTCCGGTGTCTTGACGCTGAGCGGGCTGGCCGGCAAACCCCCGTCGGGCATCGCCCTTCTCGAGTCTTTCGCCGCCCTCGACCTGCAGACCGACCTCAAGGCGTTCTTCAAGGAGTGGCGCGACTGGTCAGCCGCCATCCTTCATAGCCACGTCTCGTTTCCGGTCCTCGTCTATTTTCATTCGGTCGATGCGGAAAGCGATTGGCTGTCGGCTCTGCACGCCGTCCTCGACGCCGCCACCATTGTCATGGAACTGACCGAGGAATCGTCTTCGGGGGCCGCCGCGTTGATGCATCGTGCCGGATCTCGGACGGTGGCGCACCTCTGCGACCTTCTCGACCTCGATGCCGAAGAGGTCGTTGTCCCGACCCCCGATGCCGTCGCGGGGCTGTCGAACCGGCTCCGGAAGGCGGGGTACAGCACGACAGACCCAGCAGGTCTCGACACTGCTCAGTTCGCCAAAGTGCGGTCGGACTACGCCGGGCGGCTCGCCTCCCTCTCGCGCCATCTCGGCGCCGAACGAACGCTCCTCTTCCCGAAATGAGGGCCTGTTCCACGTCGGGTCTGACCTGATCGGCCCCGCGGCGGTGCTTGTTTACCGCAAAGATGATTTGGCCTGTGCCCGTCAGACGACGTAACGCAATGTCACCGGGTCATCACACCGTGGATTCGCGACCGACCCGCGTTTCCGTCCGTCGAAGGTGCATCATGCGTTTCCGTCGTCGTGCCTCCCTGGTCGAAGCCTTTCGCTTCGACGGTTCCGAAGCCGCTTTCCAGGCGGCCCTTGCCATTCCGAGGTCGACTTTGTCGAGGCTGGCCGACGGGGTCGACGTTCCGACCCCGGTCGGAGTCCGCACCGTACGCAAGGGGCAGTGGGTCACGCGCGACGCGGCGACCGACGTCGTCCGGGTCTACGATCACGGGGCTTTCCACGCCGATCACGAGGTGGTGGCCTGACGTCAAGTCAGCGCGACGCCTGAACCCGGCCTTTCCACCGTCCCCCACGGCCCCGTCCGTAGGCGATGGCACTCGCTAGGGTCGCGGCGGCGTAGAACATCGCGATGGCGGGAAGGGCCAGGCCCCATGCCGGGTGGCGATCATAGAGCCGCGCCGTCGGCACGAAGCAGAACGCCATGACAAGCCACGCGCCGAGACCCAGCCAGCGCGCCGGTCCTGTCGCCAGGATGGCGAGGAGCGGCGGTGCCGCATAGGTCAACGCCATGCCGAGCATGGTCGCCGACAACAGCAGCCAGGAATGCCGCAGCTGCGTGAAAGCCGTGCGGGCGATCATCGACCAGATCTCCCCTGCGGAGTCATAGACCCTGCTGGATCGCGTCGTGCGGGAAGGATCGAGTCGTATCCGCCCACCGCTCCGCTTGATCGCGGCCGCCAGAGCACAATCGTCGATCAAGGCCCCGCGGATCGCCGCGATCCCGCCCATGCGGTCGATGGCAGCCGGACGAACCAGCATGCAACCTCCGGCCGCGCCCGCGACCCGCGACCGCGGGTCCGCCGCCAAGCGGGGAGGATAGAGCATGAAGAAGAAGAAGACGAAGCTCGGGATCAGGGCCTTCTCGGCCATCGTCTCGGTCGAGAGCCGGACCATCAGCGACGTCAGGTCGAGGTCTTCCGCGCGCGCCCGTTTGACGAGGTTCGAGACATTGTCGGGCGCGTGCACGATATCGGCGTCGGTCAGGAGAACGAAGTGGGCCGGCTTCTCGCGCGCCCGGGCGAGCCCCTCGCTGACGGCCCAGAGCTTGCCGGTCCAGCCGGGCGGCAGGGCACGGGCCGCGACGATGTCGAGGCGGCTTTCGGCGCCAAGGGCGCGCGCCGCGGCTTGTGCGAGGTCGGCCGTCCCGTCGTCCGAATGATCGTCGACCAGGACGATGTCGAGCGAGCCCTCGTGGGTCTGGCCGAGGAGCGACGAAACCGTCCCGGCTATTCCGGCGGCCTCGTTGCGGGCCGGGATGACGGCCACCACGGCGGCCGCGGCCGGGACACCTTCGATCGGCGCGGCTTCCCGGACGTTCCAGAACCCGGCGCGACCCAGCATGATGTAGAACCAGATCAGAGCCGTCGCGACCCCGATCCCGCCGTCGATCACCTGATGGGCTGCCAGAGTCGAACCGAAAACCATCTCGTCTCCTGGGTGGCGCCATCGTGGCTTGGATTCACAAGCCGCTAAGGTTTTGCCGCCACATTTACCCTGCAATCGGTCGGCAAGCTCTGTCCTCGACGGCAGGCCGGTGCAAGTGGTTTCCGGATGTGATGCGAGTGTCTGTGTTCCGTCGCGCGACTGTCGCTTGGATCGTCTTGGCCATGCTGTTGCTGGCGGGATGCGCGGGCGAGATCGAACAGGTCAGGACCGGAACGGTCTACCCGGCGACCTACGAGCTGATGGCGCAACGCCGGATGGATCGAACGGCGCCGATCCTGATCCGCATCTACAAGGAAGAGAACGCACTCGAGGTCTGGAAGCAGGATCGCTCGGGCCGCTTCCAGCTTCTCAAGACCTATGCGATCTGCCGCTACTCGGGAGGGCTCGGCCCCAAGAAGGCGGAAGGCGACCATCAGGCGCCCGAAGGCTTCTACGAGGTCGGCCCGCAACAGATGAACCCGCACTCCCGGGAGTATCTGGCCTTCAATATCGGCTATCCCAATGCTTACGACCGGTCGCTGGGCCGGACGGGCGATTCGTTGATGGTGCACGGTGGTTGCCGGTCGGTCGGCTGCTACGCCATGACCAACGAACAGATCGAGGAGATCTACGGACTCGCCTACCAGGCCTTCGACGCGGGACAAACCGAGGTGCAGCTGCAAGCCTTCCCGTTTCGGATGACCGAGGCCAATATGGCGCGCCATCAGGACGATCCCAACATGCCGTTTTGGGCCATGCTGAAGGTCGGGAGCGACCTCTTCGAGGCGACGGATCTCCCGCCGCAGGTCAAGGTCTGCGATCAGAGGTATGCTTTCAGCCCGTCGGCCGATGTGCCAGAAGACCAGACGAGTTCGATCTGTTCGAGAGCGTCCTGAGCACGATCCGCCTCAGGCCTCGAGTCTAACGGAACCCGGCGCAGGTGCGGTCGGGGCCGGCTCCGCTGCAGGATGCGCTGACCACCGGCGTGCCGCTCTCTCGCGCGATCTTCAGCCCGTCAGCCTCGCGAACCAGGTCGAGTGTCATGGTATTGGCGCCCTGGCTGGAACGGCCCCGCGCCGCATTGGCCTTCGACCACCGCAAGATAGCAGTCACATGGCAGTGCATGCGTCCGGCATCGCAGGTCTGGCCCACCGATCCGGGCACGACATCGTAATGCCTCACGGGCCATTGTTCGACGTAAGCGATCTTGTCGCGATAAACCGCGCCGTTGCTCATCGCTTTACCGTAGTAGACGACGCTGCGAGCGTAGAAATGCATAACCGCCGCCGGCGTGACCCGCGCGTTGTCGGCCCAGACCGTCAGGTAACGGTCGACGCTGTCGTCGAGAGCGGATGACCGGACCGAGTGGACGGTCCCGAACAGGCAGATGATCGTTGCGACCCATCGGATCATGGGCGGTCTCCACGTTGCTGCATTCCGAGCCGGGTTTCGTACCCGAGGGGACAACCATCTGGCGCCTTTGTGGGATCCGACCGTACAGACCTGCGACGCAAGACCTCGCCGGCTGGCAGGGCGGTTGACGGCATATTAGGTCATTCCCATGCGCAGCCCGACCGTACGGCGTCTTGGCGGCACACCACTTCAAACAGATCTGGCCATGACCAAGCTGTCCGAACACAAATCCAATGC
>CAXUOD010000149.1:0-13020 GCA_964252585.1 uncultured Lichenihabitans sp. | reverse complement strand
CCCGCGATGTCCTGCGCGGCCAGGCGCTGGTCGAAGCCGATCGAGGCGTTGATCTCTTCCATGATGCTGTCGGGGCTGCTCGTGAACCGCCCACCCCACATTGCATTGCTCATCGAAGCCTCGGATTGACGTGAATGGCTGAAACCGAACCTGTCCGACCCGGCTCCATGCCGGGCCTCTCCCCATGGCGCCGCCCTGCGATGCTGGGCTCGGTCCTGCTCGTCGGAATTGCGGCGGTCCTATACGGGATAGGCAGCTTCGGCAAGGAAGGCCCGGCGAGCTGCCCGGCCGCGGAGGCGGCGACCGCGAGGCTCGATCCGCTGATCCACGGCGAGGTGGCGGGTTTCGGGCTCGACCGCCCGGCCCGGCCGGCCCCCGAGCTCACCTTCAACGGCCCCGATGGGCTGCCGACCACGCTCGCCGCCCTGAAGGGCCGAACCGTGCTGGTCAATCTCTGGGCCACGTGGTGCGTGCCATGCCGCAAGGAGATGCCGGCGCTGAACGCCCTCCAGACCAAGCTCGGCGGACCGGATTTCGAGGTGGTGGCGGTCAACGTCGATACGGCTCGCCTCGACCGTCCGCGAGCCTTCCTGAAGGACAATGCGATCGACAAGCTCGCCTTCTATGCCGACCCGAGCGCCGACGTGCTGCAGGTGCTGAAGGGGCAGGGGGAACTCCTGGGCCTGCCCACGACCCTGCTGATCGACAAGCATGGCTGCGAACTCGGCCGCATCGCCGGGCCGGCCGATTGGGCCTCGCCGGAGGCCCAGGCCATGATAACGGCCGCGCAGAGCTAATCCGGGTCGACGATCGCGCGGAAGCGCGCCAGCGCCGGGCCGATCCCGGCGAGGAAGACGCGGGCATTCTCCACCGCCAAGGCCGCCCGGTCCCCATCGAATTCGTCATAGACGTGAGCCGCGACATGCCTGAAAGCGAGGAGCCCGCGCAGCGCACGTTTCAGTTCCGGTTCCTCCACCAAGGCTGGGCGGGACCCGGGCGCGGCTTCTTCGAGCCGGCAAAGCAGTGCCTTGTGGCATTCCGAGCCGGTCGGGAGAGGTTCGTCGTCAGGGCACGCGCCACTAACTGTGGCGAAGCGTAAGTGACGGCCCTGACGTCGGGCAGCATTTCCTTCTCGAAACAGACGTCTTCCGCATAGGAGGCGGCCGGACCGGCCAGCTCGTCACCGAAATCGGCGATGATATCGACGTCGCTGTGGCGGCGCATCCGCCCCGTCGCGGTGGAGCCGTAACGGATGAAGCGACCGCCATGCCGGCGCGCATAAGCCGACAGCAAGGCGTCGCTCTAGACGAGCGCCTGGCTCATGCGGGCCATCTTGCGCGCGTGGCGCTCCTTGAGCGTGATGACGGTGTCGATCATGCCGGCTCTCCCGGGCAGAACCCCGCGATCAGAGGACCACGATCCCCTGGTGCTGACGCTTGTCCTCCGGTTCGACATGGATCGACACGGAGGCATCGGCCACCTCGTCCTTGAGCACGCGTTCGAGGTGGTCGCAGATATCATGGGCCTGCGTCACCGTCATATCGCCCGACACGACGAGATGGAACTCGATAAAGGTGAGTTTGCCGGCGCAGCGCGTCTTGAGATCATGAGCCTCGATCGCGCCCTGTGCATTGGCCGCGATGAGGGTGCGAAGGCGCGACAAGGCGTCGTCCGGAAGGGCCTCGTCGAGCAGGCCATTGACGCTCTCGAGCATGAGCTGCCAGCCGTTCCACAGCACGTGCAGCGCCACCAGAGCCGCCACAATGGGATCGATCGCCTGTTTGCCGGTGAGGAACACCAGCGACACGCCCACGATCACGCCGATCGACGTCACGACGTCGGTCTGCAGGTGGCGGCCGTCGGCCAGGAGGGCGGGCGAGCGGGCGCGTCGCCCCTCGCGCCAAAGCACGAAGGCCCAGCCGGCGTTGAGCACGCTGCCGATCGCGCTGACCCCGAGGCCGAGCACCGGCGTCTCGAGCGGCCCCGGATGGAGGTAGGCCTCCGAGGCTTCGCGCAGGATCGCAACCGCGGCCCCGACGATGAGCACGCCTTCGAGAACCGCCGAGAGATATTCGGCTTTGCTGTGGCCATAGGGGTGGCGGGCGTCGGCCGGCTGCAGCGCCACGTGAAGCGCCCAGACGGCGGTCAGCGCGGTGGCGAGATTGATGATGCTTTCGAGGGCGTCGGAGAGCAGCGCGACGCTCCCCGTCAGTCCATAGGCGTAGAACTTCACCCCGAGCACGACGACGCTCACCGCAACGCTGCCCAGTGCGAGCTTTTGCGTTATGTTCATACGTCCCTTCCGTCGGGCGCCGCTCAATGGACCCGCTGCGTGTCGCGGCCTTGAGCATCGCTCGTGCGGCGGTCGATACGGATAGACCATCGCCGGAGCCGAGACCATATGGCGCGCAAGATCATCATCGACACCGACCCCGGCCAGGACGATGCCGTCGCGATCCTCCTGGCTCTGGCCTCGCCCGAGCTCGACGTGCTCGGGATCGTGGCGGTGGCGGGTAACGTGCCCCTGGGCCTGACCGAGGTGAATGCGCGGCGCATCGTCGAACTGGCGGACCGGACCGATATCCCGGTCCATGCGGGTGCCGTACGCCCGCTGACGCGCCGGCTCGTCACGGCCGAACATGTTCACGGCAAGACCGGTCTCGACGGCGCAGACCTGCCCGCACCGTCGATGCCGCTCCATCCCCAATACGGCGTCGACTTCCTGGTCGAGACCGTTCTCGCATCCGCGCCCGGCGAGATCACGCTCTGCACGCTTGGTCCGCTGACCGATGTCGCCATGGCGCTCAATCGGGCGCCGGAAATCGCGCCTCGCATCCGCGAGATCGTCATGATGGGAGGCGCTTACTTCGAGGTCGGCAACATCACGCCCGCGGCCGAGTTCAACGTCTACGTCGACCCCGAGGCAGCCGCGGTCGTGCTGCAGAGCGGTGTGCCGATCACCATGTTGCCGCTCGACGTGACGCATCGCGCGCTGGCGACGCCGGAGCGGCTCGCGAAGATCCGCGGGCTCGGCAACAGGGCCGGAGCCGTGGTGGCGGGGCTGCTCGGCTTTTCCGAACGGTTCGACGTCGCGAAATACGGGGGCATCGGCGCGCCGCTGCACGATCCCAACGTCATCGCCTGGCTTCTGCGGCCCGAACTCTACACCGGTCGTGACATCAACGTCGCGGTCGAAACCGCAAGTGCGCTGACGCTCGGCATGACGGTGGCGGATTACTGGCGTGTCACGAAACGGAAGGCCAACGTCAACTACCTGCGCGACGTCGATGCGGTCGGCTTCTTCGACCTGCTGACGGAGCGCTTGTCCCGGCTGCCCTAGGGCCCGTCGCGCCGACAAGGATCGTCTCTGAAGCTGAAACTTTGTTACTCGTCGTTACGAGGAGTGAAGCGACGAAGCGACCCATCGTGCGACATAAGATGGACCTGGGCCCCGCCACGCTGCGCTCTCGGCGCGCTCGCGAGGACGGCTGATGGTCCTCTTCGCTCCATTCAGTTGCCGACACACGCCGACACAGCTCTGCCCGCCAAACCCCCAATCGCACTTGACCCCGGACGGTAAGCACCATGGCCCTCAGGATCGAAGACTACGCACTGATCGGAAATTGCGAGAGCGCGGCCCTCGTGGGGCGGGACGGCTCCATCGACTGGATGGGGCTGCCTCGCTTCGATTCGGCGGCGGTCTTCGCATCCCTCCTGGGAACGGCCGAGAACGGGCACTGGCAGATCGTGCCGGCCGTCCCGGTCATCGCCGTCTCGAGACGCTATCGGGAGGGAACATTGGTGTTGGAGACCCGCTTCGACACCGCGGACGGAACAGTGCTCCTCATCGACGCCATGGGGCGTCGTGAAGGTCACGGCGACCTCGTCCGCCTGGTGCGGGCAGAGTCGGGGACGGTCCCGATGAAGATGGAGATCGTGCTTCGGCCCGGTTACGGCGCCATCGTGCCATGGGTCAGCCGGCTGGCCGACGAACGCATCGCAGCGGTGGCGGGCCCGGACCGTTTCACGCTGGCCACCCCGATCGAGCTGCGCGGCGAGAACATGAGGACGGTCGGCGAGTTCACGGCCGAGGAGGGGGTCGAAACGCCCTTCACGCTGACCTGGTCGCCCTCCTACCAGCCGGTCCCGCAGACCGTCGACGCGGCGCAGATCATCGAGCTCGTGACCGAGGATTGGCAGACCTGGGTGAAGTCGCACCGGATCGAGACGGCGGGCGACTGGGCCGGAACGGTGCTGCGCTCGCTGATCACCCTGAAGGCCCTGACGCATTTCGAGACCGGCGGCATCGTGGCGGCGCCCACGACATCGCTGCCGGAGCAACTCGGCGGCTCGCGCAACTGGGACTATCGTTATTGTTGGCTGCGCGACGCGACCCTGACCCTTTACGCGCTTCTCACCTCGGGCTTCCTCGACGAGGCGAGCGCCTGGCGCGACTGGCTGATCCGCGCCATCGCGGGGTCGCCCGACCAGATGCAGATCATGTACGGCATCGCGGGCGAGCGCCGGCTCGAGGAATATGAACTGCCCTGGCTCCAAGGCTACGAGAAGTCTACGCCGGTGCGCATCGGCAATGCAGCGTCGGGTCAGCTCCAGCTCGACGTCTACGGCGAAGTGCTCGACGCCATGTATCAGGCCCGCCGTCTCGGCCTCGCCCCCGACGAGAACGGCTGGAAGCTCGAGCGCGCCCTCGTCGAGCACCTGGAGACCATATGGCAAGAGCCCGACGAGGGGATCTGGGAGGTCCGCGGCGGACGCCGGCAGTTCGTAGCCTCCAAGGTCATGGTCTGGGCCGCCTTCGACCGTGCGCTTCGCTCGATCGAGGAATTCGGTTTGGAAGGGCCGGCCGACCGGTGGCGGGCCGCCCGCGAGCAGGTGCATCGCGAGGTCTGCTCCAAGGGGTTCAATGTGGAGATGAACTCCTTCACCCAGTACTACGGCGCGAAGGAACTCGATGCGAGCCTGCTCTCGATCGCGATGGTGGGCTTCCTTCCGGCCGACGATCCGCGCGTGATCGGCACCGTCAAGGCGATCGAGGACACCCTGATCGAGGACGGATTCGTGAAGCGCTACAACGAGGCGGGGAACGTGGACGGCCTCGCGGGCGGGCACGAGGGCGCTTTCCTGCCGTGTTCCTTCTGGCTCGCCGACAATTACGTCCTGATGGGGCGGATCGACGAGGCCAAGGCGCTGTTCGAACGTCTCGTAGCGCTCAGCAACGACGTCGGCCTCCTCAGCGAGGAATGGGACGCCCGCGCCCAGCGGCAGGTCGGCAACTTCCCGCAGGCCTTCACGCATGTGGCGCTGATCAATACGGCGCATAACCTCAGCCGCGACTTCGGACCGGCCCAACATCGTGCGGAAAGCAAGGAGACAGGCGCCGCAATGGCCTGAGGAGGGCCGGCGAACGGCCGCTCCGCGGGTTGACAACACCGCCTCGGCGCGGTCATAAGCGCGGCCTCCGGCGGCACCGCTTTGCGGTGTTGGCGGAAGGGACGGAGGAGTGTCCCGAGTGGCAAAGGGGGCGGACTGTAAATCCGCTGGCTAAGCCTTCGTAGGTTCGAGTCCTACCTCCTCCACCACCGGCGTTCGGCATGGCCTACAGCGACACCGCGATCACACTGGTGTGGCTGTCTTGGTGCTGTTATCGTTGGACGACAGGCGTTCCGCGGGTGTAGCTCAATGGTAGAGCAACAGCCTTCCAAGCTGATGACGAGGGTTCGATTCCCTCTACCCGCTCCATTCTTTTCCATGGTTTAGCCAACATCCACGCCGACCGTTCGTTGCCTCGACAGACGATGACGAAGCGACAGAGGCCGGGTGGGGGTGAAGCTGCCGTCGAGCGACCAAGTCGCGCAGGCAGGCGGTGGATCGATCGCCATAGTGAGACTCCGCTTTGTGCTGCGAAGGATAAAGGCGATGGATCGAGAACGCGACCATGCGCCGGGCATCGCGGAAGAACGCAACGACGCATCGGCGCCGACCGGGGCACCGGAACAGGCGGCGGACGATGTCGCTCAAGCTGCCGCGGACGAGGACCTCCGTCATCGCCGGGTCATGGCCGCGGCTGAACGCGTCATGCAAAAGCACCGTAGAGTTTTCGCTGCCTTGGCCAAGTAGGCGGCGGTGTACGAACGGCTCTGGGTCCAGTCCAAGGACGCCATTGCGATCCACGAGCGGCAAATCGTCGAGCATGGCGGTTTGCCAGGCATCAAGGACGAGGGCTTGCTTGAGAGCGCGATCGCTCGCCCCAACATGTGTTGGCCTACGGAAAGCCTGACCTGTCCGACCTCGCGGCGGCTTACGCCTTTGCGATCGCCAAGAACGATCCCTTCGTCGCCGGGAAAAAACGCATTTCGCTAGCCGTCTGCCTCGCCTTTTCCGACATCAATGGTTTCGGATTGCCGGTCGCGGACGAAGAGAACATTTCGACTTGGGAGGCGCTGGCCGCTGGCACGATGAGCGAAGCGCAACCCGCGAGCTCCGCACGCGTGTGAGGATCGTTATCAACGGAAGTTCTGGCGAAGGAGGAACCGTTCAAAGCGAGCTAATCGAAGATACTCCGGTTCCAGTCGCGAGATGACGGAAAGATCGTTCGTGAAACTGTGAGTCGTTTGTCCACGACGATCGATTTTTTTCGAAATGATGACGGTGATCGACGAGGCAAAACCCCGAACAGAGCCGAAAGAGTGACGCCTTGCGAGCGTTGATGGGGCCGCTCGTCGCCGAATGGCAGCTTAGAGCGGAATGCTCGTCATTGAGGGTCCGGCTTCGGAGGTGGCTGATGGTTCGGGGAAGACGGCACGGCGGCGATCGACGCCTCAAGTCCGCCTGCGAGAGCCGCGCCTGGAGACGGGCGAGGCGGATGCGAGCGCCATCGCGCGCTCGCGAACTTTGTTGCAGAGGTGCGCCACGACGCTCGGCCGTCTGAGGAGCGCATGAAGCGTGCCGAGGTCAACCTCGACAATCTGCAGAAAGTGCGTCGTGCCGCGCGGCGAGCTCGAGGAAAAATGGAACGTGCAGAGCACCCGTGACCTCGAAACTGGAGCGCCAATCGACGAACTCCGCGCCCACGACGCCTCCCTCTACGGCTCCCGCAATGACTTGAGCAGGCTATCGAAGGAACTCGACGACACCTGCAACCACTTGGTCCAACTTCCGCCCTGACGGAGGTCACCCGGAAGGCGTCTCTCCGTGCCCCGCCGCCCGAGTTCCATTTCCCTCTACCCGCTCCTTTCTGCCGCGCCTCGAAAGCGGCGGTGGCTGAGGGCTCCTCCAACGCTCGCCGCGCTCATCGAAGCCCGTCCGCTCGGCACCGTCACATCCTTGCAGGGCAGCATGGCGGCGAATGAGGTCGGCGCCCTTTTCGGCCAGGCAGTAGGTCGCCGCGACGGTGTTGGCTGAGACCAGGGCTGGCATGATCGAAGCGTCGACCACGCGCAGGCCCTCGGTGCCGTGCACCCGCAGCGTCAACGGATCGACGACGGCGTCGGGGCCGATGCCCATGCTGCAGGTCCCCACGGGGTGGAACAGCGTGCCGACGGTCTGACGGAGAAAGGCGTCGAGCGCGCCGTCGCTCTCGGCCTCCGCACCGGGCGAGACCTCGCGGTCGACGTGCGGCGCGAAGGCGCGCTGGGCCACGATGCGGCGGGCGATGCGAATGCCGTCCCGCAGCGCGCGCATGGTGCTGGCGCCGCGGAAGAAATTGAACAGGATCGACGGCTTGTCGTTCGGATCGGCGCTCTTGAGGCTCAGACGGCCGACGCTGCCGGGCCTGAGCTCGCAGACATGCATCAGGAAACCGTGACCCGCGAAGCCCTCGGCGTTCTGGGTATTGCCGACCGCGGTGCAGAAAAAGAGTTGGATGTCGGGACGCTCGGAGCCCGGGACCGTCGAGAGGAAGCCGCCGCCCTCGGCCGTCGTCGAGGCGAAGAGGCCCCGGCGCCTCGCGAACCAGTCGAGCACATGCAGGGCGTTGCGCGGGAAAGCCTTCCAGGAGAGCCCGTAGGGCACGATCGTCTTGGCCCGGTATTCGAGCGTGACGTCGAGGTGATCCTGCAGGTTCTCGCCGACGCCGGGCAGGTCGTGCACGAGCGGGATCCCGTGTCGCGCGAGCTCTCGGGCAGCGCCGATCCCCGACAGCATCAGGAGTTGCGGCGACACGAAGGATCCCGCCGACAGGATGATCTCGCGGCCGCGGATCTCGCCCTGGCCTGCTTCGCTCCGCCAAGCGACCCCGATCGCGCGCTTGCCCTCCATGAGGAGGCGGGTGACGGGCCGATCGCTGAGGACGGTGAGGTTCGGCCGATGGCGGACCGGATCGAGATAGGCTCCCTCCGCGGTCTGCCGCTCGCCGTTGCGCTGCGTGAACATATAGGTGCCGATGCCGTTCTGGCGGGCACCGTTGAAATCCGGATTCAGCGGATAGCCGGCCTGTTGCGCGGCTTCGAGGTAGACGTCGAACATCGGGTTGACGCTGCGCAGCGGCGCGACGTTGAGCGGTCCCGCCGTGCCGTGGAAGCTGGGATCGATCTGCGACGCGAGCGGCCTGCCGCCGAACCGGATGTGCCGTCCCGCCTTTGGGTCGGCCAGGAGTTCGAAGCGCTCGATCTTCCTGAAATAGGGGAGCAGGTCGTCGTAGCCCCAGCCGACATTGCCGAGGTCGCGCCAATGGTCGAAATCCTCGCGCTGGCCTCGCATGTAGATCTGGCCGTTGACATTGGTGCTGCCCCCCGTGCCTCGCCCGCGCGGCAGGGCGATGGTGCGGCCCTGCAATCCCGGCTCCGGTTCGCTCTCGAACCAGGACATGAATTTCGGGCCACCCAGGAAGGCCAGGGCCGGCGCCATGAAGGTGATCATGGCGAGCGGCATCTTGACGATCGTCTTGCGGGCATTGCGGTCCGGACCGGCCTCGACCAGCGCGACGCGCACCTCGGGATCTTCGCTCAACCGGTTCGCTAGGACGCAGCCGGCCGCTCCCCCGCCGACGATGACGTAGTCGAAGGGCTCCACGGAGGTCAGATGTCCTGGTTCTGCGGCAGGATGACGAGGTCGCGGATGGTGACGTTGGCCGGCCTGGTCAGCATGAACAGCACGGCTTCCGCAACATCTTCGGACCGCAGGCCTTCGCGTCTGGCGATGCCCTCCTCGATGGCGGCGGGATCGCTGAACCCCCACAGCTCGTTCAGCACCATGCCGGGCGCCACCGAGCCGACCCGCACGTTCTTGGCCGACACCTGCCGCCGAAGGCCGTGAACGAAGGACTGCACGGCGTGTTTGGAGGCCGAGTAGACGGGCTCCCATTGAATGGCCTGGTGGCCGGAGACGGAGCTCGTGACGATGATGTCGCCGCCCTCGCGGTCAAGCATCTGGGGCAGTACCGCCCGCACCATGCGGAAGACGCTGTTGACGTTCACCGACAGCAGCGTGTCCCAGGCGTCGGCATCCCCCTCGACGACATTGCCCGGAATATAGAGGCCGGCGTTGGCCAGGAGCACATCGATCCGCCCATACCGCGCCAGTGTATCGGAGACGACGCGCTCGACCTCGCTCGATCGCGCGAGGTCGGCCGGGACAACGAGTGCCTCACCGGGGCCGAGGCTGTCCGCGACGGCTTGCAGCCGCTCCTCGGACCGGCCGACCAGCGCCAGCTTCGCCTTCTCCCTCGCGAGGCTGACCGCCAGGGCACGGCCGATCCCGGAACTGGCGCCGGTGACGAGAACGACCTTGCCCGAAAGATTCTGGCCCATCGACCCCCCTGCGACTCTTGGTTATCTTTGTCTATCGCGCAGAGTTACGGTGGCGAGACCTCCAGGGCAATATGGAAGAGGGCAGGCGCTGCTTTTCGCATGGGTCACCCGGGCCACCCCCGCTCGTCTTAGGAGACCTTGGCGCAGCCGCGGGCCCGCATCTGAGCTGTAGCGCTCTGGCGCGTCTCCGCCGAGATTTGAGGATTGGTAAGGTAGTAATTGTAGAAGGCGCACCACTCCTCCTTCGTCATCTTGTCGAGCGGCTTGTCCGGATCATAGGGGTTCTTGGTCGAGTCGCATCCGCTGGCCAGGAGGGCCATCGCCACTGCGGCGCCGATCACAGCCTTTTTCATGCACCCACGTCCTTTCGTCCGATGCACCGCGCGCCAGAGCTGCGCCGATCGATTGCGGTCTCAATGTAGTCGCGCGGCGGCATCGTGAAAATGCCAACCATCAACCGCCGTCACGCATTGTTCGATCGAACGTTGTGCGTCCGCACGCCAGCGGGTCGGAACAACCGCGACGGTGCGACGTTCTATCACCACCTGGGCCTAAGCGGCACAGTCTACGGAGGTGACGACAATGAGCGAACTTACCGACAAGGCTTCGGGCATCGCCAATCAGGCTGCCGGCAAAGTCAAGCAGGGCGTGGGCAACGCGACCGGCTCGGATCGACTTCAAGCCGAAGGTGCTGCGCAGGAAGCCAAAGGCGCTGCTCAAAAGGCCGTTGGCGACGCCAAGGGCGCCGTCAAGGATACGGCCAACAAGGTGGCCGATGCCGCCGACGACGCCATGAAGCGCTGACGGTGGATCTCTAAGTTTTCGGGCCGGTCCGCTAGGCGGGCCGGCCTTTTTTGTTGGGTGACGGTCCTTGGTCGCTGATTCGCACGTCAGCGAGGTTCAGAGGAGCCCGTCGGCCTGAGGTTGACAGTGAACTCGGGGGCAAACTATACCCGGCGCCGTCGCAGGACACAGGGCGGGGTAGCTCAGCTGGTTAGAGCAGCGGAATCATAATCCGCGTGTCGGGGGTTCGAGTCCCTCTCCCGCTACCATGGTGCCGGTCCTTTTGTCGGCCGTCGGGAATGCGTCCGGCCCCATCGAGCATCCCAGGACGACGAACAGGCTGCCGGATGGCGCGGGGTCGTGCAACCTCCGCAATTTGCTCTTGTGCCGGTTTCAGCCTGGGGTCACTCGGCCGGTTGGACCGCCTGGACATCGGCCTCGATCGGCGCTTTCGCGGCAACGATCGCGGCCATGAGGTCGTAGAGCTTGCCTTTCAGCCGCTCGTCCTCGATCGCATGCAGCATGCGAATGATCTTGACGTCGTAAGTCGCGCTGGCGCGTGACCGCTTGCGGCGGTCGACGATGTCGGCCAGTTCCATGCCACCCTGTGCATCGGGCTCGGCCCCGATGTCTTCGAAGAAGAACGAAATGTCCTTCTCGAGACTGCGGGCGATGTTGATCAATTGGCTCGCGCTGATCCGATCCTTGCCGAGCTCGTACTTTTGCACCTGTTGGAATGAGATGCCGAGTTGCTCGCCCAGCGCGCCCTGCGAGATGCGCTTCTCGATCCGGGCCAGACGAACTCGCGCTCCCAGATGGCGATCGATCGCGTGGTTCTTTCGCGCCATCGTATCCTCTTACAATTGCAGCCAATGCGTTGTTTGTAACATCGACAGTAGGATTACACCAAGCGGTTGCCGAGTCGACCGCGAAATATCGGTTCGCACACTCGAAAAGCGATCATCGTCAGTAGCGTCAACTGAGCCTTGGCGCTGAACTGTGTAGTAGAAGGTTGCGACGACTTTGCAATGGGTATCCCCGGACTCGGCGCGAGGAAACGTACCGAGGCCATCAGAATTCCCGCAACCGTGCGGCACTCAAATCGCGAAACTGGTCCCGCAACCACAAGAGGCCGTGGCGTTCGGGTTGCTGATCTTGAAGGACTGGCCGATGAGGTCGTCGACGAAATCGATCTCCGACCCTCTCATGAAATCGAGGGACATCGGATCGATCAGGACCACGGCACCATCGCGCTCGAGCACGAGGTCCTCGGCTTCGGCCGCGGGTACGATGGTGAAGCGATACTGGAACCCCGAGCAGCCACCGCCGTCGACCGCGACCCGCAACGACGACCCAGGCGCCTCCTGCGACAGCACCTTGTTGACGCGCGCCGCAGCCGCAGCCGAAAGCGCCACGGGCATCGAAAGCTCGACCTCTGTCATCGAAATCCTCACGTCGGGCCAGCGGCACCCGACGAGGCGGGTCACCGGTCAAAAGAGCGCCACGCAGATCTATGTGTCTGCGAGCCACGTCGCAATGGCTCTTGAAGTCTGACGACAGGCGATCGAGCCTGCCGTCGGCGCGGCATCGATCCTCGCGCACTTGCGATCACATCGCCCCTATGCGACTCGAATGACGACCCGGCACGGTCTCAGGTACGATAGAGCGCTATGGACATCTTCGCCGAATTTCAACGCCGTACGGCCACCATCCTCGGCGGGTTGATCGAGCGCGGCGCTCTCCCGGCGGGTCTCGACCTCGGGCGCTTCGTCGTCGAGCCGCCGCGGGATGCGGCCCACGGCGACCTCGCGATCAACGCCGCCATGGTCTATGCAAAGGAAGCCAGGGCGCATTACGGCAATCCTCGGAGCTTCGCGGTCGCGGTCTCGGCCGTTCTCGCATCGGATCCGGACGTTGATTCGGCGGAGGTCGCCGGTCCCGGCTTCATCAACGTGGTCCTGCGGCCCAAAGTCCATGCGGACGTGCTGCGGGCGGCGCTCACGGGTGGCGTGGCGTTCGGCGGCGGCCAGGACCGTGTCGCTGCGACCGGGGCGCCCGTCAACATCGAATATGTCTCGGCCAACCCGACCGGGCCTCTCCATGTCGGTCACGGTCGAGGAGCCGTGTTCGGAGATGCCCTGGCCAACCTCCTGAGCTTCGCGGGACAGGCGGTGACCCGGGAGTACTACGTCAACGACGCCGGCGCGCAGGTCGACGTCTTGGCTCGCTCGGCCTTCCTGCGCTATCGGGAGGCGCTCGGGGAAGAGATCGGGCCGATCCCCGAAGGGCTCTATCCGGGGGACTACCTGAAGCCGGTCGGCGCAAGGCTCGTGGAACTTCACGGCCCACGGCTTCTGGACCTTGCGGAAGCTGCCTGGCTTCCTCTCGTGCGCGAGGTCGCCCGCGCGGGCATGCTGGGCGACATACCGGCCGACCACCCCCCGCTCCGCAAACGCGTACCCCCGTTGAT
>CAXUOD010000148.1:8806-13130 GCA_964252585.1 uncultured Lichenihabitans sp. | reverse complement strand
ATGCCACCCGCGCAGCGGTCGCGGAAGGCATCGTGCCGGGCGGCGGCATCGCGCTCCTGCGGGCCAAGATCGCGGTCGGTGAACTTACGGACGCGAACGCCGACGTGCGGGCCGGCATCTCGATCGTGCTGCGCGCGCTCGAAGCCCCGATCCGTCAGATCGCCGACAATGCGGGCGTCGAAGGCTCGATCGTCGTCGGCAAGGTCAGCGCCAATTCTTCGCAGGCCTATGGCTTCAACGCCCAGACGGAAGAATACGTCGACATGCTGCGTGCCGGCATCGTCGACCCGGCCAAGGTGGTCCGGGTGGCGCTGCAGGACGCGGCCTCGGTCGCGGGCCTGCTCATCACGACGGAAGCCATGGTGGCCGACCGGCCGCAAAAGGACGCTCCCCCGATGGGCGGTGGCGGCGGCATGGGCGGCATGGGCGGCATGGACTACTGAGCCACCAACGACGCCTCTTGCGCGGCGTCTAGAGTAGGATCGGATCAGATGGAACCGCTCTTGCGATTCCATCTGATAAAACTGCTCGACATTCTAAGCTGGAGCGAATCTGCCAAAGGCGAGAGCGCTCCAGCGTCGGCCAATCCCTCCCCGAACGGGGAGGGTTCGGCAAAGCGACGGGTGGGGCCTGCGGAGGCTCCGCCCCATCCGTCTCGGCCTGCGCCGAGCCACTTTCCCGGTTTCGGGGAAGGATCAGCGCAATGTCCTAAAAACCCACGGCGGAAAGATCCGAAACGTCGTTCTCCACGCGCCTCGGTCTGAGTGACGCTCGAGATAAGGGCTGTCCCGCGGCGCGGAAGCGAGGCGCCCACTCAAATCCCGGCGATCGGCCGGGGGTTGGATCCATCGGTGTAGCGCGACAGACGGAAATCGCGCGGGTCGACGACCGGCGGCGATCCCGTGGCGAGATCGGCCACGAGGCGGCCGGCTCCGGGCCCGATCCCGAAGCCGTGACCCGAGAACCCCGTGGCGACGATCAGGCCAGGAACCGCGTCGACGGGTGAGATGACCGGCACGGCATCGGGCGTCACGTCGATCATCCCGGCCCATTCCTGCACGACCCGCGCCTTGGCAAAGGCGGGAAACGCCTGCGTGAGCTTGGCCAGAGCCGCGCGGTTGAAACGGCGGTCCGGAGGCGGATCGAGCACTCGCGTCTTCTCGTAGGGCGACATCCGGTCGAGCGGGACGGGGCGGGCTTCCGCCATCTCCTGCGCGAAACGAGCGTCCACCCTGAGCTTCAGGGCTTTCTTCTCGCTCATGAAGGCGGGCCAGAAATCCCTCAAGAAGCGGAAACTGTCCGGTACGATCGGCACGACGTTCACATTGCCGTTGGCGATCGAATAGCCGCCGTCGAGTCGCTTGCGATAGGCCGCACCTTCGAACCAGAAGGCCGCCTCCGGGCCGCCCTCGATCGGCGCGGTGCGCATCACGCTCGACCGGACCTTCAGCTGCGGCAGCGTCACGTCGAGGTCCCGCAAAAAGCGGCGCGACCACGCGCCTCCGCAGAGCACGGCCGTCGCCGTGCGGATCCGCCCGCGTTCCGTCACCACCGCCGACACGCGGCCCCCGGCCCGGTCGAGCCCGCGGACCGCGCATCCGGTGAGGATGACGGCGCCCGCCTTCTGGGCCGCGCGCGCGATGGCGGGCGCGGCCTTCTGCGGCTCGGCCCGGCCGTCGGTGGCGCAGAAGAGCGCCGTCTTCCAGCGGCCGTTGTTGCCCGGCACATGCTTCTCCATCTCGGCGCCGGAGATCATGCGGGCGTCGATCTGGAAGGGGCGGGCGTGGTCGAGCCACGTCTCGTAGCGGGCCACATCGGCCTCGCTCTCGGCCGCGAAGGCGATCCCCGTCGTGCGGAAGCCGGTCTCGTCGCCGACCGTCTCGTTCATCCGCTCCCATTGGCGGAGACTTTCGACGATGAGGGGGATCTCGCGCGGGTCGCGCCGCGCCTTGCGGACCCATCCCCAATTGCGGCTCGATTGTTCGCCCGCGATATGGCCCTTCTCGCAGAGCACGACCTTGACGCCGCGCCGGGCGAGGAACAGCGCCGCGCTGGCGCCGATGATGCCGCCCCCGATGATGACCACGTCGGCTTCGGCCGGCAGGTCGGGATCGGGGATGACAAGATCGACCTCGGGTCCCATCGCTTGGTTCCGTTCGCCTGAGAAGGTCGGGCGGGAGAAGGACCTTCCAGAGCCCTCACGGCCGGCCCTCAGTGCTGCGACACGGCATTGCGGGCCGGCTCAGCATGAAGCAGGTCGTGCGTCGCTCCGCATCGCCCCTACCCGAACACCCGGGCGAAGATCGCATCGACGTATTTCGTGTGATAGCCGAGATCGAACAAGGGTTCGAGCTTGGCGGGCGGCAGCACGGCCGCGACCTCGGGGTCGGCCTTCAGGAAATCGATGAAGTCGCCCTCGCCGCGCCACACCCGCATGGCGCTGCGCTGCACGAGCCGGTAGGCGTCCTCGCGCGACGAGCCGCCCTGTGTCAGGGCCAGGAGCACGCGCTGCGAATGCACGAGCCCGCCGAGGCGGTCGAGGTTCTTGCGCATGTTCTCGGGATAGACCAGGAGCTTGTCGACGACGCCCGTCAGCCGGGCCAGGGCGAAGTCGAGCGTGATCGTGGCGTCGGGCGCGATCATGCGCTCGACCGAGGAATGCGAAATATCACGTTCGTGCCAGAGCGCCACGTTCTCCATGGCGGGCAGCGCCATGCCGCGCACGAGCCGCGCGAGGCCCGTGAGGTTCTCGGTCAGCACGGGGTTGCGCTTGTGCGGCATGGCCGATGAGCCCTTCTGCCCCTCCGAGAAGAACTCCTCCACTTCGAGCACTTCGGTGCGCTGCAGGTGGCGGATCTCGATCGCCAGCCGTTCGACCGAAGACGCCACGACGCCGAGCGTGGCGAAGAACATGGCATGGCGGTCGCGCGGGATCACCTGGGTCGAGACCGGCTCGACCGCGAGCCCCAGGGCGTCCGCCACATGCGCCTCGACCCGCGGGTCGATATTGGCGAAGGTGCCGACGGCACCGGACAGCGCGCAGGTCGCGATCTCGGCCCGGGCCGCGACCAGGCGCGCCCGCGCGCGGGCGAACTCGGCATAGGCCTGGGCGAGCTTCAGCCCGAACGTGACGGGCTCGGCATGGATGCCGTGCGAGCGGCCGATGGTGGGCGTCGTCCTGTGTTCGAAGGCGCGATGCTTCAAGGCGGCCAGCAACGCATCGACGTCGGCGATGAGGATGTCGGAGGCGCGCGCGAGTTGCACCGCGAGGCAGGTGTCGAGCACGTCGGAGCTCGTCAAGCCCTGGTGCACGAAACGCGCCTCCGGCCCCACGATCTCGCTGAGATGCGTCAGGAACGCGATGACGTCGTGCTTCGTCTCCCGCTCGATGGCATCGATCCGCCCGACGTCGAACGCGGCGTTCCGCCCCTTGGCCCAGATGGTCTCGGCCGCCGATTTCGGGATGACCCCGAGCTCGGCCAGCGCGTCGCAGGCATGCGCCTCGATCTCGAACCAGATGCGGAACCGGGTCTCGGGTTCCCAGATGGCCACCATGGCGGGGCGGGAATAGCGCGGGATCATGGCGGCTCCGGGGGTGGAAGGATCGAGGCAACGCCATAAAGGGCAAAACCCCAAAGGGCCACCCCGGCGAGGCGAAGGGGCGCTGCCCCCGGTTCAGCTCTTCTCCCGGTCGTAATAGTCGACCGTGGTCTCGGCGCGGAACATCTTGCGGAGCCCGCGCTCGCCGCGCCGACCCGCCACGACCGACACCTTCCCGGAGTCCGGGTATTCGCAGGCGTCGAGCTCGACGATCGTCGAGATCGCGAGGTAGCGCATCGGTGCAGCGCCCGTATTGACGATCTGGTGGGCCACCTCGGGGCCGCCCGTCGGACAGGCGATCACGTCGTTGCGGCGGAGGGGGTAGCGCGTGTCGCCGAAGCGCAGCTCGCCCTCGCCCTCCAGGATGAAGAACATCTCCTCCTCGCCATGGTGGCTATGGAAGGGGCACTGGGCCTTGCCCGGGGGCAGGACGGTCAGGTTGTAGCCGAGGTCCCTGGCCCCGATCCGCCTGCCGATGGCGGCGCGGCGCGAGGTGAAGACGCCATTCTCCTCGACATCGTCGAATTCGGCCGCGTCGAGGTTCATCAGTGGCTTGGTCATGGTCGTCTCCTGCCGGCGCCGCTGGGGCTCATCGCGTGGGCCGCGGCAGGATAGGATGATTCGGGCATGTGACCACCTCGGCGCCCGGCACCCTCTCCTTCGTGCCTAGCGTAGGCACACATGCATTGCCGAGTCAGATGACGCGTTGATCCTTCCCCGGAAC
>CAXUOD010000148.1:0-8796 GCA_964252585.1 uncultured Lichenihabitans sp. | reverse complement strand
GAGTCGGATGGGGTGAAGCCATGGCCGGAGACCCCACCCGGCGCTGCGCGCCACCCTCCCCGTTCCGGTGAGGGACTCCGCAACGACCTGCCCTTTTCAGGGTAGGCCAAACGATGTGTGCCAACGCTAGCCCTCGTGCTGAGCCGGACGCGGAGCGGTCGCGTCGAAGCTGCAGGCCCTCAGCCGACCTCGTCGTCGCCGGGCTGCCGGGGGGCGAGCGGCGTGAACTGGCAGCGATCGGGCTTGAGGTCGAGGAGGGGCGTGCCGTCGAGGCAATCGAGGCCCCGCACGAGCACGTTTCCGCCCTCGATGCCCACGAGGTCCACCATGGAGGTGCCGAGCGGGTTCGGCCGCACGGGCGAGCGCAGCGCGAAGGTGCCGCGCACCGTGCCGTCATCGGCGGGGCTCTGCAGCACCAAGTCGCGCCGCGAGAGGTGCAACCAGTAGATCACCTCGACGTGGCTGAAGCTCGCGAGGCCGAGGAGTGCCGGCACCCAGGGCTCGAACACCTCGATGCGGCACACGGGGCCGTCGGGCCGCCCCTGGCGCGGCGCCATGCGCCGCTCCGTCCAGGGCGTATGGATCCGGCCGATGAACTCGAGCCCGGCATCCACCGCTTCGGGCGGCGTCACGACCCGCTCGTTCGTCCTGATCTCGTTCTCACGCACCATTGCACCCTCACCCCTGGCCCCTCTCCACAAGGGAGAGGGGTTATTGTGCCATGCTCCGCCGCTTCTTGCCTCTCCCCAAGGGTCCACAAGGGAGAGGGTATTCCGGCACGCTCCGCCGCTTCTCCCCTCTCCCTTGTGGAGAGGGGCCGGGGGTGAGGGTCAGCCGGCCGCGCGGCCCTGCCGGTCGAGCGCTTCCACATCCGCACCCGACAAGGTGATGGCCGCCGCAGCGACGTTCTCGGCCAGGTGATCGGGCTTCGAGGTGCCGGGGATCGCAGGGTGACCGGCGAGCGCTCAGGTGACTTCGATCAGTGTGTCACCGCGTGCCAGCGCGGCCAGAACATCCGGCAGCACCGCCTCGAACCATCCGAGCAGGTCTTGCCGCCGCGTGTTCGGCAGCCTGATCCAAACTACGTGCGGCCCGTTGTCGGCCAGGACCTTGCGTTGGGCGAAAACCTCGTCCTCGTGATGATCGTTGCGGACGAAATCAAACGCGTAGTCCCAGATCACGGCGTCGGATGCCGCTTGCATCCCGAGATCGCCGACATGCTCCGCTTCATGGCCCATAACTGCAAGCTACCGGGCTAGCGCAGGCGGAAGCTTTGCGTCGACCGGAAAACGCATCAGGCCACGCGCAGCACCGGATGGTCGCTCTGCCGTGCGGCATATTCGAGGGCGGCGATGATGTCGCCATCTTCCAGCAAACGGATAGTCGGCGAGGATCTCGGCGCGGTCGACCCCGGACGCCAGCAGGTCGAGCACGTCGCGGACGCGGATGCGCAGGCCGCGCAAGCAGGGTGTACCACCGCACTGGCTCGGGTCGACCGTGACCCGATGTTTTTCACTCACTTTCACGTCCTGATTGGCACCGCTGCGGCTACAGCCAGCATAGCATTGTGCTTTGAATTGGTTATCTCTAGTAAAGTTCGGTGTCGGGCAGTGTCGATGAGACTAATGCCGACTCGCGCGCTTTATGAGGCGCGGCCGACGCGATTGTCGAGGAGGTTTGGAGATAGAATTTCACACCTCCGGTTTGCTCACCCTGATCCAGTCAAATGGTGACCCCACTGATTTCAAGCCATCATCAGAAAAACTTTCTGCTTAGGCGTCAGTTTCGCGACAGCAGGGGCGGTGAAAATCGACGCGTATAACTTCGCTATGCAGTTCTGAGACCATTGATCGAGCTGTTGATCGAGCTTATCGAAATTGTCAGCTACGCCGTAGGCGACACGGTAGCCCGCCTTCATGTTCTCGAGCCGGAGAAGTAGCTTCGAAGTGTTAAGCTGCTTGCCGAGGGCGAAGTCAAGATCGTGATAGGCGGTGAACTGCTCCTTGATTTTTCCGAGCTGATGATCGGCAATCATCAAATTGTACGTCGACGTGTTGGGTTTTAAACGCAACTCCATGCCGAGGAACTCGACAGCCTCGTCGGGAGCACAGATGGCCGTCTTTTCAGCGCTTAAGGACAGCTTTAGCCTTCCTAGCTCAGCCGCAGTCATTTCCGCGATCGCCTCGCACTCTTGCCGAGAGGAGGCGAGCACAAGGAGATCATCTGCGTATCGTATTAGATCGTAACCGCGTTCCGCAAAGCCGCGATCAAAATCTCGCAGCAGGAAGTTGGATAGGATCGGCGAGAGTGGCATGCCTTGGCGCAAGCCGCGCCCAGCTTCAATGTTGTTAGCGGCTAGGACCCGTCTGAGATGCGGCTCACGATCGTCGACCTCGCACCGAATGGCTTGCTCGACCAAGGGCATCAGTGACTTAAGCGAGAATGCTTTTTGGAAGCGTGCAATTAGATCTTCACGTTGAATGCCGTCGAAAAAGGCCGATATATCCGCTTTGAAAGCCCAGGGTTTCGACTGTCTATGCCTGATCGCCGCTGAACGTGCGGCCGGCGTGCCGCGCTTCCTGCCCAGGCTATCCTTAACGAAACCAAAGCTGACATCGTTGACGATGCCAAGTTCAGTGCCCCTTCCCTCAATGATTCGGAGGACGGCTCTTTGCACGATCCGATCATAAACAGTCGGGATGCATACGACCCGGAACTTGCTCGGGTCTCTTTTTGGGACGGCGATACCGCGCAAGTGGGAGTAGGAATATCCGTCTCTAATTCTCTTGCGTACCAATGCGATGTGTTGGCCGAGATTATCGTTAAACTGCTTAGGCGTTAGATCATCAATTCCAGGTGCCGAATTCTTAGCTTTAAGCCAATAATCTTTCCAAATTTGACGCAGATTGTTCTCGGAGCTTAGCCGGTCACGTGCGGTTACACCCATCTGCATTCAGCTTTCAGCTACCCGCAAACCGTCACTTTGCCCTCGGATGTGCGGCGTCTCACTGGTCCGCTGCTGCCGTTCTGACAGCCGCGTGTTCCGTTTCACCCGAGCGGGACGACCGCTTCGGCCCGAGTAATGCACCGCCGATCACCGATCGACCATCAACCCGGTTGTCCGCTACGCCCGCGTACACAAGTCGGATCTATAGGTAGAAAACTGACCGAAGCCGACCCATTGAAAGTAGCAGAGCGACATCGATACCGCAATTGTATTCTTGACTTATCCACACCTTCTGATCGAGTGTGCCGTCGAATTCGATTGGGAGTGGATCCACGGAGTCACGGGGCCAAAGCACGCCTTGCCTTTTGACGCCGCGGCCAAGATGAGGAATCGAAACCCCATCTTGGCCCTCCCCCCGATCCGCCAAGCTCCGCCGCCATCGCCCTACCCGGCGCCGAACTTCGGCGGCAGCGGAAAGCGCGAGACGTAATCCTCCGCAACCAGGCGGTCGCCGATGAGGCGAACCGAGCCGTCGGCCTCGGCCGCGACGAGCGGACGCCCGCCATAGATCACCGCGGCAAGCGCACGCTGGTCGGCCGCGAAGGTCACGTCGGCATCGGTCGGGTCGGCGCGCCGGATGCCGATCGCGCCGGACGTCAGGGTCGCGACGAAGGTCTCGAGGTTCAGCCGGAACCCGACGGTGGCGGTCATCCCGCCGGCATACATCGTCCTCGCCGACATCATCAGCGAAGCGGCCGACAGCGGCAAGGTCGGATCATGGAGGGGCGAGCGCACCGCCCAACGGCCGAGCTCCTGGATCGCCGTCTCGCTCTCGTATCCCCACGGGGTCAGCTCGTAGACCTGCACGTTGGCGGGCGGCGGCAGCGTGCGGCGCAGGAGGATGCCGGCCCGCTCCAGCCCCTCGAGCCGTTGCGTCAGCACATTGGCGCTGATGCCGCTGAGATTAGCCTTCACCTCGCCGAAGCGGCGCGGCCCGAACATCAGCTCGCGCACGATCAGGAGCGACCAGCGCTCGCCGATCAGTTCCATCGCCAGCGCGGTGCCGCAGGCGTCGTCGTACCATCGCTTCGCCGCAGGCCTGGCTCGACTTGTTATTTTTCCTAACTTCATGGTTGCTTTTAGTAACTGAGTTGGGCAGGCTGTTCAAGCAGCCGATCGATGAGTCGGCTGCACCCCGCCTGGAGCGCCGCCGATGGCCAAGATGATCTTCGTCAACCTGCCCGTCGCGGACGTGGCCAGGGCGACAGCCTTCTACACGGCGATCGGGATGAGCAGGAATGCGCAGTTCTCGAACGAGCAAGCGTCCGCGATGGTCTGGTCGGACGAGATCAGCTTCATGCTGCTCGACCACGCGTTCTACCGGACCTTCACGGGCAAGGAGATCGCCGACGCGCGCAAGACCAGCGAAGTGCTGCTCTGCCTCTCGCGCGACAGCCGCGCCGAAGTCGATGCGATCGTCGAGTCAGCACTCGCGGCCGGCGGCATCGAGCCGCGCCCGCCGCAGGACATGGGCTTCATGTATGGCCGCACGTTCGAGGATCTGGACGGCCACACCTTCGAGCCGATGTGGATGGACGTCGGCGCCATGAACGGCACCACAGGACAGGCCGAGCCGGCCGCCTGAGGCAACGCAAGGACCGCCACGCAAATCATGACAAGCAAGGGAGATCGATCATGCCCCATCGCAACGGGACCCCGGTCTGGTTCGAGCTGACCACCGGCGACCAGGACAAGGCGCAGGACTTCTACCAGGACGTGGCGGGCTGGACCGTCAGCACATCCCCGGCTCCCGAGCATGCCGGCTACCGCATCGCCAATGCGCCGGACCGCGGCGGCGTGGCCGGCATCATGAAACCGCCGCCCGGCATGAAAGGCCTGCCCGGCTGGGCGATCTATCTCGCGAGCCCCGACGTCGACGCGATGGTCGAAGACCTCAAGCGGCTCGGCGGCGCGGTGCATTTCGGCCCGATGGATATCCCCCATGTCGGCCGCTTCGCCACGGTCTCCGACCCTCAGGGCGTGCCCTTCATGATCATGACGGGGTCGAGCCCCGAAGATTCGACCGCTTTCAAGCAGGTCGGGCCCGGCGGCGATGGCGGCTTCGGCCACGCCGTGTGGATCGAGCTCGCCACCCCCGACCCGGACGGCGCGCTCGCCTTCTACGGCCAGCTGTTCGGCTGGGAAAAGAAGGGCGCGATGCCGATGGGCGACATGGGCGACTATACGTTCATCGGCGCCGGCGAGGACTTTCGCCCCGGCGCCGTGATGTCGACCAGGACCACCGGCGCCCCGGCGCGCTGGAACTGGTACCTCCACGTGCCCGACATCGACGCGGCGGTCGCGGCCGCCAAGGGCAAGGGCGGCGCGCTGCTCCGGGGTCCCGACCCGATCCCCGGCGGCGCCTTTTCCGCCAAGCTCGCCGACCCCGAGGGACATGGCTTCGGCGTGGTCGGACCGCGCAGGGCGGGCGAGGGACGATGAGCGGCAAGATCGCCACCTGCCTGTGGTTCGACCGTGGCCGGGCCCGCGAGGCCGCCGAATTCTACGCCGCGACCTTTCCCGACAGCCATGTCGACCAGGCGCTGGCCGCGCCGTCGGATTACCCCGACGGCGCAGCGGGGAGCGAGCTCACGGTCGAGTTCACGGTCCTCGGCCAGTCGTTCCTCGGGTTGAACGGCGGATCCGCCTTCGCCCCCAACGAGGCGGTCAGCTTCCAGGTCTTCACCGACGACCAGGCCGAGACGGATCGCTACTGGAATGCCATCGTCGACGGCGGCGGTCGCGAAAGCGCCTGCGGCTGGTGCAAGGACCGTTGGGGTTTCTCGTGGCAGATCGTGCCCCGCGCCCTGATGGCGGCGCTGAAACAATCCGACAAGGCCGCGGCGAAGCGCGCCTTCCAGGCGATGATGACGATGCGGAAGATCGACATCGCCGCGATCGAGGCGGCGAGCGCCGAGGCGTAGGATCGTCGGCGGTCTGGTCCGGTCGCGCGACCAACCGCGAACGACAAGGCCGCACTTTCGACGGCCCCCTCCCGGAAGCCTGAGTTCATGGTTTGTCGATCACGGATGCACGACAAGATGCGTTGTCGTGCATGAAACACCTTCGGATGAACGACAAAGCAATTCGTCGTCATTGTGTGATCGTCAAAAGACCGTGCCTCCTTCGGCGATGTTGAGCAACTCAGGAAAGATCGGCACGCGCCTCGCCAACCACTCCCCTCGACCAAGACGCGGAGGAGCTCGCCGTCCCTCGCCAGTCGCAGGATACGTCGCGCCATAGGCTCCGGCACGTCAGCAAGGGCGATGAAGTTCCGCGGTCTTGAAGATCGGGCGCTTGACCATCCAGTCCAGCGCCCGTACGGGCCGACGCTCTGCCGACATCGATGGATGCCTGGGAACTCTATTCCACGCCGACGCGCCCGATCGGTTGGTGCGATTGGCGACCGTACAGGCCGAGTTCGAAGCCATCCACCCCTTCCTCGACGGCCACGGACGTCTTGTCGGCTGCTCGTCCCGCTGTTGATCGGGCTGTCCCGGCCAGGACGAGTGGAGGATTCCCATTGCGACCCTCCCGCCGATCCGCCATGGTGCGCGGCCACAAAACAACGGACAGCCGGCACGGCTGCAGCGACGCGGGGAGGGCCTTTGTCAGCGGAGATCATCCTTGCGACCGAGGGGCTGGCGAAGGAGTTCCGCGGCGTCGTGGCCGTCGATGGCGTCGATCTCGCGGTCGAGCGCGGCACCATCCATGCCCTCATCGGCCCCAACGGCGCCGGCAAGACCACCTGCTTCAACCTCCTGACCAAGTTCCTCTCGCCGACGCGCGGGCGCATCACGTTCAAGGGCCGCGACATCACCCGCACGGCCCCGGCCGATGTGGCGCGGCTGGGCATCGTCCGTTCGTTCCAGATCTCGGCCACCTTCCCGCATCTCACGGTGCTCGAGAACGTCCGCATCGCGCTGCAGCGCCAGCGCGGCGGCAATTTCGATTTCTGGCGCTCGGAAAAGCTGCTGCGCCGCTACGATGCCGAGGCTTTCGGGCTCGTCGAGCAGGTGGGGCTCGCGAGCTTCGCCGACGGGCTCGCGGCCGACCTCTCCTATGGCCGCAAGCGTGCCCTCGAACTCGCCACCACGCTCGCCCTCGACCCCGAACTCCTGCTGCTCGACGAGCCCATGGCCGGCATGGCGCACGAGGACATCGACCGCACGGCCGCCCTGATCAAGCGCGCGGCCCGCAACCGCACCGTCCTCATGGTCGAGCACAACCTGTCGGTCGTGGCCTCGCTCAGCGACCGCATCACGGTGCTGGCCCGCGGCAGGGTGCTGGCCGAAGGCCCCTACGCGCAGGTGTCGCGCGACCCGCGGGTGGTCGAAGCCTATATCGGCACCGGCCATGCGTGAGCGGGCGGAGTGTTTCCTCCACGGTCCTTCGACACGGGTCCTGCGGTCCCGGCCCAGGATGAAGGCGGTCGTGAACTCACCCAAGGCGCCTCATGCTGAGCGGAGCACGCATGCGCCTCAGGGAGGGACAGCGTGACGGCGCCTCCTTCGGCGCCCGTCGCGGCCGAGGCCCCGAGCCTGCGCGTCGCCGGCCTCGAGGCCTGGTACGGCGAATCCCACGTGCTGCACGGCATGACGTTCGACGTGCCGAAAGGCGAGGTCGTGACGCTGCTCGGCCGCAACGGCGCCGGCAAGACCACCACGCTGCGCTCCATCATGGGGGTGATCGGCAAGCGGCAGGGCTCCGTGGTGTTCGAAGGCACCGAGACGATCCGCATGCCGTCGCGCCTCATCGCCCGCGCCGGCATCGGCTACTGCCCGGAGGAGCGCGGCATCTTCGCGAGCCTGTCGGTCGAGGAGAACCTGATGCTGCCGCCCGTGGTGCGGCCCGGCGGCCTGTCGCGCGAGACCATCTTCGAACTCTTCCCCAATCTGAAGGAGCGGCTCTCGAGCGGCGGAACCAAGATGTCGGGCGGCGAGCAGCAGATGCTGGCCATCGCCCGCATCCTGCGCTCCGGCGCGAGTTTGCTGCTGCTCGACGAACCGACCGAGGGCTTGGCGCCCGTCATCGTCCAGCAGATCGGCCGCACCATCGCGCGGTTGAAGGCCGACCGCTACACCATCATCCTGGTCGAACAGAACTTCCGCTTCGCCGCGACCGTGGCGGACCGGCACTACGTCGTCGAACAGGGGCGCGTCGTCGACGGTTTCGCCAATGCCGACCTTGAAGCCAACCTCGACAAGCTGCACAGCTATCTCGGCGTGTGACGGCGTTAACGAAACACTAATGGGAGAGGAACCGCGATGCTGATGAGGACCCTTCTGGCCGCGACGGCCCTCCTGGCGCTCGGCGCCGCGGCCCGCGCCGACGTGGCGATCAAGATCGGCGTCCTCAACGACCGGTCGGGCCCCTACCTCGACATCAGCGGCGAGGCGTCGGTGGTCGCGGCCAAGATGGCGGTCGAGGATTTCGGCGCCGCCGCCAAAGGCATCAAGGTCGACATCGTCTCGGCCGACCACCAGAACAAGCCCGACACCGGCGCCAACATCGCCCGCCAATGGTTCGACCAGGACGGTGTCGACGTCATCGTCGACGTGCCGAACTCCGGGGTGGCGCTCGCGGTCGCGAAGGTCACGCGCGAGAAGAACAAGATCTTCATGGATTCCGGGGCCGGGACATCGGTGCTGACCGGCGAGCAATGCTCCCCCAACACCGTGCACTGGACCTACGATACCTATGCGCTCGCCAAGAGCACCGCGACCTCCATCATCAAGCAGGGCGGCAAAAGCTGGTACTTCATCACGGCCGACTACGCCTTCGGCCAC
>CAXUOD010000147.1:11892-13255 GCA_964252585.1 uncultured Lichenihabitans sp. | reverse complement strand
AGCACGACCGTGGCGTCGAGTGCCACGGCGCAGGCCGGGAGCTCCGCCGCGGGATCGAAATGCGCGAAGCTGCCGCCGATGGTGCCGCGGTTCCGGATGGCCGCGTGGGCGACGTGGTGGAGGGCGTCGGCCACGAGGGGCAGGTGCCGGGCGACGATCGGCGACTGCGCCAGATCTGCATGTCGGCTGGCGGCGCCGATCCTGACGACGCTCCCTCGGAGATCGATCCCCTTCAGTTCCTGCAGGCGACCGATGTCGATGAGGACGCTGGGCGCCGAGAGCCGCAGGTTCAGGCCGGCCAGCAGGCTCTGGCCGCCGGCCAGGGGCAGCGCTTCCTCGTCGGCCGCGAGGAGCTGTAGAGCCTCGTCGAGCGACTCGGGTCGCAGATAGGCGAAGTCAGGCGCTTTCATCGCATGTCGTCCGGATCTGGAACCGCTCGGCAGGTGCGGCGGCCCGGCCGCACGACCTGCCAGCGCCTCATTGGCCCCGCCCCATTGGCCGCGCCGACCGCGGGTGGTCCGCCGCGTCGAAATCAACGTCGCACAGCGAGATAGCGATGTAAACTAGCTATCTTGTGGGGATAAAAGTTCGGCAGTGGCTGAAGAAAATTTGAGCACGGAGGCGAGATTTAGTCACTTCCCAAGGCTCGCCCCTTTGCGATAGGCTCTGTCACATAGCATGGCGACATAGCTTTGTGGGAGGGGATCATGCGAGATGTGCCGATCGCCGCATCCGTGAACGGGTCGGAGATCAAGCGCCGCGCCAAGGCGCGTCAAAGCCTTGCCGATTTCCTCCGTGAGGAGCTCGAGTTCACGGGGACCCACGTGGGATGCGAGCACGGCGTCTGCGGCGCCTGCACGGTCATGCTCGATGGCGAGATCGTCCGCTCGTGCCTGTGCCTGGCGGCCCAGATCGACGGCTGTCGCGTCGACACGGTCGAGGGCCTGTCCGAACTGGCCGATTTCGCCGTGCTGCAGGAAGCGTTCCTCCGGCACAACGCGGCCCAGTGCGCCTTCTGCGCGCCGGGTATGCTGATCGCGGCGCATGCCCTCCTGCGGCGGAACGCGTCGCCCTCGCGGGCTGATGTGCGGGATCACCTGTCGGGGAACTTCTGTCGCTGCACGGGTTACCAAGCCATCGTCGACGCCGTCATGAGCGCCGCGGCGCAGGGCGGGGCCGCGGCGGCGGCGGCGGCGTGAGGGGGGCATCGATGTTCCCGACGTCCGGCCCGGCGGCGACCATCGGAGGGTCGGCCGTCCGCCCCGACCTCATGCGGCTGCTCCGCGGACGGGGGCGCTACGTCGGCGACATCCGCATCGACGACGTGCTGCATGTCGCCCTTGTCGGCTCCGTCTATCCCGCG
>CAXUOD010000147.1:0-11882 GCA_964252585.1 uncultured Lichenihabitans sp. | reverse complement strand
GCTCTACGTCAGCGACGTGGTCCTGCCGCGCATGGTCCACGTCGCGTTCGTGCGGTCCCCCTACGCGCATGCCCGGATCGTGGCGATCGACGCCGCCGACGCGAAGGGTGCCCCGGGGGTCGTCGCGGTGTTCACGGGCGCGGACCTCGCGCGGGTCTGCCTGCCCCTCCAGGGTGCTTCGATCAACCGGTCCGGCCACAAGGTGCCGCCGCAGCATCCGATGGCCCTCGACGTCGCGCACTGGCAGGGTCAGCCCGTCGTCGCCGTCGTGGCGGATACCCGGGCGGAGGCCGAGGACGCGCTCGAGCGCATCGCCGTGGAATGGGAGGAGCTCCCCGCCATCCTGGACGGCGCCGCGGCCCTGGCGGCGGAAGGGGCCATGCACGAGGGCTTGGCCGACAATCTCGCCTTCGAGCACGCCATCGTGACCGGGGCACCCGACGACGCCTTCGCGACGGCCGACCACCGCATCTCGGTCGACCTCGTCTTCAATCGGCAGACCGGCCTGACGCTGGAGCCGCGCGGGCTGATCGCCGACTACGACGGCGGCTCCGAAAGCTTGACCGTCTACCACTCGCACCAGTCCCCGTTCCAGATGCAGGATGTCTTCTACCGTCATCTGCAGATGCCGGAGAACAAGGTCCGCGTGATCGCGCCCGATGTCGGAGGCGGCTTTGGCGTCAAGATCAATGTCTACGCCGAGGAGGTCGCGGTCGCGGCAATCAGCCGGCTCCTGTGCCGCCCGGTGAAGTTCTGCGCGGACCGGCTGGAGTCGTTCGTGTCGGACGCCCACGTGCGCGACCACAGGGTGACGACCGGGATCGCGGTCTCGAAGGACGGCGACATCGAGGCCATGTCGGTCGACGACGTGTCCTGCATCGGCGCTTTCGGCATGCACCTGCGGTTCAACATCGCGGAAAGCATGATGCTGCTCACCAATATGGGGGCGCCCTACGCCTACCGGAACTACCGCGCGCGCACCCGCAACGTCTTCGTCAACAAGAACCTGATCGGGATGTTCCGCGGGGTCGGGGTCCCCCTGTCGTGCGTGGCGACGGAACTGCTGGTCGACATGGCGGCGGCGAGGCTCGGGGTCGACCCGGTGTCGTTCCGCCGCAAGAACTACCGGAAGCCCGAAGACCTGCCCTGCGTCACGCCCGGCGGCAGCAAGCTGACCAACATGGCGCTCGGGGCATGCCTCGACCGCTTGGTCGAGGTCATGGACTACGGCGCGCTCCGCGCCGAACAGGCGCGACTGCGGTCTTCGGGGGTGTACCGCGGCATCGGCATAGGGACATATGTCGAGCCGACCGCCTACGGGCCCCTCTATTACGGGCCGACCGGCGCTTCCGTGAGCTCGCAGGACGGCTGCTCGCTGCGGCTCGAGCCGAGCGGCGCGCTGCGCTGCGTGACCAGCATCACCGACCAGGGGCAAGGCACGCTGACCGCCATAGCCCAGATCGTCGCCGCCACGGTCGGCGTGCCGCTCGAAAGCGTGGGCATGGTCGCCGGGGACAGCGCCACGTCGACCTACGGCGGGGGCGCCTGGGCGTCGCGCGGTATCGTCAGCGGGGGTGAGGCCGCCCTCAAGGCGTCCCGCGCGCTCGTGGCCAACATCCTGTCCCTGGCCGGAGCCGTGACGCAGTCGGACCCCGAGGACCTTCGCATCGAGGACGCGACGGTGTTCAACCGGCACACCGGCGCCGCCGTCCTCACGCTCGCCGATGTCGGGCGCATCGGTTACTTCCGCCAGGACACGCTGCCGCCCGACTTCGACGTCCAGCTCATGGTCACGCGCAGCCACGTGGTCAACAACAGCATCTACTACATGACCACGGGCGTGCAGGCTTCCCACGTCGAGGTCGACCCCGAAACGGGGTTCATCCGGCTGCTGGGCCATTGGTCGGTGGCCGATTGCGGCCGCGTGATCAATCCCGCCCTGGTCGACGAGCAGATCAGGGGCGGCATCGTCCAGGGTATCGGCTCGGTCCTCTACGAGGAGTGCTGCTACGACGAGGGCGGCAACATGACCAACGCCACCATGGCGGATTACCTCGCCCCCATGGCGTTCGAGATGCCGGACATCCACGTGCACTCGCTCGAAACGCGGGAAAGCACCACGGAACTCGGCGCGAAGGGCGTGGGGGAGGCCGGGCTGATCGGCGCCATGGGGGCGGTCTGGGTCGCGGTCAACGACGCCCTGAAGCCGCTCGGCGCGATGATCCTCGAACAACCCTTCACCCCCGAGCGCGTGCTCGACGCCATAGCGGCCGGTCGGAGCCGGGCGGCCTGACAGGAGACTTCACGATGAAGACCAGACGCGCGATCGCCGCCACCCTCGCATGCCTCCTCGCCGTTCCGGCGGCCCGCGCCGCCGAGACCGTGAAGGTGGGGCTGCTGACGACGCTGTCCGGGCCCGGCGGGCTGCTCGGCAAACATCAGAAGGACGGCGCCGACCTCGCGCTCGCCGAACTCGGGGGCAAGCTCGGCGGCGTGCCGGCCGAGATCGTCGACGGCGACGACCAGCAAAAGCCGGACGTCGGGCGTCAGGTCGTCGACGGCATGCTGAAGCGTGACGGCGTCAAGTTCGTGACCGGCGTGGTGTTCTCGAACGTCCTCCTGGCCATCCAGAAGCCCGTCGAGAAGGCCGACGCCATCCTGGTCAGCGCCAGCGGCGGCCCGAGCGAGCTGGCCGGCAAGGACTGCACGAAGAGCTTCTTCTCGACGTCCTGGCAGAACGACCAGGCTGCGGAAGCGATGGGTTCGTACCTCGACGACCAGCACATCGACAGCACCGTCATACTGGCCCCGAACTACGCGGCCGGCAAGGACATGCTGACGGGCTTCAAACGGGCCTACAAGGGCAAGATCCTTGGCGAGATCTACACGAACTTCACGCAGACCGACTATAAGCCGGAGCTGTCGCAGATCAGGAGCCTCAACCCGAAAGCGGTATTCGTCTTCTATCCTGGTGGCCTCGGCATCCAGTTCGTAAAGCAGTACGCGCAGGCTGGATTGAAGGACTCGATCCCGCTCTACTCCGTCTACACGCAGAATGAGACGACGCTGCCGGCCCTGGGGCCATCGGCCGAGAACAACTATGAGGCGGGTTTCTGGTCGCCGGATCTCAAGAACGACGCCAATCGGGCCTTCGTCGCAGCCTTCGAGAAGAAGTACGGCTACACCCCTTCGGAATACGCGGCCTCGGCCTATGACGCGATCAAGCTGATCGACGGCGGCGTGCGCGCGGCGGGCGGCAAGCTCGACGACAACGCCGCCCTCGTCAAGGGGATGGAGACGGCCGGTTTCGAGTCTGTCCGGGGCTCGTTCAAGTTCAACACCAACCACTTCCCCATCCAGAACTTCTATCTGTTCCGCGTGGCCAAGCAGGCCAAAGGCGACGTCCTTTCTCCGGAAACGGTGAAGCTGATCTCGCCGATGCACGGCGACTCTTACGCGGCCAGCTGCACGATGAAGTGAGAAGGGATGCCCGGGCGGCCGGCATCCCCCGCGGGCAACTTGACGCACGGGGCGAAAGACGATCATGGACGCGTATCTCCTTCTCGAACAGGTCCTCAACGGCATCCAGTTCGGGATCATGCTGTTCCTGATTGCCGCCGGGCTGACGCTCGTGTTCGGCATCATGAACCTCGTCAACCTGGCTCACGGCTCGCTCTACATGCTGGGTGCCTACATCTGCGCCTCCGTGACGGGCGCGAGCGGCTCGTTCCTCGCGGGGATCGGGGCCGCGCTGGCGGGCACGCTGGCCGTCGGCGTGCTGATCGAGCTCGGCGTGTTCCGGGCTCTCTACGACAGGCCCTACCTCGACCAGGTGCTGGCAAGCTTCGGCCTGACCCTCATCTTCAACGAGGGCGTCCGCATGGTCTGGGGGCCGGACGCCCTCTTCGCCGCAGTTCCCGATCGGCTGTCCGGGCATGTGGAGATCCTTCCCGGCCTCCCCTTCCCGGCCTACCGCATCGCGATCGCGGCGGCGGGCCTGTGCGCCGCGGGCGGGCTCTACGCGGTCATCGCCCACACGCGGCTCGGCATGCTGATCCGCGCCGGCGCCAGCAATAGGTCGATGGTCGCAGCCCTGGGCGTCAACATCGACCTGCTTTACACGGTCATCTTCGGTGTCGGCGCCATGCTGGCGGGCTTCGCCGGCGCGATGGCGGCACCCCTGCTCACGGTCGAGTCGGGCATGGGCAACGACGTGCTCATCCTCTCCCTCGTGGCGGTCACCATCGGCGGCATCGGTTCGATCAGGGGCGCGTTCGCGGCGGCGCTCGCGATCGGCGTCGTGGACGCCGTTGGGCGCTCGGCCCTGCGTCCCGCGCTCGGCCTCCTCCTGTCCCGGTCGGCGGCCGACAACGCCGCCCCAGCCCTGTCGTCCATGCTGGTCTACGTCGTCATGGCCCTGGTGCTCCTCGTGCGGCCCCGCGGTCTCTTCCCCCCGGCGACCCGTTGAAGGAGGCACCCCATGAACGCGATGACCTCGATCCTGCGGCGCGCCAGCCCGGGCGCCGTGCTCCTCGCCGCGCTTGCCCTTGTCCCGCCGATCCTGAACCTGATCGGGGAGCCCTATTACGTCGGCCTCGCCACCCGGGCCGTGATCTTCGGCATCGCTGCCGTCAGCCTCGACCTGATCGTCGGCTACGGCGGGATGGTCAGCCTCGGCCATGCCGCCTACATCGGCATCGGCGGCTACAGCGTCGGGATCCTGTCGTTCTACGGCGTCGGCGGCGGCTACGCCCATTTCGGCACGGCGATCCTCGCTTCCGCGATCGCGGCCGCCCTCATCGGCTCCGTTTCCATGCGCACGCGGGGCATCCACCTCATCATGATCACCCTGGCCTTCGGCCAGATGCTCTATTACCTGGCGATCAGCGCCAGCGTGTTCGGCGGCGACGACGGGCTCAGCATCGCCTCCAACAGCGACTTCGGGCCGGTCGACCTGAGCGATCCGACGACGCTCTATTTCGTGAGCTATGCCGTGCTCGTCGTGGTGATCGTGGCGCTGCACCGCCTGACGAACGCGCGTTTCGGCGTCGTCCTCCGCGCCATCAGGTCGAATGAGGGCCGCGCCCGCGCGATCGGCTATTCGGCTTACGGCTATAGGCTGGCCGCCTTCGTGGTCGCCGGGACGGTGTGCGGCATCGCCGGCGCCCTCCTCGCCGAGCAGAACCTGTTCGTGTCGCCGACCGGCATGCAATGGGAACAATCGGGTGAGATCCTCATCATGGCGATCCTGGGAGGGTCGGGGTCCCTGACGGGCGCCGTGATCGGCTCCACCCTCTTCGTCCTGCTCCAATACTTCCTCGCGCGCTTCACCGACCATTGGCAGGTGCTGCTCGGCCTCGTGGTCCTCGGCGTGGTCCTGTCCGGTGCGGGCCGCGCGTCCGCCTTCGCGTCCCGGCGGCGGCGCAAGGTGATGGTGGCCCACCCATGACGGTCGCAGCCCTTGACGTCGAGGACCTTTGCCTCCGCTTCGGCGGCCTGCTCGCGACCGACCACGTGAGCCTTTCGGTGCGGCCGGGCGAGTTGCACGCCATCATCGGCCCGAACGGCGCCGGCAAGTCGACGCTGATCGCGCAGCTCGCCGGCGACCGGCGGCCGGACTCCGGCCGCATCCGCATGGCGGGGGTGGACGTGACCGGCCTGCCCGGCCACGCTAGGGCCGCGCACGGGCTCGGCCGCTCGTTCCAGATCACCAGCGTCTTCCCGGACTTCACCGCGCTCCACAACGTCGCGGTCGCGGTGCAGGCCGGCGCGGCCCGCCGCTTCGGCGTTTGGCGCCGCGCCTGGGCGGACGAGAGCCTGATCGGGCCGGCCAGGGCCCTCCTCGCGAAGGTCGGCCTCGACGGGCGCGCGAACCGCCTCGCGAGCGAGCTCGCGCACGGCGAGAAGCGCGCGCTCGAGATGGCCATCGCGCTCGCCCGGCGCCCGGCGCTATTGCTGCTCGACGAGCCGTTGGCCGGCATGGGGCCGGAGGAAGGCGCCCGCATGGTGAACTTCCTCGCCGAACTGAGGGGGTCGGTCACGATCCTCCTCGTCGAGCACGACATGGACGCGGTCTTCGCCTTGGCCGACCGGATCTCCGTCCTTGTATATGGCCGGCTGATCACGACCGGTACGCCCGACCAGATTCGCGCCCACGCCGAAGTGCGGCGCGCCTACCTCGGCGAGGACGATTGAGCATGCTCGAGATCTCAAAACTCTGCGCAGGCTATGGGGGCAGCCAGGTCCTCTTCGACGTCGACCTGTCGATCGGCGCCGGCGAATGCGTCACCCTGCTCGGCCGCAACGGCATGGGCAAGACGACGCTCATCCGCTGCCTGGCCGGCCTGCTCAGGCCGTCCCGCGGGGAGATCCGGCTGAGCGGCATCCCGCTCCACGACTTGCCAACCTACCGGGTGGCGCGGAGCGGGATCGGCCTCGTGCCCGAGGGCCGGCAGGTGTTCCCGAATCTGACGGTGCGGGAGAATCTCTGCGCGACGGCAGCCAACCGCGCGTCCTCGCCCCGCGCCTGGACGCTGAAGGCCGTCATCGACCTCCTTCCCGGGCTGTCGCGGCGGTTCGACACCGCCGCGCGCCTGCTGTCGGGCGGCGAGCAGCAGATGGTCGCCATCGGCCGCGCTCTGATGACCAACCCGAAGCTCCTCGTGCTCGACGAGGCGACGGAGGGTCTGGCGCCGCTCGTGCGGCGGGACATCTGGGAGTGTTTGTCGCGTGTGAAGGCGGCCGGCCAGGCGATCCTGATGACGGACAAGAACGTGGAAGCCCTGGCCAAGGTCGCCGACCGCCATCTCGTCGTTGAACGCGGGCGCGTCGTCGCGAGCTGTGATTCGCAAACCCTCCGCGACGATCCCTCCCTGAGGAGCAGGTACCTCGGTGTGTGATCCCGCCCCGGCGGGGCCCAAGCGCCCGGCTCGGCGAACCGTCGTCGGCCTGGAACGCCGGCCGCATCCCGCAAGCCGAGGGGGGGATTGCGGAAAAAATTTAGCTATGTATGATAGCTAAATGATTGAGGGAGACGGCCCCATGTTCACGAGGAATTTCGACAGCAGGGCGTTTCGGGGAGCCCTGGGCAGCTTCGCCACGGGAGTGGCCATCGTCACCACCGTCACTTCCGACGGCGAACGGCTCGGCCTCACCCTGAGCTCGTTCAACGCGGTGTCGCTGTCCCCGCCGCTCGTCCTGTTCAGCGTGGCGCGCACGGCCCGCAGCTTCGAGGCTTGGCGGCGGTCGACCCGCTACGTGGTGAACGTCCTCGGCGAGGACCATCGCGAATTGTCCAACCGCTTCGGGCGCGCTTCGGGCGACAAGTGGGCGGGCGTCGACGCGCAGGACGGGGAAGGCGGGCCGGTGTTCGCCGACGCGGTCGCCTGCTTCGACTGTGCATCCTACAACCGCTACGATGGCGGGGACCACGAGATCTTCGTGGGCCGCGTTCTCGGGATCACCGCCCCGAACGGGGACGCTCCGCGGCCACTCCTCTTTTTCGGGGGCAAGTACCGAAGAATCGAGCACGAGGCTTTGGCCTTCGCATGATCGATCGGGGCAGCCCCCACCTCGGCGGTGTAGGATGGAAGACGACATGACACGGGGAACCACCGAGTCGGCCCCGCGGGCGCCGCGCAAATCCAGGTTGAAGCGGGCCGGCACCGCGGCGCCGGACGCGAGCCGGTACGTCGACGAGATCGCGCCGGATGACGCTCGGCTGCGCGAGTTCATCGCCGACTTCTCGGCGGCGAGTGCCTCAATGCGCACGTTGCGGCGCTGCCTCGCCGAGGCGGTCGGGCTCACCTCCGCCGAGCATTCCGTGGTCCTCGGGATCTGGTACTGCGAGCGCAAGGGCGACACCAGCGTCAGGCAGCTAGCCGACCACCTGCACGTCGCCGCTGCCCATGTCACGGCCGAGATCGGCAAGCTCGAGGAGGCGGGCTTGGTCGAGAAGACGCCCGACCCCGCGGACAAGCGCGCCGTCGTGGTGCGGCTGACCGACGAAGGGCACCGCCTGCTCGACCGGCTCGCGCCGATCCTGCGGGACGTCAACATGTCGCTGCTGGCCGGCCTGTCCTACGAGGACATGGCGATTGCCCACCGCTTCCTGAGCCGCATGATCGTCCAAGCGCCGGAGGCGATCCAGGTCATCCAGCTCTGGACGACCCAGAACCGTCTCGGCGAGGTCTGAGCGGCCCCGGAGACGGGAACGGCGACCGCCCCGGATCCGCCGGGTCGGGGTCGAGGCTCGCGCATGCGCGAACTAGGCCGGCGGTCATGGAAGCCTTTCCCCGCGAGCGGGATTTTTTTGACATTGCTATGTAATATAGCTAACTTGTTTCGAACACGGAGGCTTACATGCTGCGACGCGGTGAAGACTATCTGGCGGCTCTGCGGGACGGCCGCCGCGTCCGAGTGGGCGGGGAGATCGTCACCGATGTGACCACCCATCCGGCGTTCCGCAACACGGCCCGCTCCTACGCCCGTCTCTACGACCGCAAGCGTGAGGTGGCGCATTTGGACGCCATGTCGTACGAGGAGGACGGCGAGCGGTTCTCAACGTGGTTCCAGGTCCCTCGTGATCGCACGGTCCTCGACCGCCGCGGTGAGGCCCATCGGCGCATCGCCGAATGGTCCTTCGGCCTCCTCGGACGGTCGATGGATCACGTGCCGTCGACCATCATGGGCATGAGCATGATGCCCGAGCTGTTCGACGCCAGTCGCCCGGGCATGAGCGCGAATGTCCTGGCCTATCTCGACCACCTTCGTCGCAACGACCTGTTCGCCTGCTACTTGGTGCTCACGCCTCAGGGATCGCGCAACCCGGAAATCTCTCAGGGCAGCGGTCGCGCGAGCCCGTCCCTCCGCGTGGTCGGTGAATATGACGGCGGGATCGTCGTCTCCGGCATGAAGATGCTGGGGACCTCGGCCGTCTTCGCCGACGAGGCCTGGGTCGGAAGCTTGATCCCGCTCGGGCCGGATCAGATCGAAGAGGCCGTCACGTTCGCCGTGCCCATGAACCAGCCGGGGGTCGAGATCTGGGCCCGTCACTCTTTCGAGACCGATGCGCACAACAAGACGGATCAGTTCTTCTCGTCCCAATTTGACGAGTCCGATGCGGTCCTGGTGTTCGACAACGTCCGGGTGCCTTGGGAGAGGGTCTTCTGCTATCGCGACTTGTCGCTGATGCGGAACATGTACCTGAAGACGCCGGCCCACATCATGGGGAATCATCAGGCGAACTGGAGGTTCACCGAAAAGCTGAAGATCATCATCGGCGTCGCCCACAAGGCAGCCGAGATGGCGGGCGTCCTCGCCATCCCGGCTATCCAGCAGACGTTGGGCAAGCTCGCGGCCGCGGAGGCCTCGCTGCTCGGATTGCTCGCGGGGCAGGTCAACCAGTTCGAGACGCTTCCGTCGGGTCACGTCCACGTGAACCGCCGCTTTGTGTACGCGACCTTGCAATGGTGCGCGCACAATTATGCCGGTCTGGCCGAGGAGGTCCGGCTGCTGCTGGGTGCGGGTCCTTTCATGCTGCCCGCAGACGCCTCCCTGTTCGACAACCCCGAGGCGGCCCGCACCTTCGATCGCCATTGGGATGCGCCCGGAGCCACCGCCGACGAGCGCTACCGGTTCATCCGCATGGCCTGGGATCTGCTCGGTTCCGGTTTCGCCGGCCGCCACCAACAGTACGAGAGGTTCTACGGCGGACCGCCCCACATCATGGACATGTGGAGCTTCTGGAACTGCCCCTGGTCGGAGCGCCGCGCTTCCATCGACGCCATCCTGGACGAGATGGGGGGGACGAGGCCCGAGGTGACGCGCGTCGCGGCCTGAGCACGACCACCGCCGTCGGCACCGCCGTTCCGGCCCGGCTCGTGCCACAATGTCGAAGAGGCCGGGAAGGGACTGAGCCGATGGCGATGAACATGGCAGGAACGATCGAACTTCCCGCGGACCGCGCATCCGTCTGGGCCGCCCTCAACGACCCCGACGTCCTCAAGCGTTGCATCCCGGGTTGCCAGGGTCTCGAGCGTTCGGCCGAGGGAGGGTTCGCGGCTGTGGCGAAACTCAGCGTCGGCCCGGTGAAGGCAACGTTCAAGGGCTTCGTGCGCCTGTCCGACATCGACGAGCCGAACGGCTACACGATCTCCGGGGACGGACAGGGCGGCATCGCGGGGTTCGCCAAGGGGTCGGCCCGCGTGCGGCTTGCTGAAGCGCCCGAGGGCGGCGGAACGGTGCTGTCCTACGACGTCGAGGCATATCCGGGCGGCAAGATCGCACAACTCGGCAGCCGCCTCCTCAACAGCGTCGCCGCTAGATATGCCGGCGAGTTCTTCGCCAAACTGGCCCGTGAGTTCGACGCCGCGGAGTTGGAGGAACCTACCGTTGCGGCCTGATTCTGTCGCCGAACCGTGACCGGTTAGCTTCGGATGTTCGTCACAGGCATCAGTGCCGAACATCCGCGCGACACGTCAGAGAACGCGATCAGGATCTCATATCCAGACTATGATCGAGACAAGGACGAAAATCGTCCATGTGACCTGTGGTGTTTTGACCACATCTGTGTCTAAAGTCATGGCATACATGAAATGGAGCGAGATAGGTCGAGCATAAGACAATGATTCGTTCTTTTCTGAGACTCCTCTTGCGATCGCTTCACGCTGCAGGAGCTCTGCATTGCGTGAGTAGTTACTATCAT
Source organism: uncultured Lichenihabitans sp. (assembly GCA_964252585.1). Lineage (GTDB taxonomy): Bacteria > Pseudomonadota > Alphaproteobacteria > Rhizobiales > Beijerinckiaceae > Lichenihabitans. The sequence goes on along the minus strand of CAXUOD010000147.1, from coordinate 1,177 downwards.
CAGCTCGCCGAGGATAGGGGTCGACGCCGCTTCCATTCTCGTTCCTGCGACGACGATGCTTCCAGTGCATCTGTCACCAATCCTATTGTTTCGCCTGGCTTGGAAAAATCCTGACATCATCGGCTGCTGTCCGTCCTGGCGGCCGATCACGTATGTCAATCGGCGTTGAAAGCCTTGTCGGCGAGAAGCATCTTGAAAGGCACGTCGGCGATCAGATCTTTGACGCCTTTGATATTGTGACGATGCCCTGGCAGCAGGACGAAGCGCACCAGATGCCGAGAGCGTCCACCAGGGCGAGGGTCTTGGTGGTCAAACCATCACGAGAACGGCCGATCGCCTGATTCCGAGAGCTTGTTTGACCTGAGTATGATGGGATCGCGTTGTCGTTTTCGATGGAGGCGATGATGTGGACTGCTGAGGCTCGCGATCGATACAAGGACGATGGTCGGCGCTATCCGAGCGATCCCTCCCTCCGTCGGGACAGGCTCTGACTGATACCGAATGGTCCACCATCGCGCCGGTGATGTCCGTGTATAGCACGTTGACGGCCGACCTGCGGGAAATCGTCAACGCCTGCTTGTGTCTGGACAAGGCCGGCTGTCCATGGCGGTTCCTGCCCCGCGACGGCGATCATGGACTCGCAAAGCGTCGGGGCCGCAGGCCGGAGTGCGCGGCGTGGACGGCAACAAAAAGGTGAAGGGCATCAAGCGCCCTGTGCTGACCTGCTCGCTCGGCTTCGTGCTCGCCACACTGGTCACGGCCGCCAACGTGCATGACACGGCGGCGGCGGGCGTGCTGCTGGACCGCGCCGCCGCCGAGGGCTGGAAACCCGAACGCGTCAAGGTCGATGGCATCTACACCGGCGAGCGAATGAAACAGGCCGCCAAGCCCCACGGTGTCGAGGTCCAGGTGACCACCCGCGACAGGGACGCAAAAGGCTTCAAACCCTTGCCCCTGCGATGGCGCATCGAGGGCACCTTCGGCACCCTGACCAACCGCTATCACCGCCTCACGCGCAACCTGGAGCAGAGTACCATTGCCGCAGAGGATGCCGTGACCATCGCCAACCGTCACCGCCTGATCCGAACCGTCAACAGTTGAAAATGGTCAAACAGGCTCTGAGCCTGCCACACGCTCATGGCCGGTCATGCGTCTCGATGCGCACGTCGATCTGATC
>CAXUOD010000146.1:0-13377 GCA_964252585.1 uncultured Lichenihabitans sp. | reverse complement strand
CGAGGCTCGTTGGAAGGACCCGGTCTGGGATCCGAACCGCGAATATTCGGTGCCTTACGATTGGGGGGTCACGGCCTTCACGGTGAATACGAAGTTCGTGAAGGAGCCCGCGGATTCCTTGAAGATGCTGTTCGATCCGCCGCCGGAAGCCAAGGGCAAGGTCGGCATGATGGGATCGCCCAGCGAGGTCATGTCGCTCGCCGAGGTCTATCTCGGCATGACGCCGTGCCAGACCGATACCGCCAATATGAAGAAGGTCTCCGACCTGCTCGAAGCCCAGGCCCCGGCCGTGAAGGTCTATAACTCGGACGGGATCATCGACCGGCAAGGTTCGGGCGAGACCTGGATCCATCAGGCCTGGAACGGCGATGCCGCACGCACCCGCGCCGTCAACCCCGACGTGAAGTTCGTCTTCCCGAAAGAGGGCGTGGTCGGCTGGATGGACAACATCGCGATCCCGACCGGTGCCAAGGACCCGGACAATGCCAAGCTCTTCGTCGAGTTCATGATGAAGCCCGAGAACAGCGCCATGTCGTCGAACTTCACGCATTACGCCAGTGCCATCGAGGGCGCTTCGGCCGACTACGATCCCGCCATGAAGGATGCCCCCGAATTGAAGGTGCCGGCCGACATCAAGATGGCCTTCACGCCCTCTTGTCCCGAAGCCGCCACCCAGCTCATGGACCGCGTCTGGACCAAGCTCAAGAAGTGAGCGAACCGCCCGAGCGGCCCGGCGAGGCGGCGAACTCCGCCTCGAAGCCGGCCGCGACCTGGCGCGACGCTCTCGGCGAGGACGCCGTTACCATCGGTGCCATCGAGGATCGGGTCCACACGCTGGCACCCGAGCGCATCGAGGTGCACCGAGAAAAGATCGCGCTGTTCGGCGCAGGATGCAGAGTGTTGGTGGCGGGCGGCCGCATCGTCGGCTACGGCATCGCCTATCCGTGGCGGCTCGACGATGTTCCGCCGCTCGATCGCCTAATGGGCGCTATCCCGCCGGATGCCGACTGCCTCTTCCTGCACGACGTAGCGATCCTGCCACAAGCGCGCGCCGCAGGGGCGTCCCATGCCTTCGTGGACCACGCGGCGGGGCTTGCGGCCCAGCAGGGCCTCTCATGCCTCGCATTGGTTTCGGTGTATGGCACGGATCGCCTTTGGCAACGCCACGGTTTCGTCCCGCGGGCATCGGCGACGACGTCCGCGCAACTCGGTCCTTATGGCAGGACGGCCTTGTATATGGTGCGGCGCTTGGAATGAGCCGTCGGTCTCTCTTTGGCCTTGTCAGGAGCCACTTGATCCACGTCTCCCATCCGTTGCCGATGACGGTCGACGGCCGCCGAGAACGTCGAAACTCCCGACGGCCGTCGCCGCTTGAACTTTTTACTACTCTTCAGCGGTGCTCTCGGCGACATGGCTCAAGGCTTCGCCGAGCGCCTTGATCCGGTCCGCGTCCTTGCCCTCGGTCTTACCGCCGATCGCGACGGTCTCCTTGCCGAGCTTCACGACGAGCTTTTGAATCTGGCCGCCATTTGGCTTCTCGGCCTGCAGGTGCTGCTTCAGGCTCTCGAGATCCTTGACGATCGTCTTGGCGGCAGGGGTATCCAGCTTCTCGAGTGTCGCTTCCCAACCTTCGATGTTCTTGACCGCGGCCGATACCGTGAAGCCTTTGACTCCCTCTTTGAGGTGCTTGATGGTGGCATCTAACTGAGGCATTTGATTCTCCCTCGCTGGCTGCGCGCCGGCAGCCGCGGCGGACAACGCGCTTCAAGGGCGCAAATGTTGCGGGCTAGAATGTCGCGCGGTGAGACGACGCTTCCCGCCCGCGACGCCCGGCTCGCCGCGATAGCTGGACCGAGGAGTGCTCCCGATGGGTCGATCCGCTTCTATGGCGTGGCGTCGCCGGCTCGTCGTCGTCCTGGCCGTGACGGCGGGCATCGGCCAGCCGCATCATGCTTTGGCTCAGCGGGCCGATGCCGCCAGTCTGCGCAAACTCGTCGACGCACCGCAGCGGAGCCCGTCGAACCGTGCTCGCGATCCGTTCCGGCACCCCTTCGACGATTTGGCGTTCCTGGGGATCGCGCCGACCGACACGGTCGTCGAGATCCTGCCGGGCGGCGCGGGGTACTGGACCGAGATCCTCGCACCCTATCTGCGCGACCGCGGACATTACATCGCCGCCAACCCTCCGCTGACCGACACCTCGGATGAGGCCGTGAAGGGCAATGCCGCCTTCGCGGCCAAGGTCGCAGCCGATCCGGCCGACCTGGGCAAGGTCGAGAGCGTGGCGTTCGCGACGAGCGGCGACATCGTCCCACCCGGAACGGCGGATGCCGTGATCACCTTCCGCAACGTGCACAATTGGATGGCCGATGGCTCCGCGGCGGCCGTGTTCGCCACCTTCTATCGCGCCCTGAAGCCTGGCGGGACGCTCGGCATCGAAGAGCATCGCGGTCGCGCCGACCAGCCGCAGGATCCCCTCGCCAAGAGCGGCTACGTGCGTCAGGACGTCGTGATCGCCTTGGCCGAGCAGGCCGGCTTCCGGCTGTCAGGGACCTCGGAGATCAATGCCAATCCCAAGGACACGAAAGACTACGCGGCAGGCGTCTGGACGCTTCCGCCGACCTACCGGCTGAAAGACGTCGATCGTGCCAGATACGCCGCCATCGGCGAGAGCGACCGCATGCTGCTGCGCTTCAGCAAACCATGACGATGGGGCAATCGGAGGCGGGCTAGACGGGTGGACCGAACCGGCAAGGCGAGCGGCGCTGACGGAGGCTCCTGGGTCTGAAGTCATCCCGCCCGGCAAGCGGCCAAGCGGGCCAGGATGCGGTCCTGCGGCAACCGACGGCCTATGAACACGAGTTTCGACGTCCGAGGCTCGTCTTGCGCCCAGGCTTGGCCGGCATCGGAGTTCATCATCATGTGAACGCCCTGGAAGACGAGCCTGTGGCCGAGGCCGGCGATCGACGCGATGCCCTTGTAACGCATCAGGTCCTGCGCATGCTCCGCGATGATGTCGCGAAAGGCTTCCTGCAAACGCATCTGGTCGAGCGACTCAGTGCTCGTGAACACGAAGGATCCGACCTCGTCGTCATGCTCGTGGTGGTCCTCCTCGAGGAATCCCGGCTCGATCTCGAGGATGCTGTCGAGCGAAAAGCCCTTGATGTCGAGAATGTCGGCCAACGGCGTTCGGCCGAAATGCATGGCCTTGATCGGCGCACGCGGGTTCATCCGGACCAAGCGCTCGCGCAGGCGCTCGACCGCTTCCGTGGATACGAGATCAGCCTTGCTGATCAGGATCCGATCCGCGAAGCCGACCTGTTCCTGGGCCTCGTGCTCGCCGAGTTGCAGGTCGGCGTGCCTCGCGTCGACCACCGTCACGATGGCATCGAGCGCGTAGGCGGACGCGACATCGTCATCGATGAAAAAGGTCTGAGCCACAGGTGCCGGGTCGGCGAGGCCGGTGGTCTCGATGATGATCCGCGAGAAGCTGGCTTCCCCGGCCTCGCGGCGCCGCCCGAGCTCCCCAAGGATGCGGACCAGGTCACCCCTGACGGTGCAGCAGATGCAGCCGTTGTTCATCTCGATGATCTGCTCGTCCCCGCCCGTGACCAGCAGCTCGTTGTCGATCCCCGCTTCGCCGAACTCGTTCTCGATGACCGCAATCCGCTCGCCATGCTGCTCCCGCAGGATACGGTTGAGCAGCGTCGTCTTCCCGGCCCCGAGAAAACCGGTCAGGATCGTCACCGGGAGCTTGGTCTTGCGGCTCGTTGCCATGCTGGTCACTTCAGCAGATGCGACGGACCCGCGGAACCGATCGCGAAGCGTTTCGCGATCAGTTGCTCACGCGATGTCACGCCCTTTTCGACAAGGAGGGTCTCGGCGGCATCCAGCCATTGCTCGTAATAGGTCTTGGCTTCCCCGCCGGAGGCCTCGGCGGCCGTCGCTGCCGCCACTTCCGTCGAGAAGTGCTCGACCCAATCGGACCAGCTGAAGTGACCGGCCTCCGCCAAGGACACGATCATCGCGAAGGCCTTGGCTTCCCAGGGTGCCGCGAAGACCGGACCCGACCCGTCGCGCCCCGGAAGCGTTCCGGCGAGCAAGGGAGAGGAGGCGAGCATCCCGTCGGCCGTCAGCACTCAGGCCGGGTCCATATAGTCGTCGAACACGTCGACCCGCATCGTGTCGCGTTCGGACGCTGTCGACCCCCAGACCTCGCGCGCCATGAACTTGACGCTGTAGCAGTGCTGGGGCTTTTCGCCTCGCCCATGCGCCAGCGTGTCCGGAAAGGCGAAGACGCCGTGGTCATGCTCGACCACGCCGAGCTTGCTCCGGAGATAGCCGGGAAGCCGGGTGTGGGTCGTCGGGTTGTAGTTGCGGATCCGCACCTCGTCGCCGGCCCGGAACCGCGGCTCGACATCGGCCGCGATCCGCGCCGACGCGCCGGCCGCCACCAGGCCGGGAACGATGTCAGGCGTCAGCAACATCAGTGATCTCCGTTCCGCAACTGAGCCACGCGCGCGTCGAGTTCCTCGCGGGTCACGAAGCCGCGTTTCAGAAGCGCCGCCTCGAAGGCGAACATCCAATGCTCGTAGTAAGAGGACTCGAGGTAATGCGCGGGTTCGATCTTCTCGATCTCATGGCGGAACTCGTCGACGCTGTAGCCGGCGAAGACGAAGGTGGATGCGAAAAGCCCGAAGGCTCGGCGTTCCCAGGGCTCGTGAAAGACGGGCTCGTCGACCTCCGGCGCGATGGGGCCGAGGCCATGCATGCCCCCGAGATCATGAATGCCGTTCATGGGCGAGGTCCTTTCGTCAGAGGGACTTGGCCTTGGCCACGCCGATCATCGAGTCCCGGCTCACGAGGTCGGCCAGGGCCTCCTCGCCGAGGCTCTCCGTTCCGGCGGGACGCTCGGGCAGCACGAGATAGCGGACCTCGGCCGTCGTGTCCCAGACCCGAACCTCGACGGTCTCGGGCACTTCGGTTCCGAATTCCTTCAGCACGCCGCGCGGATCGTTGACGACGCGGGCCCGATAGGGCGCCGATTTGTACCAGACCGGAGGCAGGCCCAGGGTCGGCCACGGGTAGCAGGAGCATAGCGTGCAGACGACGACGTTATGGACGTCCGGCGTGTTCTCGACCACGACCATGTCTTCGCCCTGCAGCCCGGAAAACTCGAGCTCCTTGATGGCGCTGGTCGCGTCACTGAGAAGCCGGGCCTTGTAAGCGGGGTCGGTCCAGGCTTTGGCGACGACCTTGGCGCCGTTTCTCGGTCCGATCTTGTGCTCGTAGGTGTCGACCAGTGCGTCCAGCGCCTTCGGGTCGATCAGTCCCTTTTCGGCCAGGATCGACTCCAGCGCCCGTACCCGGATCGCCTGCTCGGACTCCGGCTGACCCTTATGAGTGTTCGGCATGTCGACCTCGCGACGTTCGGACCAAAGATCCAGCGTGCATTGGGGTGCACTTGAAGTATTCGGCGGTGTCAGAGGCAAGTCAAGCACCATCGATCTTCGCTAAAGCTGAAAAGAAAGCCACCTGCCGCGCAAATCAGCACTGATTCCGGCGCAGCCGAGCTCAAGCCTCTGTCTTCAATGATGCGACATATGCCGAGGTCGGTTGGATGCGAGCCCTGCGCCTCGCTCACCTGAGGCTTGCGCGCCACCCTCGACTGATCGATCCGGCCACCCACCAGAATCTGCGGTCCAGACTCGATCAGGCGCGCAACCGGTCCGGCGTATCGTCCAACGTCACGATGCCGTTGAACGTCCCAAGTTGGCCGGGTCGGAGGCCGACTCGACCCGCTCGGGCGAGCGCGAGAGCATGATCTCAGTGATCTTGTCCCGATGCTGCGTCCCCCACTCGCAAAGCGGCATCAACGCTCGCGCAAGCGTCATGCCGAATGCCGTCATGGTGTAATCGACCATCGGCGGTACCTGCTGGTAGTCGTGTCGGGTGAGCACGCCCGCCGCGGCGAGCTCGCGCAACTGCTGGATCAGGACCTTCTCGCTTACACCTAGGACCAGCCGCTTGAGTTCCCCGAAGCGCTTGGGACCCGAATGGAGCTGGTACAGGATCAAGGGCTTCCACTTGCCGCCCATCACAGCAAGCGCGGCATCGAGGCCGCATGGAGGTTCTTCGGTGCTCATGGAAATCACTTACACTTACCTTGAGGTCAGTTCTACCTTGATCGGCAGTTAAGCCCATATCGCTCTCAACGAACGGGAGACACACATGGGTAAGCTCGAAGGAAAGGTCGCGGTCATCACCGGCGCCAACAGCGGCATCGGCTTGGCGAGCGCCAAACGGTTTGCGAGCGAAGGTGCTCGCGTGTTCATGACCGGTCGTCGACAGGCCGAACTCGACAAGGCGGTGTCGGAGGTAGGCCACGATGCGCGCGGGGTTCAGGGCGACGTCGCGAGCCTGGCCGACCTCGACCGGCTGTATCGGATTGTGCGCGAGGAGGCTGGACGGATCGACGTTCTGTTCGCCAACGCCGGCGGCGGCGCGTTCATGCCGCTCTCCGACATCACCGAAGAGCACTACGACCGCACCTTCGCGACCAACGTCAAGGGCACGCTGTTCACGGTCCAGAAGGCGTTGCCGCTCCTGCGCGACGGCGCGTCGGTCATCCTGACCGGGTCGGCGAACGGCAACAAGGGTGGAGCATCGTTCAGCGTGTACAGCGCCACCAAGGCGGCGATCCGCAACTTCGCCCGGAGCTGGATCCAGGATCTGGCCCCGCGTCGCATCCGCGTGAATGTGCTCGTCCCTGGGGCGACCTCGACCCCGGGCCTGCATGGGCTCTTTCCCACGGAAGAGGTAAACCGTGCCGTCGTGGCTATGATGGAGGCGGCAGCACCGGCCGGCCGCATGGGGCGCCCGGACGAGATCGCGGATGCTGCGCTGTTTCTCGCGTCGGACGACAGCAGCTTCGTCAACGGCAGCGAGTTGTTCGCTGATGGCGGTGCGGCGCAGGTATGACCGGCGTCAGGCTGGTTCGTGGGCATGAGCCGTCCCACCACGACCCATTGTTGGTCCAAAAAGCCGAAACGGATCGGTCATCTGCACGCCACAGACCACCATGCAGTCCGCATCAGCTCGTTGATGCGATGATCTGATTGGGTTCCAGCCCCTGACGTTCCTGGTGGAACGAGGCGAGTTCGCGACGGATCGGCGCGGTGACCGATGTGGCGTTCAGCTCATCCGCGGGCGTGTCGCGTCCTATCCGACGACACCATAGGCATCGGACGTGACGGTCCGACGCTCCGTCCCATGCGCTTGCGCCACGTGCTTTTCGAGCATGACGACGACACGGGCCAGGGCAAAACGAGCCAGCGCTTCGTAGCGACTATCGCGTTCGGCGGCGGCGGCGGCGGTTTGGAGAGCCTGGTCGACGCTCGATCGAGCGGCGTCTCCGATGTCGTCGGGCAAAGCCTCCAGCAACCGCAAGGTGCTCTCGATGTCGAGGCGGCGCTGGTCGAGCAGGTCCTTTGCAACGTCGAGCTGTTCCGTGATCGTGGCCTGTGCGTCCTTCATCGGGAATTCCCTCCATTCGCGTGCGATAAGCTACGGACAGGACCTCCCGAGGTTTCAGACGGTCGATCGGCTCGCGTGCGACGGGCAGAGTTGCGGGCGCCCTTCCGGCGGTAGGTGCGGCGCTGCTCCGTTCGCTTGACGACGTCGGCACGTCGACACACCCTCGTTCGCTCACCCGTCCTCGGAACGGCATCGCGTCTCACGCTTCGATGAGAGTGCGAATCCGGCTCGCGAGGTCGTCCATGTTGAAGGGTTTGGTCAGCACCGCCATGCCCGGGTCGAGGTGGCCATTGCCGATCACGGCGTTCTCGGCATAGCCGGTGATGAACAGCACCTTGAGGTTCGGACGCAGGACGCGCGCAGCATCCGCGACTTGTCTGCCGTTCATGCCGCCCGGCAGGCCCACATCGGTGACGAGCAGGTCGACACGCCCGCTGCCCTGCAGCACTTTGAGCCCCGATGCCCCGTCCTCGCACTCGATGGCGGCATAGCCGAGATCGAACAAGACGTCGGCGACGAGCATCCGCACGGTCGGCTCGTCGTCCACCACCAGGACGGTTTCCCCGTCGAGAGCTCGGGGTGCCTCGCGGCCGGTTCCCGTCTCGTCACCGGCGGCTTCGCCGTCGCCGTAATGGCGCGGCAAGTAGATGCAGACCATCGAGCCCTGGCCGACCTCGCTGTAGATGCGGACCTGTCCGCCCGACTGCCGCGCAAAGCCGTAGATCATCGACAGGCCGAGGCCCGTGCCCTGGCCGAGCGGCTTCGTGGTGAAGAAGGGATCGAAGGCGCGCGCGACGATGTCGGGCGGCATGCCGGTGCCGTTATCGGAAACGCAGAGCGACAGATATTGGCCCGCAGGGAGGTCGCGCTCCCGGGCGGTGCGGTCGTCCATCCACCGGTTGGCGGTTTCGATCATGATGCGTCCGCCGTCCGGCATCGCGTCCCGGGCGTTGATGCAAAGGTTGAGGAGCGCGTTTTCGAGCTGGCTCTGATCCACCAGGGCCGTCCACAGCCCGGCCATGTCGACGGTCTCGACCGTGATCTCCGGCCCGACGGTGCGGCGGATCAGGTCCGCCATGCCGTTGACCAGCTTGTGGACATCCGTGGGCTTCGGATCGAGCGTCTGGCGGCGCGAGAAGGCCAGGAGGCGATGCGTGAGCGCCGCGGCGCGTTTCGACGCACCGAGGGCCGCGATGATGTAGCGCTCGAGGTCGTTGACCCGGCCCTGGGCCACGCGCTTGCTCAGGAGATCCAGGCTGCCCGCGATGCCGGTGAGGAGGTTGTTGAAGTCATGCGCCAACCCGCCCGTGAGCTGTCCCACCGCCTCCATTTTCTGGGATTGCCGGAGCTGCTCCTCCAACCTCGCCTGGCTTTCCGCCGATTCCTTTTCCGCCGTGACGTCGCGGCCCACCGCATTGATCAGGCGCTCGCCCCGCTCCGGGACCAGAACCCAGGCGATCCAGCACCATGACCCGTTGGCCCGGGCGAAGCGGTTTTCGTACCGGGTCGACTGACCCGTTTCGCGCATCTTGCCGATGTTCGCGGCCACCAGCGCCGCATCGTCGGGATGCACGAAATCCATGTAGGACGTGGTCAGCAGCGTCGTCTCGTCATGGCCGAGGCGACGCATCCACGATGGACTGATCCGGTACAGCTCACCGTCGTAGCCCGCGATGGCCAGAAGGTCCTCGCTCGCCTCCCACAGCCGATCGCGTTCGCGCGTGCGTTCCTCCACCTGCTGCTCGAGCGAGGCCGCCAGCACCCGAAGGTCCCGCTCCGCCCGGCGGCGCTGGATGGCGCCTTGCGTCCTGTCGGCGACCTCCCGCACGAAGGTGATCTCATCGTCGGTCCACTCGCGCGCCGCCGCATCGTTGAGGAAGAGCAATGCCACGAGCCCGTTCGTCTCGGTCAGGGGCAGGTTCAGCACCGCACGCGCGCTGATCGCCTCCAGGGCTGCCGCCGTGGCCGAGGTCCGGGGATCGAGGCGGGCGTCGGCGAAGGTCACCAGGACACCGCGCTTCAGGTCCTCGATGTAGGATCCGTAATCGCGGAACTGCAGGACGCCCGCCAGGCTTCTGATGCCGGGTGCATTCCAGTCCCGCTCGATGGTGATGGTCTCCGCCGCGAGATCGACGGTGCCGTAACCGGCTCGGCTGACCCCGAGGGTCCGGCCCGTGATCTCGGCGGCCGCGAAGGCGAGGTCGGTCGGGTCGTCGAGGTCGCGGATGCGGTCGCCGAGCTCGACCAGCGCCAGACGGCGGCTTTCCCCGGCCTTGCGGGCCGTGACGTCGAGCGAAATCCCCGACATCCGCAAGGCTCTTCCGTCCGGGCCGCGCACCACCTGGGCCCGCTTGTGCACCCAGCGCACCGCGCCATCGGGGATGATGATGCGGTACTCGACGTCGAACCCGGCGCCCGTTGCGATGCTCCGCTCCAACGCAGCCTTCCTGAGGGCGCGATCGTCGGGATGAACGGCGTTCTCGAGATCGGCGTAGGTCAGCACCTCCATCCCGCCGCGACCGAAATTCTCCTTGCAGACGGCCGAACAGGTCAGGGCTCCCGTTCGCAGATCATGTTCCCATATGCCGAGCCGGCCCGCTTCGGCCGCGAACCGAAAGCGCGCCGCATTGTCTTCCTGTTCGTGCAGCCGATCGGCGACCTCGGCCATGAGAGCGGCGTTATGGCTCTCGAGCCCTGCCAGGCGCTCGCGCTCCAATGTCACGTCGACCTGGCTCGCGAAGAAATAGGCCAGCTGTCCTTCGGCATCGCGGACCGGAGCCATCAGCAAGCGGTTCCAGAACGACTCGCCGGTCTTTCGATAGTTGAGGATGTCGATCCTGACGGGCTCGATCGCGTTCACCGCCGCCCGGATGGTGGCGACGGTTTCGGGGGCGGTCCCAGGCCCTTGCAGGAAGCGGCAGTTGCGTCCGACGATCTCCTCGCGGGCATAGCCGCATAAGCGGCAGAAGGCGTCGTTGGCGAAGACGATCGGGTTGTCAGGAAGCCGCGGGTTGGAGATGACCATCGGCATGCGCGTCGCCCGAACGGCTGCTGCGAACGGGTCGGTCCCGTCGTCGGCACCGGTGATCTCTTCGACGATGCGGGCGGCGTCGCGCGCGTGCTTGTTCGCCGCCTCTCCGGCGCGCCACTGAACGAGTTCCGCCTCGGCCTCGGCCAGGCGGCGACTGAGGGTCTCGACTTCACTGTCCGTCATGATGGGTCGGTCAGGCCGTCAATCTCGCGTCGACATGGTTCGGGAGCGTATCGCCCCGCTTCTCCGCCCGAGACGCGGTCGCGGCCAGGATGATCGTGGGGTTCGGTCGTCACGAAACGAAACAGAAATTCGACAGGCATGCGCCCCCATACCAGACGCAATCAGAAGGTGTCACCTCGCCGTCGTGCGCGATGCTCCCGCAAGCTCCCGATATACCGGCACGGGCAGTTCGTCTCGCTTCCGTATCGGCCGAAGCCGACGGCACCGATCCTGCTCAAAACGTCACAGATGCTTGCTCTGGAGATCGTGTGACATGGATTGGTACGTCGCCTGGGTCAAAACGCAACAGGAGCTGTCCGACGCGTCCAAAGCTGACCATTACTGGAAGACTCTGCCGAGCGATCTACGCTCGCGGATGCCGGCTTCTCTCTACCGGGAGAAGCGAGCCGCGGCTCACACGCGTCTGCGCCGTGCCGACGCCGCCTGCCGCGACATGATGCGGGCAAGGCGGCGTGATGCGGCGAGCTATGTCCCGTCACTCGGCCCGGCGAGCGACCCCGGCAACGCCCTCTACGCGTAGCACGCGGCCGCAGCCCGACAGGCCACCGTGCCATCGCCGACTCCGTGGCTGCCGGCGTCGCTTCGAGGATGGCCCGTCACTATGCCGACTGGCTACCAAGGTAAGCGTGGACGAAGCTCGGGAGATGGCTGCCGAGCCAATCACCCATTTCCTGCTCTTCCTTCATCGACTGTTCCAGGACAGGTGCATCTCCTGAGGCGCCGGCCGCGTCGGCCAATGCGAGCAGGACCTTGTAGGAGCCGATCTCGTAGGCCTTGAAGCCGACCGCCGCGAGGACGTTCTTAAGGACCTCGTCGCCGGCCCCGATATGGGTGAATCCGGCCACTGTGGCGACCGCGCCCGTCACGGCTTCCTTGGCCAGGGACTTGCTCGTGCCGTGCTTGGCCAGCAGATCGTCGAGCCGGGCCGCCTGCGCGGTCGACCGCTCCTTGTCTTCCTGCATCTTGGCATGAAGATCCGGATATTCGGTCATCCGACCCAATTGGTTCTGTATGGTCCCGATCGCCTGGGTCTCTACGGCGTGCTGATTGCGCAAGCCGGTGAGATAAGCGTCCATCGCGTGGTTCACATCATTCATGATCGTCTCCCGAGTCGATGACTTGTGTCCGTCGTCACAAGGCAATTCGGGATATGGGCCGGTTTGACTTTGTTGAAGTGACGTTTCGTCCCATGCCGGGGCGTTTTAAGCTTGTATGGACGAAAGGCCGCGTCTTTCGACTGTCGCTCCAGCCGATACGCGTCTCATTGCGGGCGACCGCCCGACCAACACAGTCTGGTCGACGCCGGTTATCGGCTATCCTTCAGTGCCTGCCGCAGTTGCGCCTTGTCCATCCTGGAGCGGCCGGTGATGTTCTTCTCCTTGGCACGCGCATAGAGTTCTGACTTGCTCTCCCGGCCGTCGAGTTCATGGTGACGCACCGCGGCGGTCTTTTCGGCGACGTCCTTCGGCTGGGCGGAGTGTTGAAGGCCACGCTGGGTGTCACGGCGCTTCTTGTCGGAGGTGCGCTTGTAGTCCTGCGCTGTCAGTTGGTCTCGGGCGGCTTTCGGCAGGTAGCGCTCGCCCGTCTCGCCGCTGGGCTGACCGGACTTGGTCCCCCAGTCCTCCTCCTGCCACTGGACGAGGTGATTGTCCTCCGACTTCTTTCCCTCATAGCCGCCGCCCTCGTGCTTATATTCCTGCACGGCCATTTGTGCTTTGCGAGCGGACCACTGACCGGGCTTGCCGCCCTTGTCGCCTTCGGTGACGTCCGCCTTCACCTTTTCCCAAAGGTCTGGATCGGTCTTCTTGGCTGAGGTGGACATGGCACGGATCTCCCAACAAAGGCGACAACGCCTAACCGGGGTGAGCGGTTGAGCGAGCGCGGTCATGTCGCAGACACTGCGCCGCAGGGGGAGCCGCCGCGTACGATAGTCAGGCCTCGACGTCGGCCTCGATGTCCTTGCCTCGCGTCTCCGGCATCAGAAGGGCCGCGACCGTGCCGATTACGCTGAAGGCCACGAGGTAATAGGCGGGCGAAAGCTTGTCGCCCGTGATCGCGATGAGCTTGTTGATCACGTAGTTCGTGCTGCCGCCGAAGATCGAGACCGACAGGGCATAGACGATCGAGAGCCCGGCACTGCGCACGTTGCGCGGCAGCGCTTCGGGAATCGCCACGATGACGGCCGCGGCATTGATCGACGACAACGCCGACATCAGGAACGTCACGAGGTAGACCGCGGTCGCGGTCGGGTCGTGGGCCAGCCAGTAGAATGCCGGTATGGCGAGAACCACGATGACGGCGCGCGGCCAGATCATCACCGGTCGGCGCCCCACGCGGTCGGCGAGCCAGCCTCCGAGCAGAGGGAAGAGAATGGACGCGAGGCCGAGCGCGATCGGCACGGCGGTCGAGACGGTCTCGGTCAGGCCCAGCGTCGACCCGGCGTAGACCGGCATGTTGGTGCCGACGGAGTTCGACACGGTCGAGGCCGCAACGACCAGGAAGGTCAGCAGCAGCAAGCGCCCATGGTCTCGCACGAGGCGGGACACGACCGCGAAGGTCGACCCCGA
>CAXUOD010000145.1:0-13484 GCA_964252585.1 uncultured Lichenihabitans sp. | reverse complement strand
TTCAGTCCAGTCGCTCAGGTAGCGCGTGCCGGATGTCCGCAGTATGGCGCCTCCCCGGCACTGGCGGCATCCCGGGATGATGCTCCCCGTCACATGCACCATGCAATGACATGATGAGCTGTGTGGCAAGCGTGAGGCTTGCCGGACGGGCCACAGGTCGCGCGGCAAAAAGCGTAAGACGCCGCGTCAGCCCCGCTTCTGTCGCGATCTCCCGCCTGAGGTGATGTGGATTTGACATCCGTACCGAGGAACAGCTTCCAAGGTCATGATCAAGCAGGATAAATTAATCCTGGATGAACGGATTGCCGAGTTGTGGCTCGTCGCCGGATCGGCGTTCCACCCGAACCTCCTTGACGCTCCACGACCATCTCGATGCCGCAACGCAGCATCGTGCGGGCGTCCCGAACGCTCTTCTTCCGCATCGTTAATTTCGAAGTGCGACACAGCAGCAACAGAGAATGCGGCGAGACGACGGATTGGTCGTCGCCCGATAACGAGGCAGCGTGAATCGAACACGGGCGGACCGACCCGACAGGCGCCCTAAAACCAGCCCCACGCCGCCGAATCAACGATGAGTGGTCGACGAAAACAGGATGGTTCGTGGCCTGGTTGCTCCAGTGCACCGCCTCCAAGCTGGCGAGCCGACTGGACGGAGCCGATGGATCATCTGTCTGGGTCGGACCACTAGCGGAGCGCTGTCGCCCTCACCCACCAGGTCGAACGGGCGCCTCGAACCAATCCCGCGGCGCGGCGTGCCGCAGGCCTGTCCTCGTAAAGGGCGAAGCACGTCGATCCCGAGCCCGACATGCGCACGAGGCGGCAGGCTTCGGTCTGGGACAAGGTGTCGAGCGCGTCTCCGATCTCCGGCGCCAGTGTCAAGGCAGCCGCTTCCATGTCGTTGCGCCCGGCCCTGAGGCGCTCGACGAAACCCGACGGATCGGCTCCCTCGTCGAAGATCGGGTGTTCCCCGAGGTCGCGGGCTTCGCCGGGCTCGAACCCCATCCTCCGAAACACCGCCGGTGTCCCGACATGGACGGCGGGATGGGCCAGAACGGCGTAGAGAGGCCGGGCCGGCAGCAACGGTCCCAGCCTCTCTCCGGTCCCGGTCATGACACGGGAGCGGGGATGCAGGCAGACCGGCACATCGGACCCGGTCAGCCGTGCGGCTTCGTGGAGGCGAGCGTCGTCGGGCGCGAGCCCGTTCAGCCGGGCGAGCAGGCGGAGCGCCGCTGCCGCGTCCGACGACCCGCCGCCGATCCCGGCGCCGACGGGCAGTCGCTTGACGAGCGAGAAGGCGCCGGTCCGCAAGCCCGGGACCCGATCGGCCAGATGGCGGGTCGCTTTGAGCACGAGATTGTCGTCGCGGTCGCCCGCATCGGTCGCGCTGGGCCCCGAGACCATGAGGTCGAGCGGCCTGGCCGGGTCGAGGGACAGGATATCGGCCACGCCCGCGAAGGCGACGAGGCTTTCGAGGTCATGATAGCCGTCGTGCCGACGCCGCACCACATGCAGGGTCAGGTTGATCTTGGCGGGAGCGCGGGTGAGCAGTGGCATGGCGGTTCATGGCCCGGAGCCGCCGGAGGCGTCAAGGCGCCCCCTCGACGGCAGCCGTCAGCGCAGGACGTTGTCGGGTTGCTGGCGTTCCAGTTCCTCGCCGTAGCGCCGCAGCGCGTGGGCTTCCGTCATGGTGCCGACGATGCGCCGCGTGGCCTCGTGGTCGACCACGACGAGCGCGTCGGCCTCGCTGAGCTCGAAGAGGTCGAGCGCCTCGCGCACCGTCATCCAGGGCAGAAGCATCCGGTCCGTGAACCTCGCCAGGGTCGCGATCGCGAGAGCCCCCTGATCCAGCGGTGCCGTATGCAGGTCTTCGAGCATCATCATCCCGGCATAGCGGCCGTTGCCGTCCACGATGGCGACCTGCTTGACGACCCCGAGAGGAAACTTGACGCGCGCTTCGCGTAGCGACAGTTCGGCCGGTGCGGTGCTGACGTCGGCCCGCATGAGGGTCTTGACCGAGAGTTCCCGCATCCAGCCGATGTCGTGGGGTCCGCGGATGCTCTCGCCGCGCAGGTGGAACCGCCAGGTGGCGAAGGAATAGCCGAAGAGCTCGCGCACGATGAGCGACGAGACGACGGCGGCGATCAGGGCCGCCAGCGTGATCGCGAAGTTCCCCGTCGTCTCGAGCGCCAGAGCCGTCATCGTGATGGGCGCCCCGATCACGCCGGTGCCGAGCGCCGCCATGCCGGTCAGCGCCGCGACGTCGGGATCGAAGGCGAGATTGGGATCGATCTGAAACCCGAGATCGGCGTAAAGACGGCCGATCAGGGCACCGATCATCAGTGAAGCGTAGAACAAGCCCCCCCGGAACCCGGAGCCGAGCGAGATCGCGGCCGCGAGGCCCTTGAGCACGATGATGGTCAGGATCGCGAAAGGCGTCAGCGAGGCCACGAGGTCGAGCGACATGGCCCCATGCCCCGCGCCGAGCACCTGGGGCGAAACGAGCGCGAGCCCGCCTACGAGGAGCCCGCCGATCGGGGTGCGCCAATGGCTCGCGACCCGGAGGCGCTTGAAGAACGTGTCGCAGGCCGCGACCGTGAGCATCAGCAGGATGCCGGCAAGGCCGCAGACTCCCCCGATCGCCACGATGTGAACGAGATCCCCGGCCCCGATTGCGGTCAGCGATTCCGGCTGGATCAGGAAGCCCGAACCTTCGAAATTCCGAGCGATCTGGCTTGCCACGAGAGCGCTTGTAGCCACGGGCGCGAGGGCGCCGACCGTGTAGGTTCCGAGCACCACCTCGAAACCGTAGAAGGCACCCGCCAGGGGGGCGCCGAAAGCCGCCGCGATGGCGCCCGCGGCCCCGCACGCGACAAGCAGGCGGAGGTCGGCGCGTCGGGCGGCCAGCGACAGACCGAGGCGCGACGCCACGGCCGCCGAGATCTGGGCATAGCCGGCTTCGAGGCCGACCGAGGCGCCGAAACCGCAGGACGCGACGGTCTGCACCGTTACGAGCAGACTGCCGATCAGCGACAGGCGGCCGCCGAAGAGGGCGTTGGCCTCGATCGCATCGGCCAGGCGCCCCGACATGCGCCGGCTGTAGCGCGCGAGCGCCGTGAGGATGAGACCTCCCGCCAGCGGGACCAGGACGATGCGCCACGACGGGACATGCTCGGCGGCGCTGAGCCTTTCACCGTAGCCGAGCCCGAAGAGCACCACGTGCATGGTCTGCACGAGCCATCCGATCAGGGCCACGAGGCCGCCGCTGGCGACGCCGATCACACCGGCCGCCAGCACCAGTCCCGACTCGCGGCTCCGCACGAAGCCGCGCAACCAGGCCGGGAGCAGTCTCCCCGTGATCTGCGTTTCGATACTGGACAATGGCGGTCCCGGGTCGGGCGATGGGCGCGCCGGCACCCTAGAGGACGGCAGGTGACCACGAAAGCGCAGGCACGACGGTAATTGGCTCAACGACCGCGCGATTGGTTGTCGTTTCCGCTCGGGTCGATGCGCCCTTTCCGGGTCAGCCACGTCACGCTTGCCTCGGGGTCAGCAAGGTTGCAGTGCGAGCGCCTTCAGCACCACGGTCTGGCCTTCCCGCGCGAGAAAAGACCCGGGAAGCGCCTTGACGAGTTCAGCCTCGATCCCCGCCAGGAACTGGTCGTCGTGGCTCTGGTGGTGGTGGTAGGCCACCAGGCTCTTGGCACCGGCCGCCCGGCAGAGGGCGACGCCGGCGTCCCAGGTCGAATGACCCCATCCTCGGCACCGCGGCAGTTCGGCCTCGGTGAACATGGCGTCGTAGACGACGAGATCGGCGCCCCGGCAGAACGCCACGACGTCGTCGTCCGGCCCCGCATCGGAGTGCTCCATATCCGAAACGTAGCAGACCCGGCGCCCGGCATAGTCCATGCGATAGCCGGTCGCCCCCCCGGGGTGCCGCAGCGGGCAGGTGGCGATCTCGGTTCCGTCCTCGAACCTGAGGGTCTCGCCGGCCCTGAAGCCGACATGTTCGACGTGGCCCGGCAGGGCGTCCAGGGTCACCGGGAACAATGGCGGCGCGAACATCGTGTCGAGAGCCGCCTTGGCGCTCTCGCCACCTTGATTGCCGCAGAAGATCCTGAGGGTGCTGTGGCCGTTGAGAATGGGAGCGAAGAACGGCAGGCCGGAGATATGATCGTGGTGGAGATGGCTCAACAACAGGTCGATCCTGCCGTCCTTCGGTTCGGTGTCGGCGATCTGTCGTCCGAGCGCCTCGAACCCGCTTCCGGCATCGATCACGAACAGGCGTCGGCCCATATGGATCTCGACGCAGCAGGTATGGCCACCGTAGATCACGGTCTTGGGACCGGGCATGGGGAGCGTTCCGCGCGCGCCCCAAAAGCGAACCGACAGATCTCCCTGGTCTTGGTCCCGTCGCTCAGCCGTCATGGTCGAACCACTGTCGGATCATCGTCTGACTCGCACGCGCCCAGGTGATGGGACCCTTGACGGCCTCGTTGTCCGGAACCGATGGTCGCGCACCCCGCAACTTTAGGCAAGTCGCGGCCCGCGTTTACCGATCCGTCGCGTTCGCTATTCCACCTCATCGTTCCGCAACGACGCTGAAATGTGCATCGCCGGGGCGGTCAACAAGATTGCGAGGCACGGGCGACCGGATCGACCCCGCGTCCCAGTCGACGGATATCGGGGGCCAGACGCCAGAGCAGCGCCAAGACCACGACCGCGCCGCCCGCTATCGTCCAGGGGCCGGCCTCCTCGCCGAACACCTGCCACACCAGGGCTGGTCCGACCACCACGTCGACGATCGCGACCAAGCCGACGTCGGCCGGCGGGATCAGGCGGGCACCCGCCATGTAGAGGGCCATGGCGAGCCCGATCGTCAGAACGCCGAAGAGGGCCAACAAAACCATGTCGCGAAGCGGCACCACGATCTCGGGCGCGAGTGAGAAGGCGACGACGCCGGACAGGGCGGTCCCGACCGTATAGATGGCCGTCGACACGCGAGGGCTTGCGCGGGCGTTGACGAGGATCATGGCGAAGCCGAGGTTCATGATGAGCGTGGCCCCCATCCCGGCCAAACGCGGGCCGCTGCCGAACCCGCCCACCATCATGAGGGCAACGCCGCCCAGCGCCGCACAACTGGCCACCATGGTGCGGCTTGCGGGCACCTCGCGGGTCCAAGCCCACGCCACCGCCGCGACGACGAAGGGCAAGGTTGCGTAGATCACCATCACGTCGGCCACGGTGGTGAGTTTCAGAGCGAAGATGTAGCAGATGCCGCTGATGGCCGTCGGCACCGCCAGCGCGATCTCCCGCGGCCGCAAGGCAAAGGCCCGTAGGGCGGCGCCGCGATGTTCGACGATCATCCAGACGAGCAGGAACAGTGTCGCGAAGACGGCACGCCAGGCGAGGATCGTCCAGGCATCGCGATGCAGGGCGTGGGTGAAGAGGCCCGCCGTGCTGTAGAGTAGGGAGGCCGCCAAGACGAGCAGAAGGCCCCTTGGCCGACGGTTCTGCATGGTGATCGGTCTCCGGCCCGACGGTGCCTCGGTCGGCGTGCGCGAGCCGTGTCCAGACACGCTCCACGGCGAAAACGCCAGCCCGTCGAGATGCGAAGGGGGCTCCAGGACGCGGAGGAGCCGCGCATGAGGACAAGGCGAAACGACTCCGTGATGTCAGGCTGCGGCCCGGACCGTTCCCAGGCAGGAGGTTGCGGACATGAGCACCAGACTGCAGGTCTTGATCATGTTGCGGGAGGCGCGGTAGCGACTCATCACGATGTCGACCAGTTCCTCCAGGATGACGTCGTTGACATCGTCGATGAGGGACTCGGGCAAACCGAGGCCGACCTCGGTCCGCCGCAATTCGTCCATCGTGAGAGCCACCGCCGAGGGTTTGTCGAGCAACACGTTACGCCACAAGCGGCAGTGTCTCCGCGCCATGGCGACCGTATCGGCCTCGTCGACGATGCGGCCGTAAACCTCGACCGCCCGATCGATGATGATCGGTTCGGCCCAGAGCCACATGGTGCGCCGCGCCTCGTCGAGATTGCCGGACCGGCGGTCGGACGGCGAAAATTCCGGATGAATGCCCATGGTTGCACCACAATCGGTCGATCTGTGGAAGAACGGCGTCCGCCTCGAGACGATCGCTCAGCACCGGACCTCCCGGGGGCTGCGTAGGCGCCGGAGCGTCCGGCTGAGCGACCTCATGAATTTCAACCATTTTGGTTAACAAAATATTGCCCCGAGGCATTCAGCGGGCAAAATCAGCCAAATACAGCGCAACGATTGTACACCCTGGTCCAAACGCGGAAAAGTCCGTCAATGCGGGGGATCCGGCATGCCGATGGTGACGGAACGGTCGTCGCGCCTGAGCACGACCGCGCGTGGTTCAATTTCCGACACGGTCCAGCCGTCGATCTTGCTCCCAGGCGTCAACCTCATGAAGGCCGCGTCGCTGGGACGTTTGACGATGGCGATGCGCGTGTCGGTACCGACGATGACGCCGCTGACGGCGAGGTCCGGGGCCAGCACGGGAGGCGGCGCCATTACCACGGCCGGAGGCGCAACGAAGACCGGCGCAGGCGGTGGAGGCGGAGGTGGGCGCCGCGTGGGAGAAAAGAGCGGCCTCGATCGAGTCGCCTCGAAGGCTGCAGGCCTGTCGCCTTCCGCCGCTCGCGTCGCCGAAGCCATTGCGGAAATCGCACACAGGATTGCAGCCAAACAGAGCGCGGCGACGCTTGGGCCGACAGGAGTTGGGTGCGTCGCGCTTCGCCGCATGCCGATTTTGACCACGCTGCTGCAAGAACGAAATTGTAAACCACGCGACGAGCTTGGCCGCAACGCGCGTGCGAAACATGCAAAGACTGAGGAACACCGAGAATTGATCGGCAACGTGGTGCAGTCATGCCACAGCCCGGGCTCGACTCAATAGATTATGGCCGACTTGCGATCTATCCCTTGTCAGGCTTCGATCCCGTCCTAGCCTTGTCATGGGGAGCAACAATCATTCGCCTCGGAGGTGCTCATCCGTACCGACGATCCGATTCAGTCAATGAGGAAACACGATGTCTGACGAACAGAACAATACCGATGCCGCGCCGAGCCGACCGATCAATCTGGAAGCGGGGCGCCGTGCCTTCATCAAGGCCGCCGGTCTCGGCGGAGCCTATGCGGCCTTCCTCGGCGCCACGACCGGCACCGCCGATGCCGCCACCCAGGATCTCGACGTCGCGATCCTCAACTTCGCGCTGAACCTCGAATACCTGGAAGCCGAGTTCTACCAGCAGGCCGCTTATGGGGTAGGCCTGCCTCCCAACCTCACGACCGGCAAACAGAGTCTCGGCGCTGTCGTCGGCGGCCGCAAGGTCCAGTTCGCCAATCCGATCGTCGCCGACTACGCGGTAGAGATCGCCAACGACGAAAAGAACCACGTCATCTTCCTGCGTGCTGCCCTGGGCGCCAATGCGGTCGCTCGTCCTCAGATCGATATCGGCAACGCCTTTACGGTGGCGGCCCAGGCCGCTGGCGTCGTGCCGGCCAATGGCTTCTTCGATGCCTATGCCAGCGACGTCAACTTCCTGCTCGCCGCCTATATCTTCGAGGACGTCGGCGTCACGGCCTATAGCGGTGCCGCGCCGTTCATCACGAACAAGCAGTATCTCGCAGCGGCTGCCGGCATTCTCTCGGTCGAGGCCTATCACGCCGGCCTCATCCGCACCTTCCTGTTCGCCCAGCAGAGTGCCGTAGCCAACCAGGCGACGGCATTGATCTCCGGACTGCGCGCCACGCTCTCGGGCGCTGCCGACGATCAGGGGATCGGCGCTGACCAGAGCACGCTCGACGGCGGTTTCCCGTCGCCTGCGAACATCGTCCCCACCGACCCGAACAGCTTGGCATTTGCCCGCACGCCGCGCCAGGTTCTCAACGTCGTCTATGGTGCGGCAGGCGCGTCGAGCGGCCTGTTCTTCCCCTACGGCGCCAACGGTGGACCAGGGGGCGCTGCGCTGCTGAATCTCTGATATCACGCTGCGGCAGGCCTTGCGGCCGATCGCAGCGGACTCGGTTCGGCGTCGAAAGGCATCAAAGACCATCTCTCATCGGATCCGTCCGGTGAGAGGCTTTCGAGGGACAGAACCCGACGACTTCTCCCCGTCCCGGTGCGTGTTCCTCGACTTCGTTCTCCGCGGCGTCCCTCGTCGCAGCCACTCGGCTCTCAGTGAGGCGCCGCCTTCCAATAGGCCCCGAGCGTCAGGGTCATCCTCAACCTCGGTGCCTGCGGGTCGCCCGGGGCTGCATCGGACGCCAGGTCGGCCGGCTCCAACGTCAAGGCGTCGACCAGGATGACCGGATCGCTGCCCTCAAGCTTCACGAGTATGCTCTGAAGCGCTTCGTTCTGTCCTTCGATCACGGCCTGAGCCTCGATGTGGCCCCCGATGCCGATGCCATCCTCGTCCGGCTTGGCTTCCGACCTGCTCGACAAGACCGCACCGCTATTGTCGTCCGCCACGGACCGGATCAACGCGTCGATCCGCGCCGCGGCTAGCGTCTGAGTGTCGGCTTCGACGAACGGGTCGGTCTGCTCGGCCGCCGGTGACGAGGCCAGACGGCGGCTCGCGGCGACGCTGCGCGTCAGGAGTTCGCCCTGGGCGTCACGTTCGTCGACGGCGGACGCCAGGCCCGCCCAGCCGACCACAACGCCAGCGACCGCCAAGATGACGATGCCGGCCAGAAGAAGTGAAGCGGCAAGCGGCCGGCCGAGCGTGATGCTCATCGGATCGCCGTCGTTGTCGAAGGGCCGGCCGCGCCGGCGGCGGCCGGAGCCTTCGGTCGGACGGCTCGCATCTCGAGGCTGAACCTGTCGCCCGTCCCGGTCTCGACCCGCGTCGTGGCCGCGCTCGCAGATACGTCGGCGAACCGACCCGACGTCTCGAGCGCCGGGACGAGGCGAGACGGATCCGTGGAGATCCCAGAGATCGAGACACGATCCTTGTCGATCGACAGCGTGGTGAGATGGGCCGTATCGGGCACGGCTTCGGAAAGCGCGTCGATGACCTCGGCCGCCGAAGGGCGCCCATCGCGCAGCAGGCGAAGCTTGGCTTCGGCATCACCGTCGGGCCTGTCGCGTCTCGTGGCTCGCGCCAGGACGGACTTACGCTCGCTCAAGACTCGATCCTGATCGTCGATATCGGCTTGCACGAGCGTCGCCTCCCATTGCAGCCATCCGACGAGGCCGGCCGTCACGACCGCACCGACCGAGAGCCCTATCGAAACGGCACGTCGCAGACGGGCGATGCGCTGCGATCGATTGCCGCCTAGAGGCATCAGGACTTCCGTGCCGTCCGCCGCTGCTGCGGCGCGCAGGCGGATGGCCTGGGGCTTCAGCGCCTCGAGCGGCGCCAACCACCGGACCAGAACCCGCTTCGGCACCACCGCCACGGCGACGGCGATGCGCGTCGCGTCACCCGGCAAGGGCCGCTCGATGATATGATAATGGGCATCCGCGACCCGCCAGGGCGTAATGCGTTCGATCTGATGGCGCACGAAGGCATCGAGGAACGGTCTGCTCTGGACCGCAACCGGGTCGAGATCGCGCCTGAAGAGCCACGACGGCGGGATCACGATATCGATCGACGCCCCGGCGAGTCTGCGGGCCAGGCCCGGAGGTTCGACATGCGACGTCTCGCCACCGCCCCTGAGCCGGCCCAAGCGGGCACCATCGGGACCGACGACGACGGCATCGGCCTCGCCGATCTCGATCCGCAAAGGTCGCCGCCGGTTGGCACGGTCGATCCCCCAGAGGAGCGCTTCCGCGAGTCCCTCGACGAACCACACCCATCCGCGCTGCAGCCGTCCGATCATGCGCCGCTCCTTACAGCAGCTTGCGCCACGAGACTACGACGGGTTCGCCGCCGGTCGCCGGCTTCGGCAGCGGAGCGGCGGGCATCAGACCACCGGCAGCCGCTGCACGTGCCGGGCCCTTCAATGGCGCGAGGATCATCTCGTAACGGCGCTCGAAGCGATGGCCGATGGAAACATGGGCGATGGCCCGGACCGCCTCCGAGTCCTTGAAACCCGCGAAGGCCTGCGCGGGGACCGGGAGCAGAGCGAGCGCCGATCCCACATCGACGAAACCTTGCTCGCGGCGATTGAGGTAATCGTCGACGCGTTCGTCGCTGCCGAGCAGCGCCGCGACGACGAGACGGTCGGCCAGCACCGGGTCGACCTTGGCGGTCCCGTTGCTGACCGTCAGGACGGGGAGGATGCGGTGCGCCAATCCTTCGGGCAGCGCCCATGCGCTCGTCACCTCGCTCACGTCGTGGATCGCGAGCGGCAGGGCCGGCGCGGCGCCCGGCCCCGTGGCCTGCGCCGATCCGCCCGCAGCGGATCCCGATGCCGTTGCCGCGACGGCGCCGGCTACACCTTCGGCCGGCACGGCATCGGTTGCTGCACCGCTGGGCGGCGCCCCCGCCGGCGAAGGTCGTAGCGCCTTGGCCTTCGCCTGGGCAGCGGCCCGGAATGCCGCAATCCGGTTGGCGATGGCTGCCACCTCGTCCTGATCGCCACCAGCCGCGCCTAGCAGTCCGACGATCAAAGGCAAAGGCGCAAGGTTGACGTCGATACGAGCCGATTCCGATAGATAATCGACCTCGATGTCGGCGTCCGGGAGCCGAACCTCGATCGAGCCGCCGCGCCGCGCCGCGGCATCCGCGTCCGCGAGATGCGACGCCAGGATATCGGCTGCTCCCTCTCCGAGAGTGTCGGCCCGCGCCGCATCCGCGAAGACCGCCGCGGCCCGCGCCCCGCTCAGACCCATTCGCATGGCGGCCGCGGCAAGTCCGGCCAGGAAGGCCGAAAAGAGAAGGACGATGAACAGCGCGGCACCCCGCTCCGGCTCGCCGCGCGCCGTCACCACGGCCACCCCGCAAGCTGGCGCAGCGATGGGCCGAGAAGAAAGGCGAGCCAGGCTGCCGGCGCCATGAAGGCGCCGAACGGAACGGCGGTCTCGCGCAGGGATCCGGCCCGCTGACCGAGGAACAGGACCGCCAGGGCCGCCAGGGCAGCGACTTCGAGCGCCAGGGCCGCGTCGGCCGGTGCGAGCCAGATCGCCAGGGCGCCGGCCAGCTTGACGTCGCCGAAGCCCAAGGCCTCGCGTTGCCCGAACCGGCGGAAGCACCAGCCGATCCCCCAAAAGAGCACAAAGGCGAGACCTCCGCTCGAGGCAGCGTCGAGGCCCGCCCACACGGCGCCCTCGCCGCCCCCGCCGGCTTGCCACGCGGTCACGCAGGCATTGGCGAGGCCCAGACCCGCGATGAAGGCCGTGGCCCCATCGGGGATGATGAAGTCGGCGAGGTCGGAGCGGACGACGATGACCACGGCGATCAGCCAAAGCCACACTGCCGAGAGGGTGAACCAGGCGCCGGCTTCCATCGCCACTGCCAGGGCCGTGCCGGCTACGACCGCGCAAGCGTCGGCCCGACGTGTCACCGCAAGGCGAAGGCCGAGGCCCGGGACCGCGAGAGCCGGCGTTTCTGGTGGCCGGTCACGAACTACGCCGTCGTCGAATGGCACCGTCATGGGAGATCCGAAGCGGAACTGCCGTCGGGCAGCGTCAGTACCGGCGTACGATCGGCTTCGCCGGTGGCCGCTGCATCGAGAGAAGGCGGTCGTGGAACTCCTCTGTCACCTCTTGCGCATCGGCGGAGTTCGTGATGATGCGCGGCTTGATGAAGATGATGATCTCGGTGCGGTGCACCGCCGAGTCGTGGCTGGTCAAGATATCGTTCAGAAACTGGATCGAGCCGAGTCCGGGGATGCCCGATCGGTCATTGCTGCGCGTGTCGCTGATGAGCCCGGCCAGCATGACGGTCTGCCCGTTGGCGACCGCGACCGAGCTCCGAACGCGTCGCTGCGAGATCGTCGGTGTCAGCGACGTGGGGTCCGACGATGCGACGGCGCTGATCTGCTGCTCGACGTCGAGCGTCACGATCCCGTTGGAGTTCACCTTGGGCAGGACGTTCAGGATGATGCCCGTATCCTTATAATCGACGTTGTTGACCACGGGCGCGAGACTATTGTCGGTCGATTGCGCGGTGCGGGTCAGGATCGGAACCTGATCGCCGACCTGCAGCACGGCCGGCTGGCGATCGAGGACGACGAGCGAGGGCGAGGACAGGATCTTCACCGTCGTGTAGCCCTGCAAGGCGCTGAGCAGGACGCGGGGGCTCGACAACCCGCCCGCGAGAAGGTTGAGGCCCGCGGTATTGAGGCTCGAGACCTGCAGGTTGGTGGCGCCGCTCAGCCCCAGCGTGCGATTGCCCTGGAGGAAGAACTGCACGCCGTATTGCAGCTGGTCGGTCAGCGTCACCTCGGCGATCGTGGCTTCGATGTCGACCTGCACGGGTTGCCGGTCCATCTCGCGGATCGCGCGCTCGACGAGCTTGTACTCCCCCGGATCGGCATTGATCAGCAGTGAATTGCTCGCGGGATCCGCCGTCACGCGGACCTTGGACGAATTGGCGCCGCCATGCAGAGCGTCGCTGTCAGTTCCGCCCTTCCCCGCGGCACCGCCGGACGTCATGGCGGCCTTGAGAACCCCGAAGGGCGATTGTGCGCCGGAGGCGTCCGCTCCCGCCTGCGGCGCAGACGCGTTGCCCGCCTGCCCCGCGTTCAACCCCGGATTCGAGGTACCGGCGGCACCGGTTCCCGATGTCGAGGGTGTGAGACCGCTCGGCTCGAGCGAGTCCTTGTCCGACGCCCCTGCCCCGGATCCTCCGCCGGAGCCGAAGAGATCGTTCAGCGCCGCCGCCACGGTCTTGGCCTGAGCGTATTGCAGCTTGTAGACCTTGACGCCCGCGGCAGCGACGTCCGTCCTGTCGAGCCTCGCCACCCATTTCCGGACGAGATCGATGCCCTGGGAGGTCCGTGCCACGGCCAGGACGGCGTTGAGGCGGCTCATCGGTTGAAGCTGGATGGCCCCCTGGGTCATGCCGCCCTCGCCACTGTCGAGGATGTGATTGACCTCGCCGATGACCGTGTCTGGGGAAGAATTGGAGACCGGCAGGATCGCGACCGACTTCGACCGGAGCCAGTCGACGTCGACGAGACCCGCGGCATCGAGGGCGGCGCGGCGCTCGGAGGCCGTGCCCTGGATGATGACGAGGTTGGTGCCCGGATCGGATTTCACCGATCCCGGCCGGCTGCCGAAACCCTCGAGGAGGTGGGCGAGATTGGCGGACGGCATATACTTCGACGTGATGACCGACGTCCCGAAGCCCTCGCCCTCCCCATGGCTATCGACTGAGCCGATCCCACCTGTATCCGCCGACGGTACAACACGATAGAGATCCTGATCCTTCACCACTGTTGCACCGACGCCGGCCAAAGCGCTTTCGAGCAGCGGAACCAGGCGAGCACGTGGCACCGGTTGCGACGACGTCAACGTGATCTGACCCGCGACGCGCTTGTCGACGAGATAGTTGGATT
>CAXUOD010000144.1:0-13539 GCA_964252585.1 uncultured Lichenihabitans sp. | reverse complement strand
CGCCACGCCCAATCGACCGAGCGCCATCCCGAAATGTGGCTGACGATCGTCGAGGGCGAAGGGCACGGGATCGTCAGCGACGAGAGCCTGTCGTCCGAAGAACAAGGTGACGAATTCCTGTTGATGGGCTTGCGCCTCGACGAAGGTATCGACCCAGCGCGTTTCGAAGCCCTTTCGGGCCGTTCGCTCGACCGCAGCCGGATCGACAGCCTCATCGTCGACGGCCTCGTCGAGCGCTCGTCGTCCGGTCGCTTGCGCGTGACCCGGGAAGGCTTCCCGGTGCTCGACATGGTGGTGGCGGACTTGGCGGCCTGACGAGGCGACGCGAACCGCTTTCAGAGCCTCTCGACCCCGGTCGCGTCGACCCGGCGCGCCGCCTCCGCGATGGTTGTGCCGCCGATGACACGGTGCGGCCGCAGCTCGGCCAAGGGCACGAGCACGAAGGCGCGGTTCATGAGTTCCGCGTGGGGCAGCGTCAGGCGCTGCGCCTTCATCGCGACATCGCCGTAGTACAGGATGTCGATGTCGATCACCCGCGGTCCCCAGCGCTCCGTCTCGACCCGGCCCAGCGCGACTTCGGCGGCCTTGATGCGACGCAGGAGGTCCAAGGGCGCGAGGTCCGTCGTGCCGACCGCGCAGGCGTTGACGTACCAGTCCTGGGCGACCGGCCCCCAGGGCGGTGTCCGGTACAGAGACGAGCAGCGGAGGTCCCGCGCGACGCCGGCGGCTTCGAGGACCCGGAGCGCCTTTGCCAGATTCTCGGCCTTCGAACCGACATTGCTCCCGAGGCCGAACGCCACCTCGACCCACGGAGGCACGGAACTCGCGCATCCCGTTGCGGCACTCATACCGGATCTGCCCCGATGGCGGTGCCCTGCCGCATGATCGGCCCGTAGACCGTAAGGGCAGCGACATGAGCGCCCACGTCATCCACCCTGAACCGGGGCGCCCCCGCGGCCGCGGCCGCGAGATTGGCGGCCAGCGTCTCGACCCCGCGCCGTTCGACCGGCGCTCCGGTCAGGCGACCGAGGAAACTCTTCTTCGACAGACCGACCATGATCGGCAGGCCGAAGGTCTTCAAGGCTCCAACCGCCCGGATGGCCTCGACCTGCTGGGCTTGCGTCTTCCCGAAGCCGACGCCGGGATCGAGGATCAGCCGTCCCGTCGGGACGCCGGCGCGCTCCGCCCGGCCCAGCGATCGCTCGAAGAAACGCAACATATCGTCGACGATCGCTACCCCGGCATCGGGCGCGTTCCGGTTGTGCATCAGGACGGCACCGGCACCGGCCTCGGCCACGACCTCGGGCAAGGCGGGATCACCCTGGAAACCCCAGATGTCGTTGACCAACACGGCGCCGGCCGCGAGAGCCCGTCGGGCCACTTCGGCCTTGGTGGTGTCGACCGAGAGAGGCACCGCCAATCGGTTCGCGAGCGTCTCGACGACCGGCGCGATGCGGCGCCACTCCTCCTCGGCATCGATCGGCGTGAACCCCGGCCGGGTCGACTCGCCCCCGACGTCGATGACGGCGGCGCCGGCTGCCTCCAGGGCCTCCCCCTGCGCCACGGCGGCGAGATGCGCCGAGAACCGTCCGCCGTCCGAGAACGAGTCCGGCGTGACGTTGAGGATCCCCATCACGGACCATGACGACCCGGCGCGCGACATCAGGGCATCGAGGCGTGCTGTTTCGGCTTGGTTCACGGGGTTCCTCTCGCACTCCGGGTAACACCTATGGCGGAAAGAATGGACTCAGGTTCTCAACGCGCCTGTCGTGAGCGGAGCGAGAACCTTCCGCCTTCAGTCGACAACAGGTCTTAGGCCGTTGCGGAACGCTCCGTTTCCCAGGCCTGTCAACGTGCTCGCTTCTTCGAGGTGATCGCTTTCCATGGCCTGGAGCATGATGTCACCCGAAAAACCATGCCGCTTCTCGATGGCATCATGCTTAGGGCCGCTGCTACCACCGCGCGGCCATCGTTGTCAGCCTGGATCCGACCGGCATTGGACGGCAAAGCCTGTCTTCAGCGGCCCGCAAGGACCATGACCGACTTTTCGCGGCGCCGCTCGACCGAGGACGGGATACGAAGGCTTTCCCGATATTTCGCGACGGTGCGTCGCGCGATGTCGATATCGGCGGCCTTGAGCCGCGCCACGATGGCATCGTCCGACAACACGTCCGAGGGAGCTTCGCCGTCGATCATCTGCTTGATGCGGAACCGCACGGCCTCGGCCGAATGCGCGGCCCCGTTCATGGTCGAAGCGATGGAGGCTGTGAAGAAATACTTCAGTTCGAAGATGCCGCGCGGACTGGCCATGTATTTGTTCGACGTAACGCGCGAGACGGTCGACTCATGCATGCCGATGGCATCGGCCACGGCCTTGAGGTTCAGCGGCCGAAGGTGCTGGACACCGTAGGCGAAAAAGGCGTCCTGCTGCCGCACGATCTCGCTCGAGACTTTCAGGATCGTCCGGGCACGCTGCTCCAGGCTCTTCGTGAGCCAGTTGGCGGTCTGCAGGCAGTTGGCGACGAAGCTCTTGTCGGCATCGCTGACCGGATGGCGGGAAACGCGGGCGCGGTAGGTCTGGTTGATCAGGACGCGGGGGAGCACGTCGGTGTTGAGGTCGATCAGCCAGGAGCCGTCGGGTGCAGCCCTCACATAGACGTCCGGCACCACGGCCTGCACCGGTCCGCCGCCGAAGGAACGCCCGGGCTTCGGATCCAGCCGTCGGATCTCCCCCACCATGTCGGCGAGGTCCTCGTCGTCCACGCCGCAAACCCGCTTCAGCGCGGCATGATCGCGCCGGGCCAGAAGATCGAGATGTCCGACCAGCGCCGCCATGGCAGGATCGAAACGGTCGCGCTCCTTCAATTGCAGCGTGATGCATTCCGCGAGCGACCGCGCCCCGACCCCCGTCGGATCGAAGGTGTGGATGACCGTCAGGACCGCTTCCACACGGACCAAGGGCAAGCCGAGCCGCGCGGCGATGTCGTCCAAGGTCTCGGCCAGGTAGCCGGCGTCGTCGATGGCATCGATCAAGCTGTGGCCGACGATCCGGTCGACAGGATCGGTGACCGCCAGAAGCAATTGTTCTCCGAGATGGTCGTGCAGCGAAGGGCGGGCCGCCACGTAGCGTTCGAGGCTCGACCCCTCTCCCTCGGCGGCAGGCGGCGCGCCGGTCCAAGAGGTCGCCGAAAGCCCCTGCCCTTCGAGGTTCGGCATAGCCACGGCGCCCGTGGCATCGGATTCGAAGCTGTTTTCGAGTTCCGTGCCCAGCGAGGCTTCGAGCGAGGTACGGTCGGTCTCGAACTCTTCGCTGGTCCAGTCCCGTTCGGCCGGGTCACCGCCGTCCGGCGTCTCGGACGCCGGCTCCTCGCGGTCCCGCGGGTCTGCCGTCTCCTCGGCGCGTTCGAGCAGCGGATTGCGTTCGAGTTCCTCCTCGATGAAAGACGCCAGTTCCAGGTTCGACAGTTGAAGAAGCTTGATCGCCTGCATCAATTGCGGCGTCATCACCAGGGCTTGACCCTGGCGCATCACGAGCTTCGCCGATAACGCCATCCAGCTCTCGTTCCTCAACCATCGAGACCGCTACCGGGGGTTGGTGCGCGGCGACGGGCCGAGCCGCCGATGCGTGTTGCCCCCTCGTGAGCGCCGTTCGAACTCATAGCACAGATCGGCTGGCGGAGTCGTAACACCGACGCGGCCCCGAACTTGCATTGAGCATGGCACGGCGCGTCGCCGCAGGCGAGGCCTACATTCGGAAGTCTTCGCCGAGGTAAAGGCGGCGGACGTCGGGATGGGCCACGATCTCATCCGCCGAGCCTTCGGTCAGCACGTGGCCGGAATGGATGATATAGGCGCGGTCGATCAGGCCGAGTGTCTCGCGCACGTTGTGGTCGGTGATCAGCACGCCGATGCCGCGCCCCTTCAGGTGCCGCACGAGGTCCTGGATGTCGCCGACCGCGATCGGATCGATGCCGGCGAAGGGCTCGTCGAGCAGCATGAACGATGGATGACCCGCCAATGCCCTGGCGATCTCGCAGCGCCGGCGTTCACCGCCCGAGAGCGCGATCGATGGCGCCTTGCGCAGCCTCGCGATGTTGAATTCGTCCAGGAGGTTTTCGAGTTCGGCCTCCCTCTGGGCCTTGTCGGCTACGGTGATCTCGAGGACCGCGCGGATGTTGTCCTCGACATTGAGACCGCGAAAGATCGACGCCTCCTGGGGCAGGTAGCCGATGCCGAGCCGCGCCCGGCGATACATCGGCAGACCCGTCACGTCGTGGCCTTCGAGCTGGATCATCCCCTTGTCGGGTTTGACGAGGCCGGTGATCATGTAGAACACGGTGGTCTTGCCGGCGCCGTTCGGTCCCAGCAGGCCTACGGCCTCCCCGCGGCGGACGTTGATGGACACATCCTGGACGACCTTCCGGCCGCGATAGGCCTTCCCGAGATTGAAGACGCCCAGCATGCCTTCGGGCGATAGAGATTGCCGGGAGCCGGGCGCCATGTCCCAGGCCGGATCGCGGGCATAGGCATCGTCTCCGACCTGCTCGTCGGAATAGGCCTCGGCCGGCCAAACCTCCTCGGCCAGGGCCGGATCAGGCAGGGTCGCCGCCGGAGCCTGGGCCTCGTGGCGCGATGCCGTCGGCACCGCCAAGATCTCACGAGGACCAACGTCGAAATGAGGGTCGCGCTTGGACGACGTGGTCGACTTGGCGACCTTGGACGAGAACAGGCCCATCAGGCGACGTGGTCCGCTTGGGGCTGCCGATCGGGTCGCGGCTGGGCCGCCGCCATGATCATTGCGTCTCGACGTCTTCGCCGCGCGCCGCCGCATCTTCCCCGCGGGGCGCATGGCCGGACGCGGCTTTGCGCTTGTTCGCGGTGCCGTTCGGGGCCGCTGCCGCCTTGGGGGCCGCCGCCGGCTTGGCCGGGCCGCCGGGCGGACCGCTGCCCGGCGTGAAGACGCTCATCACCCGTCCGCCGTTCGTCTGGCCGGAGAACACCTGGGCCTGCCCGGTCGCCATGTCGTAGATGAGCCGATCGCCCTGGGTGACGTTGGTGCCCTGGCTCAGGGTGACATTGCCGTAGAGGTAGACCTTGTCCTCGCCTTTGTCGTAGGTCGCGCTGTCGCCGGTGCCGACCTGGTCCTTCGAAATCAAGGTCACGGGACCCACGGCGTCCATGTGTCTGACGGAACTCCCCTGCCCGGGTCCGACCCCGGACGCGGCGGGCGCAGGGGGTGCGGCGGCAGCGCCTGCGGTACCCGGAGCGGGCGCGGTCTTTTCGAGAAAGATCGTCAGCACGGAGGCCTTCATCGTGGAGTCGCCCTGAACCACGACGACATCGCCCGTATAAATGAGCTTCTGCTCCTTATCGTAGTAGTCGAGCTTGCCCGCGTTGATGCTCACGGGCTCCTTCGACCCTCCACCCGGCAGCAGCGGAACGCCGCCGGCAGGCTTCTGGGCGGGAGCCGCCGCGGCGGGCGCCGGCGACGCGGGCGGCTTTTTCGCGGCAGCCGCGACCGCATGACTTGCAGGCATCGCCAAGATCGTGGCGGCGAGGCAGCGGGCCATCACGACCCTGAGACAGCCGTTCATTGCGCCGACCCCTTCAGCGTGCCTGCCGTGGAAGCTGCGGTCGACGCCGGCGTCACCACGGTATGGACGTGGCCCTCGAACGTGACGAGCTTGCCGTTGTCGGTCATGTGCATCTTATCGGCCGACACGGTTCCCGTATTCATCACCACGGTCAGCGGCTCTCGCGTATCGACGAGCCCGGTCTTGAACTCGATGAAGGCGCTCTTCATGCGCGCGTCGAGGCCATTGTCGCTCGTCAAATGAATGGCATCGTGCAGCTGCATGGTTTCCTTGGAACTGTCGTAAAGTCCCGAGTTCGAAACGATGTGCACGATGCTCTTGTCCGCCATCGTCACATGCGAATCGATGTCGTGCAGTTCCAGCATATTGGGGGTCTTGGCATCCTGGATGGCCGATGTCGCGAGCAGCGAATAGGGTCGTCCGTCGCTGCGGAAGCCGGTCAGCTTGGGATGGTCCATGGTGATCTTGCTGCCGTTCAGGCCGACGCCGTCGATCGACAGGCCCGGGACCGCGATCCGGAAGGGGTTGAAGAAGGCAAAGACGATCAACAAGAGGGTCCCGGCCACGGCGCCGAAAAGGACCACTCTTCGAAGGATGCGAACGCGGGTCGTATGGCGACCGGCGGCACGAAACGCATCGTGGCGAGGCCCTACGACCGCGATGCTCTCCGGCCGGGAGGCCTGGGCGAAATCTGTCATGCGCTCGCAACACCGGAAACGTCAATTTGGAGTTTAGCTGCAAAGCCATGGCCAAGTTATGACGCGTCGCACCACCGTCCTACAAGCCCGATAGGGCGATGCCGCGGGCTGAACGTCGGTCATTCGTGCGCGAAGATGTCGCTCTCCGGCCATCCCATGAGGTCGAGACGCGCTCGCGTCGGCAGAAAGCCGAAACACTGGGCCGCAAGGCCGTCGCGCCCTTCGCGCAACAGCATGGCATCGAGCTTCGATTTCAAGGCGTGCAGATGCAGGACGTCCGAAGCCGCATAGGCGACCTGGGCGTCGGTCAGGGCATCGGCGCCCCAATCCGAAGACTGCTGCTGCTTCGAGATATCGACGCCGAGGAGTTCGCGGCACAAGTCGCGAAGACCGTGCCGGTCCGTATAGGTCCGCACGAGCTTGGATGCGATCTTGGTGCAATACAGGTTGGCGGTCATCACGCCGAAGGCGTTGAACATGACCGCGATGTCGAACCGGGCGAAATGAAAGAGCTTCAGCACGTCGGGATCGGCGAGGAGCCGTTCGAGGTTCGGGGCACGGACCTGGCCTTTCGCGATCTGCACCACGTCGGCGGATCCGTCGCCGGTCGACAACTGGACGACGCAAAGCCGGTCGCGATGCGCCTTGAGACCCAGCGTTTCAGTATCGATCGCGACGCTTCTGCCGGAGCGGTAATGCTCGGGCAGATCGCCTTTGTGCACTCTGATGGCCATGGCAGCTTCCGACGAGAACAAGGGCCGGCCGATGCCGGATGACGTTTGCGCCTCATTAGACGAGGACTTGAGGAAGGAGAAGCAGGCCGCCAACACCCCCGACTCTCTGAGATCGCATTGAGAAGCCTTTAACCCGAAGCCGATACAACCTCTGCGTCAATGGAGTACCGGATCATGCAGAGAGACGCGGCCGAGCGCCGACAATCGCCTCGCCATCGCGTGAGAGACCTTGCCGAGTTGGCGTCTGGCCAGGTCCTCCTCAACGTTCGCGTCGACGATATATCGGAAACCGGCTGCGGTGTGGTGATCCTGAACCACACGTACAAGATCGAGGATCAACTCGGAGCCACGGGGCTGTTGTCGTTCCGGCCGACGCGCGCGGGGGATCCCGCGGTGGTGCTTCCCGTCGTGCTCTGCGATCTGAGGCGAGTGGGATCGATGCTGCGCTATGGATTGCGCTTCCGGCAACTGACTCCCAGACAGTCGAGCCGACTCGCGACCTTGATGGCGGACCTCGTTCCCGAGACGGCCGATAGCCAAGGACCCTACGGCGCCCGAGACGCCACGAGCCCCGCGTGGAACGGCCCCGATCGGCAGCCCGCGGCGATCTCGCCGGGTTAGGGTTTCCGCCGCATCAGGTCAGGCCGTCGCTCGACCGTGATCCGTTCGGCCTCGGCGCGACGCCACGACGCGATCCTGGCGTGGTCGCCACCGAGCAGGACGGCCGGGATCTGCCGACCTTCGAAGTCCCGCGGCCGCGTATAGTGCGGATACTCGAGCAGTCCGTTCTCGAAACTCTCCTCCACCCCCGATTCGGGCTTGCCCATGATGCCTGGGACGAGCCTGATGCTCGCATCGAGCACCGTCAGCGCCGCGATCTCGCCGCCCGACAGCACGAAGTCGCCGATCGAAACCTCCTCGAGGCTGCGCGCCGCGATCAGCCGCTCGTCGACGCCCTCGAACCGTCCGCACAGCAAAATCACGCCCGGTCCCGCGGCCAGTTCTCTCACGCGAGCCTGGTCGAGCGGCCGGCCCCGCGGCGTCATCAGGAGCCGGGGCCGTTGATCGCCGGCGGGTGCCGCCGAATCGATGGCTTCCGCCAGGACGTCGGCCCGCATCACCATGCCGGCCCCGCCACCCGCGGGGGTATCGTCGACAGCCCGGTGCCGGCCGATCCCATGCGTCCGGATGTCGTAGGGCTCGCAGGCCCACAGTCCCCGCGCCAAGCCCTCTCCTGCGAGCGACAGGCCGAGCGGACCGGGAAACATCTCCGGGAACAGGGTCAGGATCGTGGCGCGCCACATCTCATGCCTCTCGGGCCGGAGGGTCTTGTTCGACGTCGTCGCCGGACAGCAAGGCCCCGTGCGCCACGACGAGGCGGCCGCCCTCGAAGTCGAGGATGGGTACGAAAGCCTTCGTGAAAGGGACCAGAAGTGTCTCCCCGGCCGATGGCGCGATGGCCAGGAGGTCGCCAGCGCCGAAGTTCTGGACGGCCGCGACGCGACCGAGCGCCCGGCCTGCCTCATCCTCCGCCAGCAATCCCAAGAGGTCGACTTGGTAGAACTCGTCGTCGTCTGGCGGCGGCAGACTGGCCCGGTCGACGTAGAGCTTGGTCCCGGTCAGGGCGGCAGCGCCATCGCGGTCGGTGAGACCCACGATCCTGGCTACCAGCATATCGTCCTTGAGAGGGCGAAGCGCCATGAACGTGAAGGATCGCCGCCCGTCCTCGGACCACAAGGGTCCGTAATCCGCGATCGCAGTCGCCACGGCCGTGTAGGATTTGACACGGACCTCGCCTCGAACGCCTTGAGCCGCCCCCAGAACGCCGACCAGGACCCGCCGCGGTTCACCCATCGTATCGACCCTTGCTGGCTCCGCTCTTTCGAAACGGACGGTGAAAGCATCTCGGTGTTGCGAAACGGCTGATTCGCCGGCCGGCTTGCCTTGTCGGGCATAGCATGGCACCCATCTAGCCAACGGGCGGAGACCCGCTCCCAAGCGCGCTGCATTGGGGCATGCCTGTTCGCCACGCCAGGCTTGCGACACCTAAAGAGCGCCCGCCAGGGATTGGCCCGCCCCAAGCTGCCATGAATTGGCCGTCCGAACCGCGTAGCAGCCGGCTGCGCGTGCCGAGAAGCGCCATGATGAGGATTTTGACGAGCGAATGCTGACCACGATCGTTGCGCGGATTGTCGCCGCCAGTAGCCGCCATGCCAAGCTCGTCGTGCTGCTGGCCGCCCTCCTGACCGCCCTTTCTTCTTATTATGCTTTCTCGAACTTCGAGATCAACACCGATTCCGACACATTGATCGCCCGCGACCTGCCCTGGCGGCAGCGCCAGGAGGCCTTCTCCAAGGCCTTCCCCCAAAACGACGATCTCATCCTCGTCGTGATCGACGGGACGACGCCCGAAGCCGCGCAGGACGCGGCAGACCGCCTCGTTGCGAGACTGAAGGACCGCAGCGACAGGTTCTATTTCGTTCGATTGCCTCCGGAGCAGACCTTTTTCAGCAAGGACGGATTGCTCTTCCAGCCTGCCGAGAAGGTTCAGCAGGTTGCCGACCAGCTCGGCAAGGCGCAGCCGCTCCTCGCGACGCTCGCGGCCGACCCGAGCCTGCGCGGCTTGATGCAGATGGCCGGCATGATCTCGATCGGGATCGAGCAGGGAAAGACGCCGCTGGATCAGGTGGCGCCCTTCTTCGGCAAGATGGCCGACTCGATCGAAGGTGCGCTCTCGGGCAAGCTCGTGCCGTTCTCGTTCCAGGCGATCGTCGGCGGCGCGGACGATCAGGCCAACCCGAACCGCCGTTTCGTCCAGATCAAGCCGAAACTCGATTACGGGAACCTCGAACCCGGCGAAGCCCCGACCGATACCGTTCACCGCGCCATCGAAAAGCTGAACCTGACGCCGGACAACGGCGTCACGGTGCGACTGACCGGCCAGATCCCGCTCGACGATCAGGAGTTCGGGACCGTCAAGGACGGCTTCGCCCTCAATTCCATCCTGACGGTTCTAGCCGTGGTCTTCCTGCTGTGGCTCGCCCTGAAATCGGGGCGGCTCATCATTGCGGTCGCGCTCTCGACCGCGGTCGGGCTCGTCACGACGGCGGCCCTGGGGCTTGCCCTCGTCGGAGCGCTGAACCTCATCTCGATCGCCTTTGCGGTGCTGTTTATCGGTATCGGGGTGGATTTCGGCATCCAGCTTTCGGTCCGCTACCGGGACGAGCGTCATCTCGACGGGAAACTCCTGCCCGCCATCGTGGGAGCCGGTGCCAAGGCCGGCAAGCCGCTGGCATTGGCCGCAGCCGCCACGGCCGCCGGCTTCTACTCCTTCCTGCCGACCGACTACCGCGGCGTTTCCGAACTCGGCCTCATCGCCGGCAACGGCATGGTCATCGCGTTCCTGGTCAGCATCACGGTACTGCCGGCGCTGTTGGCCATCCTCAACCCGCCATCGGAGAGCCGCGAGGTCGGCTACCGTTTCCTGGCGCCCGTCGATCATTTTCTCGAGACCCATCGCGTGCTGGTGATCGCGCTGACGCTCGGCCCCGTGGCCCTGCTCTCGCCGCTGCTGTTCCGCGTCCATTTCGATTTCAATCCGATCCACCTCAACAGCACCAAGACCGAAGCCGTGGCCACGCTTCTGGACCTCGGCAAAGATCCGAACACGACCCCCTACAAGGCGGACGTGCTGGCCCCGTCTCTCGATGGCGCCCAGCAGGTAGCGGCCAAACTCGCCAAGCTGCCGGAGGTCGCGAGCGCCAAGACCCTCGACGCTTATATCCCGCCGGACCAGGATCCGAAGCTGGCGATCGTCCAGGATCTGAACGACCTCATCGGCCCCTCCCTGAACCCGACGGACGTCAAGCCGGTCCCAACCGACGAAGACGATGTCGCGGCCTTGCGCAGCGCCAATGTGAGGCTCGTCCGGGCCGCCGCGAAGGGCACGGGCGACGCGGCCGCGACGACGTCGCGCCTCGCGGCCGACGTGATCAAGCTCGCCGACGCGGCGCCAGAAGCCCGCAAGATCGCGCGTCAGGCCATCGTGCCGGCCATGCACATCCTGCTCGACCAGTTGCGTGGCATCGTTTCGGCCGAAAAGGTGACGCTGGACAACCTCCCGGCCAACATCAAGAGCGACTGGATCGCCGCGGATGGCCAGTCCCGGGTCGAGGTGACACCGAAGAACCTGTCCGACAGCAACGCCAACATCAAGGCCTTCGGCGATGCCGTCCTCACCGTGGCGCCCGATGCGACCGGCGAGCCGATCGTGATCAGGGACTCGGGCGACACGGTGATCCAGGCCTTCATCGAGGCCGGCCTCTGGGCGCTGGGCTCGATCGCCGTGTTGCTGTTCATCGTGCTGCGGCGCGTGACCGACGTATTGCTGACGCTGGTTCCGCTCCTGCTCGCCGGCGTCCTCACGCTCGAGATCACGGTGCTGCTCGGGCTGCCGCTGAATTTCGCCAACATCATCGCGATCCCGCTGCTGCTCGGCCTCGGCGTGGCGTTCAAGATCTATTTCGTCATGGCCTGGCGTGCCGGACAGAAACACGTGCTGCAGTCGAGCCTCACCCGCGCGGTCTTCTTCAGCGCCATGTGCACGGCCGTGGCCTTCGGTTCTCTGTGGGCCTCGAGCCATCCGGGAACGTCGAGCATGGGCAAGCTCCTGGCCCTGTCGCTGGCTTGCACGCTGATTTCCGCGGTCTTCTTCCAGCCGGCCCTGATGGGTCCGCCCCGGAACAAGCAGACTGATCCCGACGAGGAAGCGCGCCGGATCGGGCGGGAGGTCGCGGAAGCCGCCGAGTGACGCTTCACTTGCGCCAGCAAGAAAGCACCCGGCGTTTGATCCGATAGGGGCTGGGTTACTTCGCTGCGCTCGCCATCTCCGAGGCATCGGCGTAGCCGCCCAAGGTCACCCCGCTGCGCTCCACGGCGGCCTTCACCCGAGGCGCCACAAGGGCGCCGAGTTCCTCCGCGTACCGATAGCGCGGCGCGGCGCCCGGATAGTCACCGTCGGTCGCCGGATGCGTGTAGATCTCGGTGACGCCCTCGGGAAGCCGGTCGATCAGGGCCGCCATTTTTTCCGTCGTCATGGCGCCGGTCCAGGCCAAGCCGAAGACTTGGTCGGGCACGAAGCAACCCGCCCCTCGAAGCCGTCGCCTCAGCAGGGCTGTCCAGGGCGCCACCACGGCCGGGATCGCGCGGGGTGCCTCGGCGTCGATCGCCCGGATGATGCCGGTCGGCTCGGCCGGGATCCGAACGGCCCTCATGCCGAAACGCCGACCGATGCTGATCATCAGTCCCGCGATCGTGGGGTGCAGGTGGAAATGCTGGTGGGCATCGACATGGTCGAGCGCCAGGCCGGTCGCCGCATAGGCCTCGAATTGCGCCTCGATCTCGCGGGCCACTTGCCGCTTGAGGCGCGGCCGGAAGAAGATCTCGGCCCCGAACCGGGCCGTATCGCGTCGGAACCAGCCGTCCGGACCGACGAGGTCCGGGACGTATTCGGGCGCCAGCAGGGGCTTGGCGTCCACGAGCGCCAGGTGCAGGCCGACCCGTAACGTCGGCAGCGCTCGGGCGAGGTGGACCGCATCTTCGGCCGCGGGCGCCCCGACCATGAGGCTCGCGGCCGTGAGGATCCCGTCGCAATGACCCGCCTCGACCGCTGCGTTGACCTGGCGCGAAAGGCCGAAATCATCGGCCGTCACGATGAGATGCTGCCTCATGACCACGCCCTGAACCCTCTCCCAGCCATGGGAGGAGATGACGCGGCGCGGCCCGGACGCGAAAGGCGCCGGATCGGGAGGTCTATCGGCCTCCCTCCGTCCGTCAGGCGGCTTCCTTGCGGTCGCGGAGGAAGCGGAAGAATTCGACGCCCTCGCGCAGGCGGCGCTTCATCATCTCGGGGCTGCGCACCATCTCGCCGACGATCGAGGCGATCTTCGGGGCGCGGAAGTAGAAGCGGCGGTAGAAGTCCTCGACCGAGGTGAAGATCTCGGTGTGGCTGAGATGCGGGTAGTTCAGCGGCGCGATCTGCGTCCCACCCTCGGTCAGCAGGTCCTGGGATTCGTCGTAGAGCCAGCCGTTCTCTCGCGCCTGCTTGTAGAGGAACGTACCCGGATAGGGAGCCGCGAGCGAGATCTGGATCGTATGCGGGTTGATCTCCTTGGCGAAGTTGATCGTCTCCTCGATCGTCTCCTTCGTCTCGCCCGGCAGGCCGAGAATGAAGGTGCCGTGGATCACGATGCCGAGTTCGTGGCAATCCTTGGTGAAGCGCCGCGCGACTTCGGTGCGCATGCCCTTCTTGATATTGTGCAGGATCTGCTGGTTGCCGGATTCGTACCCGACCAGGAGCAGGCGCAGCCCGTTGTCCTTGAGGACCTTGAGGGTCTCGCGCGGCACGTTGGCCTTGGCGTTGCACGACCAGGTCATGCCGAGCTTGCCGATCTCGCGCGCCAGCGCTTCGACGCGCGGCAGGTTGTCGGTCAGCGTGTCGTCGTCGAAGAAGAA